>JASGFV010000055.1:0-17516 GCA_047605365.1 Gordonia sp. (in: high G+C Gram-positive bacteria)
CGCTCAACCATTCGGCGCTCAACGTCGCCAATGCGATCGGCGCCTGGCTGGGCGGCCTGGTGATCGCGGCCGGGTACTCCTACCGCGCGCCGTCGTTCGTGGGCGCCGCGCTGGCGCTCGGCGGCGTCGCGGTGTTCGCGGTGACCGTCCTCGCCGCGCGCGGATGGTCGCTGCGCGGCCGCGGCCGGACTGTCGCAGCCGCCCGATAAGGTGCCTTCCGTGACTGAACTGCGCATCGCCACCGTCAACGTCAACGGCATCCGGGCCGCCGTCAAACATCGCTCCGAAGAGAACCTCGGCATGCTCCCGTGGCTTAGCCAAGCGCAGCCGGACGTGGTGCTGATGCAGGAGGTGCGCGCCAGCGAGGCGCTCACCCGCAAGGCGCTCGCCCCTGCGCTCGACGACGGCTGGCACCTGGTGATGAGCGAGTCGGCGGTCAAGGGCCGCGCCGGCGTCGGCGTACTGTCGCGCAGCGAGCCGACAGCCGTCCGCATCGGATACGGCGACGCCGAGTTCGACGAACTCGGCCGCTACCTGGAAGCCGACTTCGACCACGACGGCGAGACGGTGACCGCCGCGAGCCTCTACCTGCCGACCGGCGCCGCGCTCAGCGACGACGAGAAGGAAGCCGCCAAGTACCACGAGAAGCTGCGCTTCCTCGACAGCTTCGGGCCGTACCTCGATTCGGCGATCGCATCGGGACGGCACGTCGTCGTCGCAGGCGACTGGAACATCGCCCCCGACGAGCGTGACATCAAGAACTGGAAGGGCAACGTCAAGAACGCCGGGTTCTTGCCGCACGAGCGCGAATGGGTGGCCGCGCGACTGTCGTCGGGCTGGGTCGACGTCGCCCGTGAGCACCACGGCGACGTCGCCGGTCCCTACGCGTGGTGGTCGTGGCGCGGCAAGGCCTTCGACAACGACTCGGGCTGGCGCATCGACTACCACCTGGTGACGCCGGAACTCGCCGGGCGCACCGTGAAGGTGTGGGTCGATCGGGCCGACGCCTACAACCTGCGCTGGTCCGACCATGCTCCGGTGACCGCGGTCTTCGGGTGAGATAACCCGTCGACAGCGCAAGGGGAGCGAGTGAGAGAATCGAAGCCATGACCGACTCCACCGCAGCCCCGACGGGTCCGCGCCGGGTCCTCTCCGGGATCCAGCCCACCAGCGACTCCTTTCACCTCGGCAACTACCTGGGGGCCGTACGACAGTGGGTCGCGCTGCAGGACGAGTTCGACGAGGCGTTCTACTTCATTCCCGACCTGCACGCGATCACCGCGTCGTTCGATCCGGAGGCTCTGCGCGAGCGGACTCGGCGCAGCGTCGCACAGCTGCTGGCGGTCGGCGTCGACCCCGAACGCGCGACGATCTACGTGCAGTCGCACGTCCCCGAGATCACGCAGCTCACCTGGGTGCTGAGTTGCCTCACCGGATTCGGCGAAGCCAGCCGGATGACGCAGTTCAAGGACAAGTCCGCCAAGGCCGGACAGGACGCCGCCAGCGTCGGCCTGTTCACCTACCCGATCCTGATGGCCGCCGACATCCTGGCCTTCCAGGTCGACTCGGTGCCCGTCGGCGAGGACCAGCGTCAGCATCTGGAATTGACCCGCGACCTCGCGCAGCGCTTCAACAAGCGCTTCGGCCAGACTCTGACCGTGCCGAAGGCGCACATCGTCGCCGACTTCGCCAAGATCTACGACCTGCAGAATCCGACGGCCAAGATGAGCAAGTCGGCGGAGTCGGACAAGGGCCTGATCAACCTGCTCGACGACCCGAAGAAGTCGGCCAAGAAGATCAAGTCGGCGGTCACCGACACCGACACCGTCGTCGCGTTCGACCGTGAGAACAAGCCCGGCGTGTCGAACCTGCTCACCATTCAGGCGGCGCTCACCGGACGGCCGATGGACGAGATCGTCGCGTCGTACGAGGGCAAGCAGTACGGCCATCTCAAGGTGGAGACCGCCGACATCCTCACCGAGTTCGTGACGCCGCTGCGCGGCAAGGTCGACGAACTGCTCGCCGACCCGGGATACCTCGACGGCATCCTCGCCTCCGGAGCCCAGCGCGCCCGTGAGGTAGCGTCTGAGACCTTGGCCGACGTATACGACAAAGTCGGCTTTCTGGCGGCGACGAAAGCATAGGTGTCCCGGTGAGCAGCGTGGTGGACCGGATCAAAGAACTCATCGCGCGGATCACCGCCTTCTGGCAGCACATCAGCACGACGTGGACTCCACTCGTCCGGATTCTCGGCATGCAAGAGCGCTACACGCAGCGGCGCGGCAACGTGTACGCGGCGGCCATCACGTTCAGCGGCATCCTGTCGCTGGTCCCGATCCTGATGGTCGCGTTCGCGATCACCGCGTTCATCCTGGCCAGTCAGCCCCAGTTGATCGACCAGATCACCCATGCGGTGATCGACAACTTCCCCGGGCAGATGGGCGCTTCGCTCAACAAGGTGATCGACTCGGCGATCGAATCGCGCACCACGGTCGGCGTCGTCGGTCTGGCCAGTGCGGCGCTGACCGGAATCGGCTGGCTGTCGCTGGTGCGCACCGGTCTGACCGAGATCTGGGGAGGGCGGATCGAGCGCAACGCGATCTTGTCCAAGGTGATCGACCTGCTGCTGTTCGTCGGTCTCGGGCTGCTGTTCGCCGTGACGTTCGGCCTGACCGTGCTCACCTCCGGCCCCATCCCGAAATGGGTCCTGGAACACATCGGCCTCGGTGACTCGTCCTGGGCCCCGTTCCTGCTGCGGTCCAGTTCGCTGCTTCTGTCGGTGGCCGGCATGTGGGTGTTCTTCGCGGTCGTGCTGGCCAAGCTTCCGATGCAGCATGTGCCGATCCGTGCGGTCTTCTGGACGGCGCTGATCACCGCCGTGATCTTCCAGGTGCTCAAGTCGGTCGGTGGAATCTACCTGCGGTCGGTGCTGGACAGTCCCGCCGGCGCCGCGTTCGGCCCGATCCTGGGCATCATGGTCTTCACCTATCTCACTTCCCGGATCATGCTGTACGCGGTGGCGTGGTGCGCGTCGAACCCGGCGAATGCGAAGTACACGGTCGACGACGAGCTGGAGCCGGCCGCGGAGACCGAAGTGTTCCTCGCCCCGGTCTACGAGTCGTCGTCGAGCGCGAAGGCGCGGTCCATCCTCACCGCCGCCGGGGTGGGCGCCGCGGCCGCGGGCGTGTTCGGCTGGCTCTGGCGGCGCGGGGAGTAGATCAGCGTCGGCGTCTTACCAGGCCCGCCGCCGCGGCCACGACGGCCAGGGCGCCCAGAATCCACAGCGCGATGGTCCAGCCGCTGCCCGACGACTCGTCGTGGCCGGTGGTGGCCAGCTCCGGGGTCACGTTCTTTCCGGCGGGGATCCCCGTATCGCCGAGCTGGCCCACCGAGATCGACGGGTCCGCGGCGAAGCCGTAGTCGAACATGCGCTGGGCCTGGGCGGCGTACGGGTCGTCGGCGGTCGACAGGCCGTACATCTGCACGATCATCAGACGCCGGCCGTTCCGTTCGACCGCGCCGACGTAGGTCTTGAGTGCGTCGTCGGTGTAGCCGGTCTTGCCGCCGAGGGCTCCCGGGTAGTCGTCGCGCACCAGCGGATTCTGGACGGCCATCTCGTAGCCGGGGTGCGCCTTGTCTCCGGGCACGTCCTTCAGCGCGGGGAATCCGGGGAAATGGAAGCTCTTGAGCTTCACGATGCTCGCGAACTCTTCGTTGTGCATGGCCGCCCGGAAGATGGTGGCCTCGTCGAACGGCGACGTCGACATGCCCGCGGCGTCCAGGCCGGACGGGCTCGCCGCCCGGGTGTCGTGGGCGCCCAGCGACGCCGCTTTGGCGTTCATCTTCTTCAGCGCCTCGTCTTTGCCGCCGAGGGCGCGGGCCAGGGCGTTGGCGCAGTCGTTGCCGGAGACCATCAGCAGGCCGGTCAGCAGCTCGCGGACCGTGTACTCGCCCTCCGGGCCCATCCCGCACGAGTCGCCTTCGGTGGCGTAGTCGTCGTGGGTGCCGATGACCGTCTTCTTCAGGTCGAGCTCTTCCAGTGCGGTCAGCGCCAGCAGCACTTTGATGGTCGACGCCGGGCGGTACCGGCCGTGCGGATCCTTGGCGGCGATGATCTTGCCGGAGTCCAGGTCGGCGATCAGCCAGCCCGCCGAGGTGAGCCCGTGCGGGACCTCGCCGGCTGCCGGATCGGCGACGACGCCGCACCCCGCGAGCTTGTCGCCGCCGGCCGGTTTGTCGGGAACGGGCAGGGGAGTGGGCGTGGTGCTGCCCGGGGCCACGGTCTCGGAGTCGTCGACGGCCGGCGGCGTGTGCGTCTTGTGTGGGCAGTCGTCGGTCACCGGGGTGGTCAGGATCGCCGTCGGTGCGACGCCGGGATCGGCGCTCGCCGGCCCGGCGGTGGCGGTGGCGCCCAGCAGTAGCGAGGCCAGCACCAGACCCGCGACGGCGCGCCGCGTCGATCGTGACGGGCGGGCGCGGAGCGGAGAGCTGTTCATCGGCGATGAGTCTAGCGGCACTCGGCAGATCACACATACCTGCAGAAGCAGGACTCGCCTCGGCAGGCCCCGGACAAGACGACGAGGTGGGCTGGACTGCCGTGTGACGGCGATCCAGCCCACCTCGGTCGGGGCTGCAGAGTTGGTTTGTGGGGGTTACGACCGCGAGAACATCAGGGCCCGTTTGACCTCTTGGATCGCCTGGGTCACCTGGATGCCGCGGGGGCACGCGTCGGTGCAGTTGAACGTGGTGCGGCAGCGCCACACCCCGTCCATGTCGTTGAGGATGTCCAGACGCTCACCGGCGGCCTCGTCGCGGCTGTCGAAGATGAAGCGGTGCGCGTTCACGATCGCGGCCGGACCGTAGTACGAGCCCTCGTTCCAGAACACCGGGCAGCTGGTGGTGCAGCAGGCGCACAGGATGCACTTGGTGGTGTCATCGAAACGAGCGCGGTCCTTGGCCGACTGCAGACGCTCCTTGGTCGGCTCGTTGCCGGTGGTGATCAGGAACGGCTTGATCGCGCGGTACGCGTCGAAGAACGGCTCCATGTCGACCACCAGGTCCTTCTCCACCGGGAGGCCCTTGATGGGCTCGATGGTAATGGTGATCTCCTTGGACTTGTCCTTCGGGAGCAGGTCCTTCATCAGCAGCTTGCAGGCCAGGCGGTTGACGCCGTTGATCCGCATCGCGTCACTGCCGCACACGCCGTGCGCGCAACTGCGGCGGAACGTGAACGAGCCGTCCAGGTAGCCCTTCACGTACAGCAGCAGGTTCAGCAGCCGGTCGGTCGGGAGCGCCGGGACGCGGAAGCTCTCGAAGCCCTGCGCGTCGGGATCCTCCGGGTTGAAACGGTAGATCTTGAGCGTCACCATCGTCGCCTCGTCGGGGACGGGCGGCAGCGGCGGCTCGGTGCTGGCCGGGTTCTCCAGGGTGGCAGTCATCAGTACTTACGCTCCATCGGCTCGTAGCGGGTCTGAACGACGGGCTTGTAGTCGAGCTCGATCTCCGCGAGCAGGCCTTGGCCCTTCTTGTACGCCATGGTGTGGACCATATATTCCTCGTCGTTGCGCTTCGGGTAGTCCTCGCGAGCGTGACCGCCGCGCGACTCCTTGCGATTCAGCGCACCGGCGACGGTCACTTCGGCCATCTCGAGGAGGAAGCCGAGCTCGACGGCCTCGAGCAGGTCGGTGTTGAACCGCTTTCCCTTGTCGTGCACGCGGACGCGGTCGTAGCGCTCCTTGAGGGCGCGGACGCCGTTGAGCGCGGTCGTCAGCGTCTCCTCGGTGCGGAACACCGACGCGTTGTTGTCCATCAGCTGCTGCAGCTCGGTGCGGATGTCGGCAACGCGCTCGTTGCCGTGCTCGGACAGCAGGCCCTCGAGCCATTCGTCGACCATGGCGGTGGGGTTCTCTTCGAGTTCGGTGAACGACGCCGAGTTCGCGTACTCCGCGGCGGCGATGCCGGCGCGGCGACCGAAGACGTTGATGTCGAGCAGCGAGTTGGTGCCCAGGCGGTTGGCGCCGTGCACCGAGACGCAGGCGCACTCGCCGGCGGCGAACAGACCGTGCACGATCTGCTCGTTGTCCGCCAGCACGTTGCCGGTGATGTTGGTCGGGATGCCGCCCATCACGTAGTGGCAGGTCGGGTACACCGGCACCAGCTCGGTCACCGGGTCGACGCCCAGGTAGGTGCGTGAGAACTCGGTGATGTCCGGGAGCTTCTCGTTGAGGACGTCCTCGCCGAGGTGACGCACGTCGATGTAGACGTAATCCTTGTTCGGTCCGGCGCCGCGGCCTTCGAGTACCTCGAGCACCATCGAGCGGGCGACGATGTCGCGCGGCGCGAGGTCCTTGATGGTGGGGGCGTAGCGCTCCATGAAGCGCTCGCCGTCGACGTTGCGCAGGATGCCGCCCTCACCGCGGACCGCCTCGGAGATGAGGATGCCCAGGCCGGCCAGGCCGGTCGGGTGGAACTGGTGGAACTCCATGTCCTCCAGGGGCAGGCCCTTGCGGAAGACGATGCCCATGCCGTCACCGGTGAGGGTGTGGGCGTTGGACGTGGTCTTGTACATGCGGCCCGAGCCGCCGGTGGCGAACACGATCGACTTCGCGTGGAAGACGTGGATCTCGCCGGTGGCCAGCTCGTAGGCGACGACGCCGTTGGCGACGGGCTCGCCGTTCTCGTCGGTCGTCATGTTGATGTCGAGCGCGTAGAACTCGTTGAAGAACTCGACGTCGTGCTTGACGCAGTTCTGGTACAGCGTCTGGAGGATCATGTGGCCGGTGCGGTCGGCGGCGTAGCAGGCGCGGCGGACCGGAGCCTTGCCGTGGTCACGGGTGTGACCGCCGAAGCGTCGCTGGTCGATGCGGCCCTCGGGGGTGCGGTTGAACGGCAGACCCATCTTCTCCAGGTCGAGCACGGCGTCGATGGCCTCCTTGGCCATGATCTCGGCGGCGTCCTGGTCGACGATGTAGTCGCCGCCCTTGACCGTGTCGAAGGTGTGCCACTCCCAGTTGTCCTCTTCGACGTTGGCCAGCGCGGCGCACATGCCGCCCTGAGCCGCGCCGGTGTGGCTGCGAGTGGGGTAGAGCTTGGTCAGAACCGCGGTCCGGGCGCGCGGTGCGGCTTCGATCGCCGCGCGCATTCCGGCGCCACCGGCGCCCACGATGACGACGTCATAGCGGTGTTCCTGCATGGGTACTAGATCTCCTTAGTTGGAGCCGAAGGTCAGCAGCGCGTACGTGCCGAGGACGAGGATGAGGATCATCGACAGAGCGAGCAGGACGTTGAGCCAGAAGCGGGTCGAGTCTTTGCGCGAGTAGTCGGCGATGACAGTGCGGACACCGTTGCCGCCGTGCAGTTGGGCCAGCCAGAGCATGGTCAGGTCCCAGATCTGCCAGAAGGGCTGCTTCCAGCGCTCGGCGACGAAGGAGGCGTCGATGCGGTGCACGCCGTCGTCCCAGGCCAGCATGATGAACATGTGGCCGATGGTCAGGATGATCAGGGCGAGGCCGGAGAAGCGCATGAACATCCACGCGTTCTTCTCGAAGTTGCCGCGCGAGCGCGCCCGCGGGCTACGCGGGTTGTCGAGGCTGGCCGGACGGTCGTGCTCGGTGCCCAGAGTCTTGGCTTCAGTAGTCATGGTGCCGTCCTTCCTTACAGCGCGTGCGTGAACATGATCTGCAGCAGACGCACGGCCGCAGCGGTGAACAGGACGGCGAAGACGCCGAGGATGACCCACAGCATCTGCTTCTGGTACTTGGCGCCCTTGCCCCAGAAGTCGACCAGGATGACGCGCAGGCCGTTCAGCGCGTGGTACAGCACGCAGAAGACGAGGCCGATCTCCATCAGGCCGATCAGCGGGGTCTTGTAGGTCTCGATGATCTCGGTGTACGTGTTCTCGTTCACGCGGATGACCGCGGTGTCGAGGACGTGTACGAAGAGGAAGAAGAAGATCGTGACGCCGGTGATGCGGTGCAGCACCCACGACCACATGCCCGGGTCGCCCCGGTAGAGAGAGCGCTTGCGCACCGGCGCCGGTGCAGCTTCAGTGGGGGTGCTCATCGCGAAACTACGCCTCCAGGAGTGTCGACTTGCCGGATCGAAAGACCCTTGTGTCCGAGCCGGACCGTAGGTGTCTTAACGCTCTGACTTTAAACCCAAGTTGAGTGAGGCTGTGAATTGCCGGAACAACGTGACCCAGGACAATTCAACTAATTAGGTATGCCTTACCTTTACGTATCGACGGAATGGGAGCGCCCGGTGTCAACCGAAATCGACTTCGACGAACTGCGTCACCTCGCACGACAGGCGATGACCAGGGCGTATGCGCCCTACTCGGGCTTCCCGGTCGGGGCAGCGGGGATGAGTGAATCGGGCCACATCGCACTCGGAGGCAATGTGGAAAATGTCTCATACGGTCTGGGCGTCTGCGCGGAGGTCTCGATGGTCGCTAACGCTCTCGGGGCGGGTGCGCGACGCCTCCGCGCGGTGTCCGTGTGCGACGGCGACGGCCGCGTCCTGACGCCGTGCGGACGGTGCAGGCAGGTCCTCCTGGAGTTCGGCGGCGAGGGGCTGCTGGTGGACGGCGAGCACGGCCCGCGAGCCCTCGTGGAACTGCTGCCCGACGCCTTCGGTCCACAGCATCTTCAGCGTCGATCGGGAGAGGCCCGATGAATGCAGAGCCGGTGGATCCGGTCAGCGTGATCGTCGCCAAGCGGGACGGTCGCGCGCTGTCGACCGCGCAGATCCGAGCGGTCGTCGGCGGATTCACCGCGGGCGACGTCGCCCCCGAACAGATGTCGGCGCTGCTGATGGCGATCGTCGCGCGGGGGATGAGCCGGCGCGAGGTGGCCGACTGGACCGCCGCGATGGTCGACTCCGGCGTGCGGCTCGATTTCTCCGACCTCAAGCGCGACGGCCGGCCGCTGACCACTGTCGACAAGCACTCGACCGGCGGCGTCGGCGACAAGATCACGCTGCCGCTGACTCCGCTCGTGGCGTCGTACGGTCTGGCCGTGCCGCAGCTGTCCGGGCGGGGCCTCGGTCACACCGGCGGCACGCTCGACAAGCTCGAGTCGATCCCGTGGTGGCGCGCCGACCTGACCGTCGGCGACATGCGCGCCCAGCTGGAGCGGGTCGGCGCGGTGATCTGCGCGGCCGGGCCCGACCTCGCGCCGGCCGACCGCGCGCTCTACGCCCTGCGCGACGTCACCGGGACCGTCGAATCCATCCCGCTGATCGCCAGCTCGATCATGAGCAAGAAGATCGCCGAGGGCACCGGAGCGCTGGTCCTGGACGTGAAGGTCGGCAGCGGGGCGTTCATGAAGAACGTCGACGACGCCGCCGAACTCGCCACGACGATGGTCGCACTCGGGGCCGACGCCGGGGTGGCCACGCGGGCGCTGCTGACCGACATGTCGACGCCGCTCGGCCGGACCGCAGGCAACGCCGTCGAGGTGGCCGAGGCGCTCGAGGTGCTGGCGGGCGGCGGGCCGTCGGACGTCGTCGAACTCACCTTGGCGCTGGCGGCGGAGATGCTCGACGTCGCAGGCCTCGGCGACATCGACCCGGCCGAACATCTGGCCGGCGGTCAGGCGATGGACTCGTGGCGCGCGATGATCCTCGCGCAGGGCGGCGATCCTTACGCTCCGCTCCCGCGGGCCCGGCACAGTCACGTCGTGGAGGCGCCGGCCGACGGGTACCTGGCGCGACTCGACGCGCTCGCCGTCGGTCATGCGGCATGGGAGCTGGGCGCGGGCCGGTCGAGGCCCGGCGCCAGGGTGTCGGCGGCCGCGGGCCTCACCTGGCATGCCGGAGTCGGCGATCGGGTGAGCGCGGGCACGCCGCTGCTCACGCTGCACACCGACGACGAGGCGACGCTCGACGGCGCCCTGAACCGGCTGGCCGGCGCATGCGACCTGTCGCTGGAACCGGTGCCCGCGCCCGGCGGACGGGTGATCACGCGGGCGGGCTGACGCCCGATTCCGGCGCGCGGCCGGTCAGCGTGCTGACGGTGTAGACGCCCACGAGAGCGGCGGCTTCGGATGTCTGGTCGGGCCGTCCGTCGAGCGGATGTCGGAGGTCGAGGCTACGGTCGAGGCATGATCACCCGCGACGCCTGCCGGCTGGCCCCCAAGGTTCTCCTGCACGATCATCTGGACGGCGGTCTGCGACCGGCGACGGTCCTCGACCTGGCCCGCGAGAACGGGTACGAACGCCTTCCCGCCGACGATCCGGAGCAGTTGGCGCAATGGTTCGCGACGGCCGCCGACAGCGGGTCGCTCGAGCGGTATCTGGAGACGTTCGCACACACCGTCGGGGTGATGCAGACGGTCTCGGCACTGGAGCGGGTGGCTCGCGAGTGCGCGGAAGACCTGGCGCGTGACGGCGTGGTGTACGCCGAGGTGCGGTTCGCGCCGGAGCTGCACCTGGAACAGGGGCTGTCGCTGACCGAGGTGGTCGAGGCGGTGCTGCGCGGATTCGTCGACGGCGAGCGAGTGGCGCGAAGCGAGGGGAAGCCCATTGTCGTGCGTGGTCTGCTGACCGCGATGCGGCACGCGGCCCGGTCGGAGGAGATCGCCGAGCTCGCAATCGCCTACCGCGACAGGGGAGTCGTCGGATTCGACATCGCCGGGGCAGAGGCCGGACATCCGCCGTCGCGGCATCTGGCCGCCTTCGAGTCGATGCGGGACGCCAGCGCGCACTTCACGATCCACGCCGGCGAGGCGTTCGGCTTGCCGTCGATCCACGAGGCGCTGGCGTTCTGCGGCGCCGACCGGCTCGGGCACGGGGTGCGGGTGATCGACGACATCGTGCTGCCCGCGGGCTCAGCGCCCGCCGACGAGACGTTCGACGGCGCGCGGCTCGGGCGGATCGCCGAGTATGTGCGCGATCAGCGAATCCCGCTGGAACTGTGCCCTAGCAGCAACGTGCAGACCGGCGCGGTCGCCTCGCTCGCTGAGCACCCGTTCAACATCCTGGCGCGACTGCGCTTCCGGGTCACCGTCAACACCGACAACCGACTGATGAGCAACACCACGATGAGCCGGGAGTTCTGGCTTCTGCACGAGACGTTCGGGTTCGGCTGGGCCGACTTCGAGCGGTTCACCGTGAACGCCATGAAGTCGGCGTTCCTTCACTTCGACGAGCGCATCGCGCTGATCGACGACGTGATCAAGCCCGGGTACGCCGTGCTGATGGGATGAGGTCTTACAGACCAGGTCAGCCGCGCTTGACCAGGCGCTCTTCGAAGTCGTGCACCAGGGCGCGCCACGACTCGGCCTCGTTGTCGAACGGGCCGGACGGAGCCAGGCGGGCCGGATCCGGGTTGATCGTGTAGTCGACGAACCAGCCGAGCGGGGTGGTGGTGCCGAGGGCTTCGGAGACCGTGTCGATCTTCGCGAAGTCGGCGGCGTCGGTGAGCAGTTCGACGGCCAGGTCGAGCTGCTTGCCGTCGACGTGACGCGGACCGTCGAGCATGTCCTCGTCGATGCCCTGCAGCGAGTAGACGTTCTCCGGCAGGACCTCGAAGGTCAGCTCGCCGGCGTGCGCCATCGTCTTGACGTCGTCGAACGTGGACAGCTTGGCGAGCGCGTGGTCGTCGGCCTCGGCCAGGTAGCGGGTCAGCGCACGCTCGGAGCCGAAACCGTAGATCGTGCCCTTGGCGCCGAGGAAGATCGGGTCGTCGCCCAGATAGCAGCGCAGTGACAGGAATTCGCCCGCGTCGGTGTAGATGCGGATCGGGTCGATGCCGACGCCGGCCCAGAAGTCGTCGTCCTCTTCCGGCTCGGCATCCTCGTCGTCCGAATCCTCGGCATCCTCCTCGTCGTCCTCGTCGTCCTCGTCGGACTCCAGCGGATCGATGTCGTCGTCCGGCTCGTCCTCGTCTTCCGCGGACGCGGCCGCCGCCAGCTCGTCCTCGGCGACCTCAAGCGCGTCGGCGTCGACGTCGGGCGTGCTGACCACGTCGTCGAGCGCGTCGATCACGTCGTCCCAGTGCTTGGCGATGAGGCGGCCGATGCGGACCCAGAGATCCACGCCGTCGCGGCCGTAGAAGTTGTCGGTGCCGACAGTGACCGCGCCCAGGATCGGGTTGGCGGTGAAGAACTTGGTGATCGGCTCCAGTTCGCAGACGTCGCCGATGATGCGGGTGATCTCGAGGGCGTCCTCGAGTTCGGCGACGACCTCCGGCTTGGGATCCTCGGCGGCCAGTTCGGGCACGCCGATCAGGTCGAACGTGTGCCGGTCGTCGGGGATCAGCTCGGTGGCCTGAAGCTTGCTGATGGTCTCCCACTGGGGGTGGTCGACGAGGTCGTTGTCGTCGTCGGTCCGCACGAACGCGGCAAGTTCCGCGACGCTGGGAAATGCGTAAAAGTCTTCGTCAAGTCCCAGGAAGGCTTCCCATTCGTCGTCGCCTTCGCGCCACCGCGGCGCCCAGAGCGTGAACAGGTTGCCTTCGGTGAGTCCGAGTTCGATGGGGACGATGTCTCCGGCCATGACGATGAGGCTACCGGGGGCGCGGAGAACCTTCGAATCAGCGGTCGACTTTGTCCTCTGGCGGGGTCAGGTTCGGGCCCGATCCAGGGCTTCGAGACAGCTACCGCGGACGGTAGAAGCCCTCGAAGGTCTGGTCCATGTTGGTGGTGCGGATGGGGCCGACCTGCACGGGATCGCCGGCTTCGACCATCTGGCCGTTGCCGACGATCATCGCGACGTGGCCGGACCAGACGGCGAGATCGCCGGGCTGCAGCTCGGACTGGGAGACCGGGACGCCCGCGGTGTCCTGCTCCTGCGCGAGGCGGGGGAGTTCCAGACCGGCCTGACGGTAGGACCACTGGGTCAGGCCGCTGCAGTCGAAGCCGCCGGGCTGGGTGCCTCCCCAGACGTAAGGCGTGCCCTGCTGGGATAAGGCGGCCTGCACCGCCCTCGCGGCGCGCTCGTTCGGCGCGTATGCGATCGACCCGTCCGGCAACCTGACCGGGATGTGCCCGTCGGCGGTCGGCGTGCCGAGGCGGGCCCCGGTGGTCGTCGTGGCGGCTGCCTGGTGTCGGCCGACGGCAGCGGCGTCGCCCGCGAGCTCGGCCTGGGTCTTGTTCACGACGGCGACGCCGCGTGCGACATGTTCGACGGCGATCGGCACCACGGCCATCAGCGCGACCGGGGTGAGGGTGGGGGCGACGGCGTCGGCCGCGGTGACGAAGGAGTCGGCGAGCGAGTTGAGCTCGGCGTTGGCCTTCTGGACGCGGCTCGCCGCCGTCTCGATGACCTTCGCGATCTCGGCGCCGTCGTCGCCCGTGCGGGTGTCTACGCGCTGAACCTGTGCGGCGGCACGCGTCACGGCGTCACCGCCCGTGCCCTGCCATCCGGCCGCGGCGGCCTGCGGAGTCTTCGTCGACAGTTCGGCCGCCTGGTTCAGCGCGGTCTGGGTCTGTGTCAGCGCGGCGGTCGCGCCGCCGGCCGGCAGCACCCCGGTGCCCAGAGCAGAGATGAGGACGCGGAGCGGGGCGATCAGGAAGTCGAACATCAGACCCGCACCTCCCCGGCGTTCGCCGCGTCGGCCGTGCGGTAGCCGCCGTCGGCGACGGTGGTGTCCGCGGCGATCTTCGCGTGGGCGGCGGCCGCCGCATCGAGCTGTGCGGCGCGGCTGTTCATGGTCTGCGCCAGGGCGGCCAGGAAGTCGGCGCCGATCACGCCGAAGGTCGGGGTGAGCACGCCGACGTCGAGGCGTTCGGCGGCGGCCCGCTCCGCGACGACGCCGGCCGCGGCGCCCTGCGTGCGTGCGACGGTGGACAGGGAATCTGGGTTGATCGTGACTGGCTTCATAGTGTTTGGACGCGCCCGGCGCCGCTCCGGTTCCACGACATGCCGAGGGATCTCAAAAATTCCTCGCTATCGTTTTCGCCATGACCCGGGATCTTTTGCAACTGACCGTCGTCACGCATCCGCTGGTCCGTGTGCGGCTCACGGCGCTCCGCGACGAGCAGACCTGCAACTCCGACTTCCGCGCTCTGCTGTCGACCCTGAGTCAGATGCTGGTCTACGAGGCGCTGGCCGGTGCCGACACGACTGCGGCGCAGGTGCGCACGCCCGTGGGCCTCGCAAACGGCGCGCAACTGACGTCGCCGCCGCTGTTCGCGCCGGTTCTGCGCGCCGGCCTGGGCATGGTCGATTCCGCGCTCGCACTGGTGCCCGAAGCGCGTGTCGGTTTCATCGGCGTCGCCCGCGACGAGCAGACGGCCCTCCCGCACGAATACCTGGTCTCCCTGCCCGACGACCTGACCGGGCAGCCCGTGGTGGTCCTGGATCCGATGCTGGCCACCGGTGGATCACTGCTGCACGCGCTCGACATCGTGACCGCTCGCGGGGCGACCGACGTGACCGCGGTGTGCGTCGTCGCGGCTCCCGAAGGCATCGACGCCGTGCGCGAGTGGGGACGTCCCGTCCGCCTGGTGGTCGGGGCGGTCGACGACCAGCTCAATGAGAACTCGTACATCGTGCCCGGACTGGGCGACGCCGGGGATCGTCAGTTCGGGCCTCGCTACAGCTGACTGGCCCGCAACGCTCCGTGAGCTCGTCGAAGGGCCCGGCGGTCGAGTCAGTTCACCCAGGACTGCACCATCGGCTCGGAGGTCAGCTGCGTGCCGTTGTCGGTGATGGTCAGCGACGACGGGTTGACGATGTACTGCGTCGAGCCGTTGGTGGCGGTGAACTGCGAACCGCTGCGGGTGGGGTAACCGACCTCGATGCTCTTCCCGTCGGCGTAACCCTTGTAGTAGTAGCGTCCGGTCTGCGAACCGACCTGGCACACCACCACCTGCGACCGGTTGGTCTGGCCTATGAAGACGGCCGGGTCGTCGGAGGCGTTGCAGCGCGGACCGGACAGGAAGCCCTGCCAGTCGGCGCCGCTCACCGTGACGTCGGGGTGCGACCCGGAGCTCGTGGTCGTGGTCGTGGTCGGGGGGACCGTGACCGTGGTGGGCTCTCCCGAATGCGGTCCGCTGTCGATCGTCGTGGTGGTGGTCGACGTGGTGGTGAGCGGTGCGGCGTCGTTCTTGTCGCTCTTGTTCTTCACCATCAACGCGATCGAGATGCCGGCGATCAGCACGACCAGCCCGGCCACCATCGACACCAGCACCGCGGGCGACGACCACGCAGACTTCTTCGGCGGCGGGTATCCGGGGTACGACGGGTAGGTCATCAGCTGATCCTCTCGCGGGGCGCGTCGGGCAGGTCGGCAAGTGCCTGCGCAAGCAGGTCGTTGAGCGGCCGTGTGGCGTCGACCCTACCGCCGGGGCGCGTGCTGACCTGCCCGTAGTACTTCAACTTCGGTTCTGTTCCGCTCGGCCGGGCGACGACCCGCAGCGCCGTGCCGTCGGGCGCGGCACCGGAGAGCACGACGGCGTCGGTGCGTTCGGCGGGCGGACGGGTCAGCAGGTCGTCGGCGGTCAGGGGCACGCCGGCCAGCTCTGCCGGCGGTGACGTCCGCAGCTGCGTCATGACCGCGGCGATCTGTGAAAGATCGTCGACGCGTAGCGCGCGCTGGGCGGTGCGATGGATGCCGTAGCGGTCGAACAGCGAGCTCAGGGCGTCGGCGGGCGTCTGTCCGCGGGCGGCGCGTTCGGCGGTCAGCCGGGCGAAGGCCACCGCGGCACTGATCCCGTCCTTGTCGCGGACGGCCTGCGGGTCGACGCAGTGCCCGAGCGCCTCCTCGTACGCGTAGACCAGCGGTTCGCCGGCGCGCACCAGCCACTTGAAGCCGGTGAGCGTGCGGCGCGCATCCGCTCCCCGGGCCGTGGCCAGGGTGTGCAGCAGCGTGCCCGACACGATCGACGACGCGACGACCGGTGCGGCCCCGGCGGCAACAGCCGGCAGGGCGTCGTCGAGCACTCGGTCGCCGAGCAGTGCGCCGGTCTCGTCGCCGGTCAGCATCCGCCATCGGTCGCCGTCTCGCACGCCGACGGCGCAGCGGTCGGCGTCCGGGTCCAGGGCGATCGCGAGGTCTGCCTCGACCAGATCCGCCAGCGCGAGCAGCAGCTCGGTCGCGCCGGGTTCCTCGGGGTTCGGGAAGGCGACGGTCGGGAAGTCTGGGTCGGGCGCGAACTGCTGGTCGACGACGTGCACGTCGTCGAAACCGGCCGCGTGCAGCGCCGCGAGGGCCAGGTCGCCGCCGACCCCGTGCATCGGCGTCAGCGCGATGCGAACCGGACGGCCGACAGGCGGCCCGAAGCGCTCGGCGAGACGAGTCAGGTAGCGATCGCGGACCGACCGGGCCCGAGCGTCGGGTTCCACCGGCGCGCGCGGCACGTCCTGCGCGGAGGGCGCGGCGTCGATCAGCGCCTCGATCTCGCGATCGGCCGGTCCGATCAGCTGGGCACCGCCGTCGAGGTAGACCTTGTACCCGTTGTCGCGCGGCGGATTGTGCGACGCGGTGATCATCACCCCGGCGGCCGCGTCGAAGGCGCGGCACGCGAAAGCCACCAGCGGAGTGGGTCCGGGATCGGGAAGTGCGACGACGTCGAATCCCGCTGCGGACAGGACCTCGCAGGCGGCGCGGTGGAAGTCGGCCGAGCCGTGCCGCGCGTCGCGGCCCACGACGACGGTTCCGCCTGCGGCGCCGTGGGCGCCGAGCCAGGCCGCCAGGCCCGCCGTCGCCCGGGTGACCGTCTCGACGTTCATGCCGTCCGGGCCGTCGCACACCGGTCCGCGAAGTCCGGCGGTGCCGAAGCGCAGGGTCACCGGGCCGCCAGTTCGGCGATCAAGCTGCGCAGCAGTCCGCCCATCCGGGCCGCGGAGTCCCGGCCCACGGCGAGGACTTCGGCGTGACTCAGCGGCTCGCCGGTGATTCCGGCGGCCATATTGGTGACGAGCGACAGTCCGAGCACGTCGAGCCCGGCGGCCCGTGCGGCGATAGTCTCGTGGACCGTCGACATGCCGACCAGGTCCGCGCCGACCGCGCTCAGCATCCGGATCTCGGCGGGCGTCTCGTATTGGGGACCGGGCAGGCCCGCGTAGACGCCTTCGGCCAGCGTGGGGTCCACCCGGCGCGCGGCGGCGCGCAGCGCGGGCGAGTAGGCGTCGACCATGTCGACGAACTGCGCCCCCTCCAGCGGCGAGCGACCGGTCAGGTTGATCTGGTCGGACAGCACCACCGGCTGACCGACGGTCAGCTCGCGGTTGACGCCGCCGGCAGCGTTGGTGAGGACCACCGTGTGCGCGCCGGCGGCCGCGGCGGTCCGCACCGGGTGCACCACCCGGGCCAGCGGATGGCCCTCGTAGGCGTGGATACGGCCGAGCAGTACCAGTACTCGCGACGTGCCGATCCGCACCGACAGCACCCGTCCGGAATGCCCCTGCGCCGACGGTGCGCGGAAGCCGGGGAGGCCGGCCATCGGCACTTCGGCGACCGGCCGGCCGAGCTCTTCGGCGGCCGGAGCCCAGCCGGAGCCGAGCACGACGGCCACGTCGTGCCGGGCACAGTCGGTGGCGGTGGCGATGGCCGCGGCGGCGGCGGTCGCGGC
>JASGFV010000056.1:0-17428 GCA_047605365.1 Gordonia sp. (in: high G+C Gram-positive bacteria)
GTCGAACTCGGCGTTGATCGAGAGCGAGTGGCCGGTGAACACCGGCACGCGCACGCAGGTGCCGCTGACCAGCAGATCCGGCAGGCCGAGGATCTTGCGCGACTCGTTGCGGAGCTTCTGGTCCTCGTCGGTCTCGCCCGAACCGTCGTCGACGATCGAACCCGCCAGCGGCAGGACGTTGAACGCGATCGGCGCGACGTACTGCTTCGGCTCGCCGAGGTCGACGGCGTCGCCGGAGTAGACCAGGCCCTCGGCCCCGCCGTCGATGCCCTTGCGGATCTGGCCGGCCAGTTCCTCGACGCCGGCCAGTCCGCTGCCGGACACGGCTTGGTAGCTGGAGACGATCAGCCGGCGCAGCCCCTTGGCGTCGTGCAGCGGCTTGAGGACCGGCATGGCGGCCATGGTCGTGCAGTTCGGGTTCGCGATGATGCCCTTGGGCGGGTTCTTCGCGAGCTCACCGTTCACTTCGGAAACGATCAGCGGCACGTCGGGGTCCTTGCGCCACGCCGACGAGTTGTCGATGACGGTGACGCCGGCTTCGGCGAACCGCGGAGCCTGCACGCGCGACATCGTCGCCCCGGCCGAGAACACCGCGATGTCCAGGCCGCCGGGGTCGGCGGTGGTGGCGTCCTCGACGACGATCTCACCGCCGCGCCACGGGAGCGTCTTGCCCGCCGAGCGCGGGGACGCGAAGAAGCGGACCTCGTCGGCCGGGAAGTTCCGGTCCTCGAGGATCTGACGCATGACGCCGCCGACCTGACCGGTGGCGCCGACCACTCCGAGCTTCACACCCATGACTAGCGCCCCGTTCCGGCGTACACGACGGCCTCGTCGTCGCCGCCGAGGTCGAATGCGCTGTGCAGTGCCCGCACGGCGTCGTCGAGCTCGTCTTCGCGGCACAGCACCGAGATGCGGATCTCCGAGGTGGAGATCAGTTCGATGTTGATGCCGGCGTTGCTGAGCGCCTCGCAGAATGTCGCGGTGACGCCCGGGTGGCTCTTCATGCCGGCGCCGACCAGCGACACCTTGCCGACGTTCTCGTCGAGCTTGACGTCGGAGAAGCCGATCTCGTCCTTGAGCGAGTTCAGCTTCTCGATCGCCACCGGGCCGAGTTCACGGGGCAGCGTGAAGGTGATGTCGGTCTTGCCGGTCTCCACCTTCGAGATGTTCTGCAGGATCATGTCGATGTTGATCTCGGCGTCGGCGACGGCGCGGAACACCTTGGCCGCGTGGCCCGGGGTGTCGTCGAGACCGAACACGGTCACCTGGGCTTCGCTGCGGTCGTGAGCCACACCGGTGAGGATTGCTTCTTCCACGGGGATGTCCTCCATCGATCCGGCCACCAGGGTGCCGGTCTTGGTCGAGTACGACGAGCGCACATGAACGGGAACGTTGTAGCGGCGCGCGTATTCCACGCACCGGAGCATCAGGACCTTGGCGCCGCAGGCGGCCATCTCCAGCATCTCCTCGAAGGAGACCTGGTCGAGGCGTTTCGCATTCGGCACGATGCGGGGATCGGCGGAGTAGATGCCGTCGACGTCGGTGTAGATCTCGCAGACGTCGGCCTGCAGGGCCGCGGCGAGCGCGACCGCGGTGGTGTCCGAGCCGCCGCGACCGAGAGTCGTGATGTCCTTGGTGTCCTGGGAGACCCCCTGGAATCCGGCGACCAGCACGATCTTGCCCTCGTCCAGCGCACTGCGGACGCGGCCGGGCGTGACGTCGATGATCTTGGCCTTGCCGTGGCTCGACGTGGTGATGACGCCGGCCTGCGACCCGGTGAACGACTGTGCGTTCTCGCCGAGCGCCTCGATCGCCATCGCCAGCAGGGCGTTGGAGATGCGCTCGCCGGACGTCAGCAGCATGTCCATCTCGCGCTGCGGCGGATTCGGGTTGACCTGTTCGGCCAGGTCCAGCAGTTCGTCGGTGGTGTCGCCCATCGCCGAGGCGACCACCACGACGTCGTTTCCGTCTCGTTTGGTCTCGACGATGCGTTCGGCGACCTTGCGGATGCGCTCCGCGTCGGAGACCGAGGAGCCACCGTATTTCTGGACCACCAGTGCCACGTCGGGGCCTTCCTTAACTTTCGCTCGGGAGCGCTCGTATCGCTCAGGCAATGTGCGCTCACCGAGTTTACCGGTCAGTCCCGATCGCGCCGCATCGCGCTTGTCCGATGCGAGCTGCCTCACCCTTCCCCGGCGACGTGGGAGCACCCCTCTTCGGCGCAGCGCACCCGACGAATGAAGGCGCCCGCCGGCCGATCTGTGATCGGCCGGCGGGCGTGGTCGGTGGGACTGCTTCTACCTCACGACGTAGCAGGTGATGGCGTCGTTCGATCCGTAGGTGTGCTGGCTGCCGTCCCCGAACGACAGGGTCACCGAACTTCCGTCGATCTCCGACTTCGTGATTTTCGGCAGCGACTCGGAGTCACCTCCCAGCTGGTCCAGCCCGGGCTTGTGGAACACGTCTCCGGTGCCGGTCAGCATCTGGATCGTGCCGGCGTAGACATAGAACGACTGCAGGTTTGTCATGACTCGAAAGCCTAGCGACCCCGCCGGTCCGGGGCAAGCGTTTTCCGACGAATAATGTTGTGTAACAACACTTTTGGCCGCCTCTCGCAAGTCAGTAGGCTGGCAGTGAGGCCTCGCTCAGACTTCCGCTCGCACGGGGCTCAGACTCTCCCCGACCGGCGGACGCGGGACCGGTCCGTACCATCGGCTAGGTGAGTCCCGACGAGTCGACAGCGCCCGCCGACACACACCCCTCCCCGCGCGAACCGCGTTCCGAGCGCGCCCGACCGCTCGCTGAGCCTGTCGAGGTGGCCAGCGGTTCACGCCCCGGAGAACTCGCCTGGCCGACCGACCACCTGTGGGCGCTCGCGGTCCTGGTGTTCCTCGCCGTCCGCACGATCGGGCTGTTCGTGCTGGCGCTCTTCGGCGGAATCCACGAGCAGCCGATGCGCGAACTGCTGACCAAATGGGACGGGCAGTGGATGCTCGAGCTGGCCGAGCACGGTTACTCGGGGGCATCGTCGACCCTGACCGACGCCCAGGGTCTGTACACCCCGGACACCGGTTACGCGTTCTTCCCCGGCTATCCGATGCTGGTCGGGGCGCTCGCGAAGATCCCGGGCGTCAGCCCGTTCGGCGCGGCGACGACGATCAGCCTGGTCGCCGGATGCGTCGCGGCGGTCGGCGTCGCGCGGCTGGGTGCGCTGTGCGCACGACGATCCCCCTACGACGTCGATCCCCAAAGCGTCGGCCTGATCCTGGTGGTGCTGTTCGCGGCGACACCGATGTCGATCGTGCTGAACATGGCCTACACCGAGGCACTGTTCTGTGCGCTCGCGGCATGGGCGCTGGTGGGCGTGCTGTCGCGGCAGTGGCTGCTGGCCGGCTTCTGCGCACTCGGCGTCGGACTGGTGCGCCCGACCGGCGTCGCGGTGATCGCGGTGGTGATGGTCGCGGCGCTCCTGGCCCGGCGCGACGGCCCACGCGCCTGGGCCGCCGTGGTGCTGGCACCGCTCGGCTACCTCGGCTACCTCGCGGTGGTCGCGGTGCAGACCGGTTCGCCGACTGGCTGGTTCCGTATTCAAACCGACGGCTGGGACACCCGATTCGACTTCGGATCGTCGACGGCCCGCTTCGTCTGGAACAGTCTGACCAGTGCCGAGGACTTCGCGTCGGTCGCGACGTCGTTCGTGATTCTGGTGACGCTCGGCCTGCTGGTCTGGGCGTTCGCGGCGAGCCTGCCGTGGCCGGTCACCGCCTACGCGACGCTGGTGCTGGCGTCGGTGCTACTGTCCGGCGGGCTGATGATGAGTCGTGCGCGGCTGGTGCTTCCGGCCTTCGTGCTGCTGATTCCACTGGCGATCCTGCTGTCCCGAGGGCGGCCCGCAGTGCGCGCGTGGCTGGTTCTGCCGGTGCTCGGCAGCGCCTGGTTCGGCGCGTACATGCTGACGGTGTTTCAGTACGCCATCTGATCTGCGCCTCAGGGAGCGGGCACGCCCCGGCCGCTCAGGCCCGGGCGGCGGCCTCGAAGCCGTCGCACAGCGACTCGACCCCGGCATCGAGGACGCCGCGCAGATCAGTCAGCCGCCGGGCGGCGGGCGTGCCGGCGACGGCCGCCAGCCGCGGCAGTTGCGCCAGCCGGCCGCTGTCCGGGCGGTGATCTCCGGTCAGCAGTTCTGCCAGGCCGCCCCGGCTCGCCTCGGACACGTCGGTGCGGAACAGTTGCTCGCTCACCACCACCAGTGCGGCGCCGTTGATGTGATTCCAGAGGGTCAGGCCCATCTCGACGGCGGTCGCGTCGTCGACCCCGAGGCCTTCAGCGAAGCCGTCGGCGAGCCATTCCAGCCCGTCTAGGCACTCCGGCCCGAAGCCGTAGCGCGGCACCGAGTAGGTCAGCAGTACCCACGGGTGTCGCCGATAGAGCTTCCAGTCGACGTCGACGGCGATCGTCACCCGCTCACGCCAGGTCCACGGCCCCGGCTCGCCGACCGGATACGGGAAGCGCCGCCCGACTTCGGCGGACATGGCCGCGAGCAGTGCGTCCTTGTCCGCGACGTGCCGGTACAGCGACATCGCACCCACCCCGAGCTGCTCGGCGATCCGGCGCATCGAGACCGCCGCCAGTCCGTCTCGGTCGGCGAGGTCGATCGCGGCGTCGACGATCTGCTCGACCGCCAGCTTGGACGATGACGCCATCGCAGCGTGTCTCCCCTCGCCTCGGCCAGAAATCTTCTTGCGTACAGCGTACCCGGCAGCGTACCGTCGTCGTTGATGCGTACGCCGTACGCGCCTTGTCTCCCTCAACAGGACGCACCACATCACGACCCGATCCGGAGCTGAAAGCATGACCACCCAGACGTTCCCCAGCGAGCTACGCGCCACCGCGCCGTCGCGCCGCACCTGGTTCGGACTGGTCGTGCTGATGCTGCCGGTGATCCTGGTGTCGATGGACTTCTCGGTCCTGTACCTGGCGATGCCGACCATCACCGACGCCCTCGAACCCAGTGCCGCCCAGCAGCTCTGGGTGCTCGACATCTACGGCTTCATGATCGCCGGCCTGCTGGTCACGATGGGCAACATCGGCGACCGGATCGGCCGTCGCCGCATCTTGCTGGCCGGCGCCGCACTGTTCGGCACAGCCTCGATCGCGGCCGCTTTCGCCCCCAGCGCCGGGGTACTGATCGCCGCCCGCGCCCTGATGGGCGTCGGCGGTGCGACGCTGATGCCGGCCAGCCTGTCGCTGATCGCGAACATGTTCCCGCGAGCCGCCGATCGGGCCAAAGCCATCGGCGTGTGGACCGCAGCGTTCGCGGGCGGCGCGGCGATCGGCCCGGTGGTCGGCGGCTTCCTCCTGCACCACTACTGGTGGGGCGTGGTCTTCCTGATCAACGTGCCGGTGCTGGCCGTGCTGTTCGTCGCCGGACCGATGCTGCTGCCCGAGTACCGCTCCGAGCAGCGCCACCCGTTCGACTTCATCGGCGTCGCACTGTCGCTGCTCGGCATCCTTCCGGCGGTGTACGCCGTGAAGTCCCTCGCCTCCGAAGGCGTGTCCGCTCCGGCCGTCGGACTCGGGCTGTTCGGCCTGGTGATGCTCGGTGCGTTCCTGGTTCACCAGAACGCCACCGATCATCCGCTGCTGAACCTGAAGCTGTTCAAGAACGCGACCTTCAGCGCGTCGCTGGCCATCGCCCTGTTCGGCATGATGGCCCAGGGCGGCATCGCCTACCTGGCCAACGTGTACCTGCAGTCGGTGCTCGGCCACGACGTCCTCGCCGCGGCCCTGGCAGGCCTCCCGATGGCGGTCACCATCGCGGTGTTCTCGATCGGCGCGAGCCGCGTCGCGCAGTGGCTCGGAGTCCGCTGGGCACTGGCCGGTTCGGTGTTCCTCGCCGGCATCGGCACCGCGGGAATGGCCCTGCTGACCACCACCAGTCCGCTGTGGGTGTTCCTGCTGATGACGTCGATCGCCGGCGTCGGCTACGGTGTCCAGTTCGCCCTGGTCACCGACGTGATCGTGGGCTCGGTCCCACCGGAGCAGTCCGGCGCCGCGTCGGGCACCTCCGAGACCGCCTTCGAACTCGGCACCGCCCTGGGCCTCGCACTGCTCGGCTCGCTGGCCACCGCGGTCTACCTGTCGCACGACGACGGGTACGGCTTCTCCGACTCGCTCGGCGAGACGCTGCACCACGCCGACGCTCTCGGCACGACCGGCGACGCCCTCGCCTCGGCGGCCAAGCTGGCCTTCGTCGACGGCTTCCACGCCGCCGCCCTCGCCGGCGGTGCGGCGCTGCTGGTGCTCAGCGTCGTCGTGCTCGCGGTGATGCGGCCCCAGCGCAGCGCGGAGCAGCCCTGACGGTGCACGTGCAGTATTCGGCCGATCGATGCCGTCACGCCGCCCTCTGAGCAGTCCCCCCTCACTGCTTGAGGTGTCACCGTACCCTTGGCGTCCGTGACGTCGCCGGTGTTCGGCGTCGTCCCCGTTCCACGGACCCGAACGGCGAATCACGATTCTGCATTGTCGCGCCCGCGCCCGGTCAGCCGCCCAGGCCGGGCATCCGGCGGCCGCGGTCGACGTGGAAGTCGTAGGCGGACTCCGCGTGCAGGCCGTCGTCCAGGCCGTCGGCCTCGTGCTGCGGGTCGGCGCGCAGGCCGATGACCTTGTTGAGGGCGAGCGCCACCACCGCGGTCACGCCGGCCGCGTACAGCCCGACGACGATCACCGCGACGGCCTGCCGCCACAGCTGGTCGAATCCGCCGCCGTAGAACAGGCCGTCGACGCCGTTCGGGGTGTTCTTGCAGGCGACCAGGCCGATCATCAAGGTTCCGACGATGCCGGACACCAGGTGCACGCCCACCACGTCGAGCGAATCGTCGTACTTCCAGCGGTACTTCAGTTCGATGGCGAACGAACTCGCGACGCCGGCTGCCGCGCCCACCAGCAAGGCGCCGACCGGCGTCACCGATCCGCATGCCGGAGTGATCGCGACGAGACCTGCGACGACGCCCGACGCCGCACCGAACGACGTCGGCTTGCCGTGCCGCACCTGCTCGACGATCAGCCACGCCACCATCGCGACCGCGCCCGAGCCGAGGGTGTTCGCGGCGACCAGCGCCGCCGAACCGTTGGCCGCCAGCGCCGACCCGGCGTTGAAACCGAACCAGCCGAACCACAACAGACCCGCGCCGAGCATGACGAACGGCAGATTGTGAGGCCGCATCGGATCACGCGGCCAGCCGACGCGACGGCCCAGGATCAACGCCATCACCAGTGCCGACGCACCCGAGTTGATCTCGACCGCGGCGCCACCGGCGTAGTCGACGGCGTGCAGCTTGTCGACGATCCAGCCGCCGCTCGACCCGCCGGTCAGCGACGCGCTGCCGAACACCCAGTGCGCCACCGGGATGTACACCAGCGTCACCCAGACGCCCGCGAACAGCAGCCACGCGCCGAACTTCATGCGGTCGGCGACGGCGCCGGCGATCAGCGCGACGGTCACCATCGCGAAGCCCGCCTCGAACACGACGAACAGGATCGCCGGCACACGCTGCACCAGTGGCATGCCTCCGGTGTCCGCACCGCCGCTCCCGAAGCCGCCGAACAGATGCTCCAGCCCGAAGAACGTGCTCGGGTCGCCGATCAGGCCGCCCTTGTCCGGCCCGAACGCGGCCGAGTAGCCGAACACCAGCCAGATCACCCAGACCACCGGGATCGACGCCAGGCACATCATCATCATGTTCAGCACGCTCTTACTGCGCACCATCCCGCCGTAGAACAGGGCCAGGCCCGGGGTCATCAGCAGCACCAGTGCGAAGGCGGCCAGCAGCCACGCGGTGTCGGCGCCGTTCGGCGTTCCGAGAGTCGGATTCACGAGTGGGACCTCTCTGGGAGCAATTCGACTCCGGGAGTGTATCGGCCCTCCACCTGGCCCTTTCGAGCGATATCGGGCACTGTCCGATACGGGCGGTTCGCGTCTCGCGGCCCTTCAGGGAGCCGCCGTAGGGTGGTCGTCATGCATCCCTTGATCTCCGGCCGCTGGAGTGCGCGCGGCTACGACGCGACGGCGACCCTGTCCGACGACGATCTCGACACGATCCTCGACGCCGGCCGCTGGGCACCCACCTGGGGCCGCGTGCAGCCGGTGCGATTCGTCGTCGGCAAGCGCGGCGACGCTACCTTCGCGGCACTGTCGGACACTCTGAACCGCGGCAACAAGACATGGGCGCCGGCCGCCACCGCACTGATCCTGCTCTGCACCACCGACGATCCGGACGACGCCGACCTGCACGAGTACGGCGGTGTCGACGTCGGCCTGGCGCTGAGCCAGATGATCCTGCAGTCCGAGGCTCTCGGCTACAACGGCCACCCGATGGCCGGCTTCAGCAAGGCGGCCGCGCGCGAGGCGTTCGCCGTGCCGGAGAAGCTGCGGCCGATGGTCGTGCTGGCCGTCGGCAAGCCGGCCGACGACCCGTCGACGCTCGACGAAGCGATCCGCGAACGCGACGCGTGGCCGCGCGAGCGGCTGCCGCTGACCGAGATCGCCTACGCCGGAGCCTGGGGCGAGCCGTACCGGGCAGACGACGCCTGACCTTTCGACAGACTCGAGGACCATCTCGACCGACTCCAGGAACACCGCACACGTTCGGGTGCTAGAATCGAAGACATGCGTGCACTCCTTCTCGGTTGCCGCGGCGGGGTCTGATCGACCGGCCCTCCGTCGCGGGGCCTCTTCACGCGCCGGTCAACCCCTTCCCTTCCCAGCAGGAGATTGACCAATCATGGCACCAGCAGACGCTTTCACTTCCGGACCGAGCCGCATCGTCGAGCCGTCCGGCCCCATTCCCGCCGATCAGCCCAGCTGGAACCCGCAGCGCAACTCCGCGATGCCGGTTCACCGCTACCGCAGCTTCGCCGACGAGGTCGAGACCATCGACCTGCCGGACCGCACCTGGCCGTCGAAGGTCGCGACCCGCGCCCCGCTGTGGTGCGCCGTCGACCTGCGTGACGGCAACCAGGCACTGATCGATCCGATGAGCCCGGCGCGCAAACGCCGCATGTTCGACCTGCTGGTCCGCATGGGCTACAAGGAGATCGAGGTCGGATTTCCGTCAGCCAGCCAGACCGACTTCGACTTCGTCCGCGAGATCATCGAAGACGGAGCCATCCCCGACGACGTCACCATCCAGGTGTTGACCCAGTGTCGTGCCGAGCTGATCGAGCGCACCTACGAGGCGTGCGAGGGCGCACGCAACGTGATCGTGCACTTCTACAACTCGACGTCGGTGCTGCAGCGCCGCGTGGTGTTCCGCGCCGACAAGACCGCCATCACCAAGATCGCGACCGACGCCGCGACGTTGTGCCTGGAGACCGAGAAGAAGTACCCGGACACCAACTGGCGCTACGAGTACTCGCCCGAGTCGTACACCGGCACCGAGCTGAGCTACGCCAAGCACGTCTGCGACGCCGTCAGCGAGATAATCGCGCCCACGCCGGAGAAGCCGCTGATCGTGAACCTGCCGGCGACCGTCGAGATGGCCACGCCCAACGTCTATGCCGACTCGATCGAGTGGATGAGCCGCAACCTGGCCCGTCGCGATTCGATCATTCTGAGCCTGCACCCGCACAACGACCGCGGCGAGGCCGTCGCGGCCGCCGAGCTGGGCTACCTGGCCGGCGCCGACCGCATCGAGGGCTGCCTGTTCGGCAACGGCGAGCGCACCGGCAACGTCTGTCTGGTCACGCTGGGCATGAACCTGTTCTCCCGCGGCATCGACCCGCAGATCTCCTTCGCCGACATCGACGAGATCCGCCGGACGGTGGAGTACTGCAACCAGCTGAACGTGCCCGAGCGCCACCCCTACGGCGGCGACCTGGTCTACACCGCCTTCTCCGGCAGCCACCAGGACGCCATCAACAAGGGCCTGGACCAGATGAAGTTCGACGCCGACGCCCAGGACAAGGACGTCGACGACATCCTGTGGCAGGTCCCCTACCTGCCGATCGACCCGAAGGACGTCGGCCGCAACTACGAGGCCGTCATCCGCGTCAACAGCCAGTCCGGCAAGGGCGGCGTCGCGTACATCATGAAGGCCGACCACGGCATGGACCTGCCGCGTCGCCTGCAGATCGAGTTCAGCCGCGAGATCCAGAAGATCACCGACGGTGAGGGCGGCGAGGTGAACCCGAAGGAGATCTGGGACGTCTTCTCCCAGGAGTACCTGCAGCCGATCACCCCGCTGGAGCGCATGCGCCAGAACGTCGACGCCGCGGAAGAAGACGGCGGCGAGGACTCGATCACCGCGACCGTGAAGGTCGACGGCGTCGAGAAAGAGATCTCCGGCTCCGGCAACGGCCCGCTCGCGGCATTCGTCGACGCCCTGGGCACCGTGGGCTTCGAGGTCCGCGTGCTGGACTACTACGAGCACGCGCTGACCGCCGGCGGCGATGCCAACGCGGCGTCGTACGTGGAGGCCGTCGTCAACGGCGAGACCGTGTGGGGTGTGGGCGTCGCGTCGTCGATCACCACCGCCAGCCTGCGGGCCGTCGTGTCGGCCGTGAATCGCGCGCACCGCGTCGCCGCTCCCGTCTCCGCCGAAAAGGCCGCCGAGGGCGCCCGCACCTGGGCCCCGTAAGCACTGGATCGTCAGCCGGAAGGAGCTTTCGAGGAACCAGACCACCGGTGGCGGCCTGGTTTCTCGGAAGCCCTAGCTGCCGGAGTGGTTCGCGCGGGCGGCCAGCGCCGGCTTGAGCAGCTTGTCGTGCAGCGGAACGGCGACGAAGTGCAGCAGGACCGCGACGACGGCGGCGCCGACGACGCCGAGGACGTGCTCCACGCCGGAGTCGAAGGCGGACTTGCCGGGCGTGATCTCGGCCAGGTGGACCACTGCGGCGACGAGGAATACGACGAACCAGAACTCCTGCTTGTTCAGCAGGCTGGCCAGGGCCAGGATGCCGCAGATCACGAACAACGTGATCAGCACCGCCGGCCAGGGCGACAGCAGCCACGACAGCAACACCGACGAGACCACGCCCAGCAGCGCGCCGAACACGCGGATCGTCGAATTGTGGATCACCTGCCCCGAGTCGTAGGTGTAGATCAGGCAGAACACCAGCAGCGCATAGCCGAGGCCGCCCCAGCCGGCGAACGTCCAGACGACGGTCAGAAGCGCCGAACCGATCGCCAGGCCGACGCCGTAGAACAGCCGCTCGGACAGTGGAGCCGGGGCGGCGACCTTCTTCTTGCTGCCGAAAGCCACCAGGCCGAGCACGATGATGGCCGTCGCACCGATCGCCAGCCCGATCAACGGCTGCCACACGTCGGCGAGCGTCCCGGTCTCGGCGAATTTGGAGAAGCCGACGAGGCTGGCCGGCGACCGGTTCAGCCCGGCCGACCCGGAGACCACGAACATCCCCTGCCCGAGCGCGGTCGCCACCACGCCGCCGAGCTGCACCCAGGGGCCGTGCTGGCCGATGAGCACGCCGAGAATCAGAATCACCATGGCCCAGCCGGTCGCAGCGAGCATGCCCTTGAAGTTCAGGATGCGGATGGCCGGAGCCAAGAACATCAGGCCGATGTAGCCGGCCGACAGGACCGGGCTGCCCCACAGCTTCGACAGCCCGTAGAGAGCGCCGCCGGCCACCAGGACGCAGACGGCGGAGTACAGCATCAGGGTCCGGAACCCAGGGCCGTCGGAGTCGGCGCGCTCGACCGCATCGGTTCCCCCCGGCGGCGAGACGGCGGCTGGCACGTCGTCGCGGTGCATACCGCACATCGTAAGCGTCAGAGGCGGGCCGCCGGGCCGCATCGCGTCAGTTCTCCGGCTGCGCCGCCAGATACAGGGCCCGGGCCTCTCGCGCGTTGCGACCACGTAGTTCGTGCAGCAGCTGCTCGGGGATGCTGACGAACTCGTAGTCGGCTCCCAGCGCGTCCACGGCCAGCGCGAGCCAGCGGACGTCGTCGACGTGCATGGTGACCAGGGCGCCGCCACGATGCTCGGCGGCGGACACGTAGCGGCCGATGCGCTGGCGCACGACATCGACCGAGGTATGCACCAGCACCGTGATCTGGTGCTGTTCGCGGCCGCCCCGCAGACTGTCGCGGACGTAGGCGGCGGGATCGCCGCCGGGCACCCGGCGCTGGGCGAACCGCCGCTTCTCGGGTTTGGCCGAGTGCATGCGGTCGAGCCGGAAGGTGCGCCAGTCGTGCCGGTCCAGGTCGTAAGCCAAGACGTACCAGCGACGGCCCACCGGCACCAGCCGGCAGGGCTCCACCCGGCGGAGTCCGGGGGTGCGGCCGTCGCGCGCCGCGGGCGTGTACTCGAAGGTCAGCTCTGCCGAGTCGCGGCACGCGAGCGCGACGGTGGTCAGGACCTCGGCGTCCAGCGGCGGCGCGGCCTGGCCGCCGGGCAGGTCGACGCTGGCCGCGCGCAGGGCGTCGGCCCGCTTGCGGAGTCTCGGGGGCAGCACCTGAGTGACCTTCGCCAGCGCCCGGATCGACGCCTCTGCCAGACCGGCGGCCGGCCCGGACGCCGCGCTGCGCAATGCGGTCACGATGGCGACGGCTTCTTCCTCGTCGACCACCAGCGGCGGCATCGATCCTCCGGGCGACAGCTGATACCCGCCGCCGCTGCCGCGCACCGACTGCACGGGATAGCCGAGCTCGCGCAGGCGCTCGACGTCGCGCCGCAGTGTCCGCTCCGTGGTGCCGAGCCGTTCGGCCAGGTCCGCCGCACTCGACAGCCGGTGCGCCTGAAGCAGCGCCAGCAGCTTCAGGGTGCGCGTCGTCGTGTCGGCCATGCGTCGATCATGCCTCAATATCCGGTCAGAATCTGTCCGGAAACCCTCTTTGCATTGCGGACAGACGCTGTCCGCAACGCCTTCTAGCGTCGAGCCCGAACCATCCACCACAGTGCCGAAGGACCACGACGATGACCGCTCTCCCCGCTTCCGCTGACACCACCGAGATCACCGTCGACACCGCGACCGCGCCGCCGATCTCCGGACGGGCGCGCACCATCGCCCTGACCTGCCTCCTGCTCGCCGCGTTCATGGAGCTGATGGACGCGACGGTGGTCAACGTCGCGCTTCGGACCATGGAGGCCGACCTCGGCGCGTCGGCCGCGGCCCTGCAGTGGACCGTCGCCGGATATCCGCTGGCCTACGCCACCGGCCTGATCCTCGGCGCCCGGCTCGGCGACCGCTACGGGCGGCGCAAGCTGTTCATGATCGGACTCGTGGCATTCGGCGCGATGTCGCTCGCCTGCGGTCTGGCCGCCGGACCCGCCGAGCTCGTGACCTTCCGGGTCCTGCAGGGCGCGGCCGCCGCGCTGATGGTGCCGCAGGTGCTCACCAACATCCAGGTGCTCTACCCGCCGGCCGAACGCGGCCGGGCGATGGGCCTGTTCACCTCCGTCATCGGCCTGGCCGCGGTGACCGGTCCGGTACTCGGCGCGGTCATCACCGACGGCGACTGGTTCGGCATGTCGTGGCGACCGGTCTTCCTCATCAACGTGCCCCTGGCGATCATCGCCGTGATCGCGGCCCGCATGTTCATCCCGGAGACGCGCGCCGAGCGGCCGGCCCCCATCACGCTCGGTTCGGTGGCCCTGCTGGGCAGCTCGCTCGGCGCGATCATGGTCCCGATCACGCTCGGCCCCGAGCACGACTGGCCGTCGTGGTGCTTCGCGGCCATCGTCGCGGGCGTCGTCGGCCTCCTCGCCTTCGCCCGGCTGCAGTGCGCCGATCAGCGCGCCGGCGTCGAGCCGATGGTCCCGCCGTCGCTGTTCGCCGTCCGGTCGTTCACCGCCGGCCTGATCACTTTCGCCCTGCTCAGCATCCCGACCGGCGGATACTTCCTGGTCCAGTCGCTGCAGGTGCAGCTGGCCCTAGGCTGGTCGGTGCTGCACACCGGCCTGATGTGGATCCCGTTCTCGGTGGCCGTCCCGGTCTCCGCGGGCCTCGCCGCGACCGTGCTGGCCGCCAGGTTCGGCCCGCGAGTGCTGCAGGCCGGAGCCGCGGTCCTCGTCGCCGGCATGGCCCTGATGATGTTCGCCGAAGGGTCAGCGCACCCGGGTCTCTGGTTCGCGGTCTCGCTGACGGTCGCCGGACTGGGCTTCGGTCTGATCGTCGGTGCGGCCGGGCTGCTGGTGCTCGACGCCGTGCCCGTGCGCCTGGCCGGCGCGGCGTCGGGGGTCTTCAACACCGTCCAGGCGCTGTCGATCGCGGTCGGCGCGGCCGTGGTGGGCACCGTGTACAGCTCGACGTCGAGCGACGACGGCCTGCACGCCGGCTATCGCGCAGCGTTCTGGGTGATGATCGCGTTGGTCGTCGCGGGTGGAGTGTTAGCGCGGACGATGCCGCGGGCGCGGAACGACCGAGGGTAGCCACAGGCCAGACCCTTCGACAAGCTCAGGGAGCTTGTCGAAGGGTCTGTCGGGCTTCAGCCCGTCAGCGCGACCGCCACTGGCTCGCCGGGCGTCAGCTCCACCGCGTCGCCGCGCACCGTGATCGTCTCCGCGAGACCGTCGCCGATCAGCTCGAAGACGGCGTCGTCGTGCCCGATGTCGGCGCTGACCGAGCGCCCGCGCCACGCGATTCGGAACCGCACCCGCTCCCACCCGGCGGGGAGCGCCGGATCGAAGCGCAGACCATCGGCCCCGGCCAGGAACCCGGCGAAGCCGTGCACGACGATCTGCCACGTCCCGGCCGCGGACGCGATGTGCATGCCGTCCTCGGTGTTGCCCTGATTGTCGTCGAGGTCCACGTAAGCCGACCGCGCGAAATACTCGTCGGCCATCGACGAGTCACCGATCTGCAGACCGACGATCGCGTGGATCGACGGACTCAGCGACGACTTGTGCAGCGTCCGCTTCTCGTAGTACTCGTAGTTCTCCCGCTTGGTCGCGAGCGAGTAGTCGTCCGGGAACTGGAACAGCAGCTGGATCACGTCCGGCTGCTTCAACAACTGCGTGTCTTCGCAGTTGAAGTGGTGATAGCCGGGCGGATACTGCGGCATGTCGTTCTCGTCCCACTCGACGATCGGCACGTCCTTGCGCTCGAAGTATCCGTCGAACTGCTCGATCAGCCCGCAATCCGGGTCGACCGGCGCCGTCAGCCGCGTGGCCGCGTCCGCCCAGGCGTCCCGGTCCGCACGAGTCAACCCGAGTCCGGCCGCGATCGCCTCGAGCCGGTCCGGATGCTCGACGGCGAGCTCGTCATACGTGGCCACCGCATAGTCCAGATGCCAGCGGACCAGCCGATTGGTGAACGCGTTGTCGTCCACGTGGGAGTGGAACTCGTCGGGCCCCATCACCTTCCGGATCACCAGGCGGTCGCCGTCCGCCTCGCACCGCGACACCCAGAACCGCGCGGTGTCGAACAGGATCTCGGCGCCCTCGTCCCGCAGGTACACGTGGTCGCCGGTCACCTCCACGTAACGGCCGATAGCGAAAGCGACGTCGCCGGTCACGTGCAGTTCCTCGTCGCGCGTCCAGAACCGGAACTGGCCGTCGGGCGTGGCGATCGGGCACTCCTCGCGCCCGGTGTCGGCCGACTCCCACGGGTAGCGCGCGCCGAGATCTCCCCCGCCGGCCGCCACCTCGCGGGCGCCCGGCAGCGTGTGATGCCGGTAGCCGAGAAGCGCCCGCGCAGTGCCCGGCTGGGTGAACAGGAAGAACGGCAGCATCATGATCTCGGTGTCCCAGAACACGTGCCCGCGATACCCCTCGCCGGACAACGACTTCGCCCCGATGTTCACCGTCGGATCGTCGGGGTTCGCCGCGATCAGCAGGTGATAGATCGAGAACCGCATGGCCAGCGCAGCTTTGTCGTCGCCGACGATCTCCAGGTCGGACTGCTCCCACAGTTCCCGCCACCGGCTGCTCGACGCCGCGAGCGCCGTGTCGAAGTCGGCGGACCGCGCCGTCGCCAGCGCCCGCTCCAGCGGGGAGCCTGCGCCCCACGGGTCGCGCGACGTCGCGATGCCGACCGTCTTGTCGACACCGACCGGCGCGCCCACCGCGGCGTCGAACACGAACTCGCATGAGACGTGCTCGCTGCGCACCGACCGTTCGATGCGCGACGGCGCGCCGAACACGGCGAACGACATCGCATACGCGATCTCGTGCCCGGAGTCGATCGTCGAGGTCGTCACGTAGCCGCTCTCGCCGTCGAACCCGCGGCCGGACTCGACGAGGTGCGTCGAGCGGGCCCACTTCTCCCACTTACGGTCGTACCCGAACTTGGTGCCCTCCGGGTACACCGGCAGGGCCTCCATGTTGCGGCGGTGCGCGTCGAGGCCGGAGACGATCCGCACGCGCGCGGCATCGTCGAGCGCGGTGACCCGCACGCGGAGCCCGACGCGGTCACGGTCGCTCATGTCCGCAAAGCGCTCGGTGGTGAGCGCGAACCGTCGTGCGTCGCCGAGCCCGAACACGGTGCGCCGCGACAGAGTCCCGGTCCGCAGATCCAGCGTTCGGTCGTGCTCGAGCACGTCGACGGTGTCGGTGTCCAGGCGCACGCCGTCCACGTACACCTCGGTGTCGAGCCAGTCCGGAGCATTCACCAGGTCGATGACCTGGGAGTCGTGCGCGTCGTACACGCCGGCCAGGAAGGTTCCCGACACCGCGCCGCGATGCCCCTCCTCCAGCGAGCCGCGCGTGCCCAGCCTGCCGTTGCCGACCGTGAAGACGGTCTCGTAGTAGTTGGCCCGCGCCGGATCCCAGCCGGACTCGGCGACCTCCCACAGTTCACTCGTGGCCACTACGTCCTCCCGATCGACCCGAACACGCGCAGCAGCTGCTCGTTGGTCTCGGCGAGCGGCAGGTACACGTCGATCTGGCGGCCAGCGCACCGCTGCGCGCCCATCGCGTTGCCGTACTGCGCTGCCGCGACCGGATCGCCGCCCGACTCCAGATAGCCGAAGCCCATGCCGGCGGCGAACGAGTCCCCGCAGCCGGTGGTGTCCACGACGTCCTCGACCGGGATCTGGCGGACCGTCTCGGCCTGCATCTGCCCGTCGTCGTCGAGCCAGAAGACTCGACAGCCCTCCTGGTCGAGCGTCACGCACAGCACCTTGACCCCGTGCCGCAGGCAGTGCTCAGCGAACTCCGGCAGCAGTTCCAGGTCCAGTTCCTGACCCACCACCGCCGGGTCGCCGCCCGGCGGCGGGAACCAACTGCACCCGGCCTCTTCGAGATTCATCTTCAGGATGTCGATGTTGGGCAGCCAGTGGTCACGGTCGATCCACAGCCGCGGAACGCGCTTGCCACCGGTGCTCAGCGACACCGTCGGGCCGTGACCGTCCAGCAGGATCACGCCGTCGCTGTTGTCCCTGATGTAGGCCAGCGTGTACTGGCTGACTTCGTAGTCGGTGATCGGCACGCACACGAACACGTCGGAATCCAGCGCGAACTCGACGTCGTCC
>JASGFV010000057.1:0-16874 GCA_047605365.1 Gordonia sp. (in: high G+C Gram-positive bacteria)
CATCACCGAGTCGTTCGAGCGCATCCACCGCTCCAACCTCATCGGCATGGGCGTCGTTCCGCTGCAGTTCCCGGCCGGCGAGTCCGCCAAGAGCCTGGGCCTGACCGGCACCGAGACCTTCGACATCGAGGGCATCGAGGAGCTCAACAACGGCACCACTCCGAAGACCGTGCACGTCACGGCCACCAAGGAGGACGGCGACAAGATCGAGTTCGACGCGGTCGTCCGTATCGACACCCCCGGTGAGGCGGACTACTACCGCAACGGCGGCATCCTGCAGTACGTGCTGCGGAACATGATCAAGAGCTGATCGCCCGGGGAATCGGAGTCACCGATGCCACGGGTCAGCGATGACCGGCTTGCCGCGCGTCGTCGAGAGATCCTCGACGGCGCGCGGCATTGCTTCGCCGAGTACGGCTACGACGGAGCGACGGTCAAGCGGCTGGAAGAGGCCACGGACTTGTCCCGCGGCGCGATCTTCCACCACTTCAAAGACAAAGAGGCGCTCTTCCTGGCTCTGGCCCGGGAAGACGCCGAACGAATGGCCGACGTCGCCGCGCAAGAAGGTCTGGTCCAGGTGATGCGGGACATGCTGACGCGTCCCAAGGACTTCGACTGGCTCGGCACCCGGCTGGAGATCGTGCGCAAGATCCGCAGCGATCCCGGCTTCCGGGAGGCGTGGGCCGGCCACACGGCCGACCTCGAAGCAGTCACCTTGGCGCGTCTGGAGCGCAAGCGGAAGGACGGCACGCTCCGTCATGACGTGCCGACCGAGGTGCTGGTGACCTACCTCGACGTCGTGCTCGACGGTCTGATCACCCGGCTCGCGACCGGCGAGTCGACCGACGGCCTGCACGCGGTCCTCGACCTCGTGGAGGCCAGTGTGCGCAAGCCTTCGGGCCAGGGCGGCGAACGAACCTCGCCGGCTGAGCGAACGAAGTGAGTCGAAACCTTCCCTGAACAGTAGGTTTCGACTCGCGAGCTCGCTCAGCCCGCGAGGGCGCGCCGACCGCTATCCTGGGACGCATGTCGACCGGTGCCGAATCCGCAGTCCCCGCGCTGAGCACGTCCGCCCTGAGCAAACTCCTTCCCAGGCGCGGCGAACTCCTCTTCAGCGAGCCGGTGCGCTCCGAGCACGCCGACGTCGTCACGGTGTCCCGGGTGCGCGGCGGGCGGGCGACGCCGATCGGCATCTACGTGATCCGGGCCGATCGCACTGAATGGATGCCTTCGGTCGACGGCAATCTGGCGATGGTCATGGGCCTGACCACCGGCCTGATCGCCGCCACCCTCGGCTGTGTGGCGGTGGTGCGCCGGCCGCCGTGGCCGGATCTGCGCGGGACCGTCGCCGACCTGCGTCGCGGTCACTGACCTCCTGCCGCGCTGCGGTGACGGGGACGGCAGCGGATACTCGCGTCGCTACCGGTGGCGATCGCGTTCCGTACGGCGCCTCGCTCGAAGTGCCGGACCCGGCGGGTCGCTGACGGCGGATTCGCTGACGGTAGCAACGCGAGCCGCCCCGTGGAGGGCGCTATCCGCGGGTCAGCGCGGCCTGCGGACGACGAGCGAGCAGCACGCCGAGCAGCCCGTAGCCGAGGAACACCTGAACGGTGACGGCGATGAAGCCGATCTGCCCGAGCACCGACAGCGGGATGCCGAACAGCAGCCAGGCCTGGGCGAACAGCACCTGCCAGCGCAGCGGGGACTTCCAGCGTCCGGCGATCGCGACGCGGATGCCGATGATCAGCATACCGAGCATGGACAGCGGCCAGCAGAGGTCGAAGACGTGCCACACCACCGTTCCCTGAATGAGCCAGAACGAGTCGAAGATCGTCGAGACGATCGCGCCGCACACCACGGCGGCTTCGATGCGGTAGCCGATCCGGGCGACCTTTCCGGCGCCGCCGGGTCTGGTCATCGCACCGTTCGAGTCCTGTACCCACAAAAGGCCGAGGATCGACAGCTGAAAGGCGAGTGCGGTGACACCGCCGACCAGGGACTGCCACCCGAAGCCTTCGTGGTCGGCGATGACGGTCATGACGACCGCCCACAGCGGTGCGGAGACGGCCAGCGCCAGCCCGACGCGGGTGACGGCGCGGGCGGCGCCCGGTGCGTCCGGGCTGGGCGTGTAGGCGCCCGGGGTCCTCGCCAGGGGTGTGTGCGGGGCCGGATTCGTTGCGGAATTGATCGGTGCGCTCATCGGAGGTCGCCTTCGTGATTCGTGAGGCCGGCTCATGACGCCGGCCTGCGGTGACACCACGATGGACCGTCGTGCTTGGAAAGACCTTGAGACCCCGCGGCCCGTTCTTTCAAGCCGGCGACGACGCCGCGCCGGTCACTTCAGGCAGGCCGCGACCAGCGCGTCGACTCCCGCCTCGTCCAGTGCCCGGCCCGCCTCCACCTCGCGCGCCCAGTCGAACCCGGCGCCCGGGGCCGCTGCCCGGATCTGAGCGGCGTACTCGGCCGTGTCGACGGGGTCCATCCGCTCCGGGTCGAATCCGGTGAGTTCCCGGCGACGCTGCACGACACCGGTCAGTCGCGCGGCCGCCGTCAGGTCGGCCGGCCGGGCGTCCCCGTTGAGGAAGCAGACGTACGCCAGGGTCGCGAGGGCGACGGTCTCCGTGCTGAAGTCGGACGCCCGTTCGCAGGCCCCGAGCATGGCGGCCAGCTTCGCCCGGGTCGGCGCACCGGAGTGCCCGGCGGCCAGATCGTCCTTCACCGCGATCCAGAGGGCGGACGCGGCCAGCCACTCGCAGCCGCACTCCAGGGCCGCCGAGACCGTCCCGGCGAGCAGCTCTTGGGCCAGCGGATGGTCGTGCGACCGATATGCCGCCACGCCCAGCGCCAGCCGGGCCTCGGCGCGGGTCAACGGCAGGTCCTGCGTGACGGCCAGGCGGTCGGCCCGCGCCGCCCATCTGCGACCACCCTCGACGTCGCCCGACCCGGCCACGAACATGGCGAGCACCGCCGACGCGTCGGCCTGGACCGTGCCGGCGCCGCCGGAGTCGTCGGACACGGTCGAGGTCAGCAACGATTCGATCCGGCCGAGCCCGTCGGCCATCTCGGCCTGGTCGCCGATCTGATAGGCGAGCAGCAATTGACCGATGTAGGCCTGGAGTCGCGCCGGGGCCGGCAGCGCGTCGAGTCGTGCGCCGGCACCGGTCAGCGGAGCGAGCCGGCGACGGCCCTCGGCGACGTATCCGCGGCGGTACCAGAACCAGTAGAGGCTGCTCACCGCTGTCACGTAGGCCGGCCAGTCGTGCTCCCGGCCGTAGTCGAGCGCGGCGTGAACATTCGGCAGCTCGTCGTCGAGGCGCCCGGCCCAGTGCACGCAGTCCGGTCCGCGCATCTCGCCGTGCACGCGCTGCACCAGCGCCGTCACCCACCGCAGATGCGCCGCGCGCAGCTGGCTGCGGCGTGCCTCCGCAAGGCGTTCGGCGCCGTATTCGCGCAGTACCTCCAGCATCCGGTAACGACGCGGGTCGCCGCCGATCACGGTGATCATCGACTTGTCGACGAGTGCGCCGATCCCGGTCAGCAGGGCTCCGACATGACCGCCGATCACCTGCACCACGGCGTCGAAGTCGAACGATCCGGCGAACACCGACAGATCTGTGAACAGCGTCTTCTCCCCCGCCGACAGCGCCCCGAACGAGCCGTCGATCACCGCCTGCATGCTCGCGTGCCGGGCGTCGGCGGGCCGGTTGGCGCGCTGCGCGTCGGAAAGCAGGGCGAATCGCTCGCCGAGCATGTCCGTGAGCTGGCGCACCGACAGCACTACCGTCCGCGCCGCGGCCAGCTCGATGGCCAGCGGAAGATTGTCCAGCGCGGCGCACAAGGCGGCGACCTGCTCACGCTGCTCGTCGCCGGACAGCGCGGCGGCCCGCTCGAAGAACAGGTCGGCGCCGTCCTCGAGCGGATCGAGCCGGTACACGGCCTCACCGGCCACTCCCAACCGCAATCGGCTGGTCGTCAGGATCCGGAGTCGGCGACAGTGTGCGAGCAGATGGGCGACGAGCTGCGCGGCGTCGGCGACGACGTGTTCGCAGTTGTCCAGCACCAGGAGCGTCTCGCGGTCGCCGATCACTGCGGCGAGTCGGTCCGGGCCGCCCGCGGCAGCCACGCCGAGCACCCGCATGACCTCCTCGATGAGCGCCGCGCCGTCGAACCCGGCGAGCTCGACGAACCACGGGCCGTCGGCCAGGTCCCGTGCTCCGGCGGCTTCGATCGCCAATCGTGTCTTGCCGATGCCGCCCGGACCGGTCAGCGTCACGAGTCGTTCGGCTGCCAGCAGCGCGGCGACGCGGGTCAGGTCGTCCTCTCGCCCCACGAACGACGTCAGCGGAACGGGCAGCGCCCTGCGCGGTCCCGGAATGCGGGCCGGCGCCGCTCGCGACGCGAGTGCCGGGTCGCGCCGGGCGATCCGCTCGGAGAGACGCTGCAGCCCGGGACCGGGATCGACGCCGAGCTCGGTCGCCAGCGCGTCGGCGGCCCGCTTGAGCGTCGCTGCGGCGTCGGCGGGACGGCCGGCCCGGTAGTGCGCCAGCGCCAGCAGCTCCCAGGTGCGTTCGGCCAGCGGATCGGCCCGGACCGCGGCCGACGTCTCCGCGACCACCAGGTCGTTCTCGCCCATATCGGACAGCGCCGTCAGCCGGTCCTCGACCGCCGCGGACCGGACCGCCGACAGCCGCTCGGCCTCGCGAACCGCGAACTCCCAGTCGCGGCTGTCCGCGTACGCCTCGCCGGTCCACAGTTCCAGCGCGGCGTCGAGAGTCGCCAGCGCGGCGGCGGTGTCGCCGGCGGCCAGTTGCTCGCGACCGCGCCGGGCGAGGGTGAGAAATCGATCGGCGTCGAGGGCGTCGTCGTCCAGCAGCAACGCGTAACCGTTGCCGCGGCGCACCAGCACGGACGGCTCGCCCGAGCCGTGGCCGGGCTCCACCGCACGACGCAACGTCGAGATGTAGCCGTGCAGCGTCGACGACACCGAACGCGGCGGCTCGGCGCCCCACACGTCGTCGACGAGGCGGTCGGCCGGCACGGTCTCGCCGGCCGCGACGATCAGGCGCGACAGCAACGCCCGGGGTTTCGGTCCGCCCACCCCGTCGGCGGGCACCCCGTCGACCAGCACTGCGAGCGGTCCGAGCACCCGGATCTCGACACCCGCGCGGCCACTGGACATAGTGCGAAACAATAGCCGTGAGCGAACTTATACGCGGGGCTCGCCCCGGGAACCGCCCAGCGCCGCGGCGACCAGCTCTCGCACCTGCTCCACATCGAGATTCTTGCCGAACCTCACCTGCTCGTCCCAGTCCAGTCCGGCCTCGGTCGCTCCGGTCCGCGTCTGTTCGGCATAGGCGGCGAGGTCGATGATGTCCATCTGGCCGGGCGCGTAGCCGGTCAGCTCGGTACGACGTTCGACGACGCCGGCCAGACGCGCAGCCGTCTGCACGGCACCCTCCCGGAAGCAGATGTACGACAGGGTCGCGACGCCGACCATCCACGAGCTCAGGTCGAAGGCCCGCTCGCAGGCGGCCAGCATACCGGCGAGCTTGATCTTCGGGGCCTCGCCGAACCGGCCGGCGGAGATGTCGTCCTTGGTCGCGATCCACAGTGCCGACGCGATCAGCCACTCGTACCCGCATGATTCCGCGGTCTGCACAGCGTCGGCCAACTGGCGCTGCGCCTCCTCGTGCTCGGCGGAACGGTAGGCGGCCATGCCGAGCGCCATCTGCGTCTCGGCGTAGGTCATGGGGTAGCCGTTCTCCTGCGCCAGGCTCGCGGCCAGCCGCGCCCAGCGCCGGCCCTCGTCGACCACGCCGACCCCCGCCTGGAAGAACCCGAGCACCACTGAGGCGTCGGCCTGCGCGAGGCGCACCTCGCGGGAGTCCTCGTCGAACGCGTCGGACTCCAGCAGCGCGGCCAGCCGTTGCAGACCGTCGAGCACCGCCGGGACTTCGCCCGCCAGGTACGCCAGCATGATCTGGCCCACCACGGCGCGCACCTGATCCTCCACCGGCAGACCGGAAATGCCGGGCTGTTCGGCGGCCAGCGGTGTGAAGCGGCGCAGGCCCTCCTCCACCAGACCGCGGCGGTACCAGAACCAGTACATGCTGCCGACCGTCGAGACGTACGACGGCCAGTCGTGCACCCGCGCATAGTCGAGCGCGGCGTGGACGTTGGCCAACTCGTCATCGATGCGGCGCGTCCAGGCCACGCACTCGAAACCGCGCATCTGATGATGTGCGCGATAGGCCAGCGATTTGATCCACTGCACGTGCGCGAGGCGGAGCTCGGCCGCACGCTCGGCGGAGAGTCGTTCGGCGCCGTACTCGCGGAGCACCTCGAGCATCCGGTAGCGGCGCGGATCGCCGCCGAGGACGGTGATCAGCGACTTGTCGACCAGCGCGCCGATGCCGGTCAGCAGTGCGCCGACGTGCCCGCCCACCACCTCGCGGACGGCCTCGAAGTCGAACCCGCCGTCGAACACCGACAGTTCGGTGAACAGGGTGCGCTCGGACGCCGACAGCGCCTCGTACGAGCCGTCGATCACCGCCTGCATGCTGGCGTGCCGTCCGCCCGCGGCGGTGTGGGCCCGCGATTCGTCGGCCAGCAGTGCGAAGCGTTCGTCGAGCATCTCGATCAGCTGCGAGACCGACAGCATGACCGTGCGTGCGGCGGCGAGCTCGATGGCGAGCGGCAGATTGTCGAGCGCTTCGCAGAGCGCGGCCACCTGTGCCCGCTGCGCCTCGGGCGCCGCGGAGCCCGCGCGTTCGTAGAAGAGCGATACGCCGTCGGTCAGCGGTGCCAGCGAGTAGACGTGCTCGCCCGGCACCCCGAGTCGCACGCGGCTGGTGGTGAGGATCCGCAGGCCCGGGCACCGGCCGAGCAGCGTCTCCACCAAGGGCGCCGCCGAGGTGAGGACGTGCTCGCAGTTGTCCAGGACCAGCAGGGTCCGACGCTCGCCGATCACCGCCGACAGCTGGTCCGTGCCGCCGGTCGCCTTCACTCCCAGCACGCGCATGATCTGCTCGATCAGGGTGTCGCCGCCGGCCAGACCGGCGAACTCGACGAACCAGGGGCCGTCGTCGGCGTCGTCGCGGGTCGCGACTTCCAGCGCGACCCGGGTCTTGCCCATGCCGCCCGGCCCGGTGACGGTCACCATCCGATGCTCGTCGAGCAGCGCGCTGACACGGGACACGTCGTCGTCGCGGCCGACGAACGACGTCAGCGGCGTCGGCACATGCCGGCGGCTGCGGATCGGCCTCTCGGCGGCATCGACCTGTCGCAGTGCCGGATCGTGCCGCAGGATCCGCGCCTGCAGGTCGCGGAGCGACGGCCCCGGATCGGCGCCCAGCTCGGCCGCCAGCACCGCGGTGGCCCGGCGCAGGCTCTCCAGCGCCTCGGCCTGCCGTCCGGACCGGTAGTGCGCCAACGCCAGCAGCTCCCACGAACGCTCCCGCAGCGGATCGGCCTGCACGGCCGCGGCCGCCTCGGCGGCGACGACGTCGTTCTCGCCCAGCTCCGACAGGGCCGCCAGACGATCCTCGGCGGCCGCGGTGCGGACGGTGGTCAGCCGGTCCGCCTCACGGATGGCGAACTCCCACCGGCGGCTGTCCGAGTACGCCTCCCCGGACCAGAGCGACAGCGCACGCTCGAGCACGTCGCGCGCATCGGCGGCCGCCCCGGCAGAGAGCAGTTCGCCGCCGCGTCGGGCCAAGGCCAGGAAGCGGTCGGCGTCGACGGCGCCGGCCGGCAGGATCAGCGCATACCCCGCCCCGCGTCGCACCAGAACCTCCGGGCTGCCGCTGCCGTGGCCGGGTTCCAGCCCGCGGCGCAGAGTCGAGATGTAGCCGTGCAGCGTCGACGACACCGAACGCGGCGCCTCGTCGCCCCACAGATCGTCGACGATCCGCTCGACCGGCACTGTCTCGCCGCCCGCGACGATCAGCCGCGACAGCAGGGCTCTCGGCATCGGCCCGCCGAGCGGCACATCCTGACCGTCGACTATCGCCCGCAGCGGACCGAGCACCCGGATCTCGAGTGCCGGAGAGTCTACGTTCATGGACTAGAGGTTAGGCGGCGGCGGAGTGAAGTCGCTCGCCGGTCCGCGGATGTTCGTCGTGAATGCCCGATGACGAGCCGTCGATCACCGCGTGGCGACTGGTCGACGACGACTACCACCTCGCCGCGGTGGCGCGAGGTGACGAGACGTTCGCCGCGGCGTCGCCGTTTCCGCTGACGTTGCGGCCGAGTGAGCTGCTCGACTGAGCCCATGCCCTGGGAACGCCGTCAGGCGAGCTCGATGATCTCCTGGTACTCGTCGGACCAATGGTCCTCGGTGCCGTCGGGCAGCAGGATCACGCGTTCGGGATTCAGGGCTGCGGCCGCACCGGGGTCGTGCGTCACCAGGACCACGGCGCCCTCGTAGCTGCGCAGGGCGTCGAGCACCTGCTCGCGCGAGATCGGGTCGAGGTTGTTGGTCGGCTCGTCGAGCAGCAGCACGTTGGCCGCCGACGACACCAGACCGGCCAGCGCCAGACGGGTCTTCTCACCGCCGGACAAGGTGCCGGCGGGCTGCTCCAGCTGCGGACCGGTGAACATGAACGCGCCCAGCAGTCCGCGCAGATCCTGCTCGCCGGCGTCCGGCGCGGCGTGACGGATGTTCTCCCAGACCGAGGCGTCGTCGTCGAGCGTGTCGTGCTCCTGCGCGAAGTAGCCGAGCTTCAGTCCGTAGCCCGGCACGATCTCGCCGAGGTCGGGCTTCTCGGTGCCCGCCAGCAGCCGCAGCAACGTCGTCTTGCCGGCGCCGTTGAGTCCGAGGACGACGACGCGACTGCCCTTGTCGATCGCCAGGTCGACGCCGGTGAAGATCTCCAGCGAGCCGTACACCTTGGTCAGGTCCTTGGCGGTCAGCGGCGTCTTGCCGCAGGCGGCGGGCTCGGGGAACCGGATCTTGGCGGTCCGGTCGGCCACCCGCTCGTCCTCGAGCTGATCGATCATCTTGTCGGCACGACGCAGCATCTGCTGGGCGGCCGCGGCCTTGGTGGCCTTCGCGCCGAGCTTGGCGGCCTGCGCGCGGAGCGCCGACGCCTTCTTCTCGGCATTCGCGCGTTCACGCTTGCGCCGCTGCTCGTCGGTGGCACGGGCGTCCAGGTACCGTTTCCAGCCCATGTTGTAGACGTCGGCCTCGCCGCGCACGGCGTCGAGGAACCAGACTCGGTTCACGACGTCGGCGAGCAGGTCGACGTCGTGACTGATCACGATGAGCCCACCGTCGTGGTTCTGCAGGAAGGTGCGCAGCCAGGCGATGGAGTCGGCGTCGAGGTGGTTGGTCGGCTCGTCGAGCAGCAGCGTGGTGTCGGACTTGCCGGAGCCGTCGGAGGCCGCGAACAGGATGCGCGCCAGCTCGATGCGACGACGCTGACCGCCGGACAGCGTGCGCAGAGGCTGCGCCAGTACGCGATCGGGCAGGCCGAGGCTGGTGCAGATGCGCGCCGCCTCGGACTCGGCGAGATAGCCGCCGAGGGCGCCGAAGCGCTCCTCCAGGCGGGCGTACTTGGCGATGGCCTTGTCGAGCTTCACCGGATCGGCGGCCTCGGCCATGATGGTCTGCTGTTTCTCCATCTGGTGAAGGATCTCGTCGAGTCCGCGGGCCGAGAGGACCCGATCTTTGGCGAGGACGCCGAGGTCGCCTTCCTTCGGGTCCTGCGGCAGGTAACCGAGCGGCCCGTTGCGGCGGATCGAGCCCGCATACGGCTCGGTCTCCCCCGCCAGGATGCGCAGCGTGGTGGTCTTGCCGGCGCCGTTGCGGCCGACCAGGCCGATCCGGTCTCCGGGGGCGATGCGCAGGGCATCGCCGGGCGCCGACAACAGGGTCCTCGCGCCCGCTCGAACTTCCAAGTCGGTCGCGGTGATCACGACGAACCAGTCTACCGGTGCGGACGCCCCAAACCCCCATCGACAAGGTGAGGCATGCCTTACCGTACCGTGATGTCGTGGTCAGAAGTTCTCCCGGCACGTCCTACGCGCGCGCGTCCGTCCTCGATCGGATGCACGCCGGCGCACGGTCGACGGGCGTGATCGGCCCGATCGCTCTGCCGACCGCCGAGGTTGCCGCACAGCGGTTGCGCGTATTCGCCGAACTCGGCCCCGCGTCGCGCATCGCACTGCGCCCCGACCCGTCCGCGAGCCGGTGGGGCCATCACCCCGACGACCTCCTCGCCGCAGTGCGCACGCTGCCTGCCCCGACGGCGCCGGAAGACCTCTTCGCCCACGCCGACGCGACCGTGCCGCTGCGTCTGAGCATCGCGGGCGACTACCTGCTGACCGAACACGACCACGGTCTCGGCGACGTCCAGTTGGCCCTCGTCGCCGCCCTGATGGCGGCCGGCGGGCTGGACGGGCGCGATCAAGAGCTGCTACGCAGCGTCGACCCCCGGCGCGCGGGCCTGATCACTGCAGTCGCCCGGACCTACGGAACACGGCCGTCGCGGGCGATCGCGACTCTGCAGCAGATCCGGGTCCGGTCCACCGACGCGTCATCGACGTCGTCGGCTGCGACGATGACGCGCCGGGACGTCCAGGGCGACCCGATGCGCACGCGGACGGCCTTCGTCGAACGCGACCAGCTCGCCGCGCTGCGCGCCTCCCGGAGATCCGGCGGACCCTCGGCCAAGACGTTGATGATGTGCGGCCTGGTGCGTGCATTCCGCGAGGCGGGGGTCGACCTGGACGACCGGATCAGCATCCCCGTCGACCTCCGGCGCTACTTGGCCGCGAGTAAGAATCCGCTCGCGAACATGGTCGCGGCAGTCGAGTTCGCCTACCTGCCCGACGAGGATCCGGCCGTTCTCCATGAGCGTGTCGCGCAGGCGGTCGCCGCGGGGCGGCCGGTGGCCGCGGCGGTGCGGAGTTCGTTGGCGGGTCGTCGCGCGCTGGCCGCCGGGCCCGCGGTAGACGAGTCCCCCGCCGAGCCGCCGCGTCCGGCGATTCTGATCTCCGGCGTGCACGATCTTCCGCTGTTCCACCGCTTCGACTGGCTCTCCGACGATCAGCGCACGCTGATGATGCGCGCCGCGCCGTACGGGGGCACCGGGCTGACCGTGATCACCGCCGAGCTTTCCGGCCGACTCACCCTGACCACGACCTTCGATTCGGGCTGGCACGACCCGAACGTGATCTCCGCCGCATTGCATGCTTTTGCCGCCGATCCGATTGCGTACACCGGCCGATCCTGACCTAGGCTAGGTGAGCCTAACCTACCTCTAGGAGTCTGCCCGTGTCCTCCGAGACCGTGACCGACACCTCGCTCTGCGTGGTGATCTGCTGTTACAGCGACGAACGCTGGGATCTGCTGGTCCGCGCCATCGACGCCGCGGCCGAGCAACTCGTCGTGCAGGACCGGCTGATCGTCGTCGTGGATCACAACGACGCACTGCGGGCTCGCCTCCAAGCGCACATCAGCGGCGGTTCGGCACCGGTCGCCATCGTCGCGAGCACCGGCCGCCCGGGACTCTCGGGCGCCCGCAACACCGGCATGGAACTGTCCGGCGAGGACGTCCTGGTGTATCTCGACGACGACGCCGTGGTCGCACCCGGCGCCCTCGATGCAGTTCGGGCCGGAATGCACCCCGACGACGTGGTCTGCCTGGGCGGCGCGGTGCGCGCCGACTGGGAGGGCGGCGCACCGTCGTGGTTCCCCGAGGAGTTCGGCTGGGTGGTGGGCTGCGACTACCGCGGAATGCCGGCCGACGGGTCGTCGATCCGGAACCCGATCGGCGCGGCGATGGCCGTGCGCCGCGAGCCGCTCGCCGCGGTCGGCGGATTTCACGCCGCGCTGGGCCGCCAGGGCGCCGTGCCCGCGGGCTGTGAAGAGACGCTCATGGGCATCGAACTGACGCGGGCCGACCCGGACAGCCAGATCGTCCGCCACACCGGCTTCGCGGTGGAACACCACGTACCGCTCTCCCGGCAGAACGTCACCTACTTCCTGTCGCGATGCCTGCACGAAGGACGCTCCAAGGCGACGCTCAGCGCGCTCGCCGGAACCTCCAGCGCACTGTCGGCGGAGATCACCTACCTCACCCGGACCATCACCTCGGCGGTCCTGCGCTACCTCGGCCAGGTGGTCCGCGGCGACGTCAGTGCGCTGGCCCGCCTCCTGTTGATGCTGGCCGGGGTTGCGACAACCGCTGCCGGCACCGTCGGCGGCACCGTCCGCCGCATGTTCGGGCGTTCATCCGCCTCGAAGACGACGACTCCGGGCGACGCCCAGGATCCGCCCCGCCGGGCCCCCGTGACCCCCGACGCGTTCGCGTCCGTCGTCGTCGCCACCGTCGGACGGCCGAGCCTCGTGACCACCGTGAAGGCCGTGCTCGCCCAGGATCATCCCGACTTCGAGCTGATCGTCGTCGACAACCGCCCGGCGACCGGCCGCACACGCGAGGTGCTCGCCGGGGTCGACGACCCGCGGCTGCGCATCGTCGACGAGCCGCTCCCCGGCATCTCGGCCGCCCGTAACCGCGGTATCGCGGAGATCCGCGGTGCCGTCGCGGCGTTCACCGACGACGACGCGATCCCCGATCCGGACTGGCTGAGCCGGATCGTCCGGTCGTTCGCCGACGACGCGACCGGCACCCTCGGCCTGGTCACCGGACGCGTCCTGGCCACCGAGGAACTCACCGAAGTGCAGGCGTGGTTCGAGGAGGCCAAGATCTTCGACAAGGGCGACACCGCCAAGGTGTGGGCTCTGGCCGACCGGCCGCAACTGCAGAACCTGGGCGTCCCCGGTGAGCGCACGGCCTTCTTCCCGTACACGGCCGGCCAGTTCGGCAGCGGCAACAACATGGCCTTCGCCGCCGAGACGCTCGACGCAGTCGGCGGTTTCGACCTGCGCCTGGGCACCGGCACCAAGACCCGCGGCGGCGAAGACCTCGACCTGTTCCGCACTGTCGTGCTCGAAGGCTGGTCGGTGTTCTACGACCCCGAGGCCGTCGTGCGTCACTACCATCGCGACAACCTCGACGACCTCCGCGACCAGTGGTACGGCTACGGCACCGGCCTGGCCGCATCGCTCACCAAGCTGCTGGCCACCGGGCACGCACTGGCCGTTGTGCGGTGCCTCGGCCCCGGCCTGGCGCTGCTGCTCCATCCGTCGTCCGAACGCAATCAGTCGTTCCCCGAGGACTGGCCGCGCGAGCTCAAGCGGATCGAGCTGTCCGGCATGCTGGCCGGCCCGGTCCTGTTCGTGCGCAGCCACTGGACCCACCGCCGAAACCTCCGCGCCAAGTGACCCGCACCCACGACGAGTCCGAGACCGTCGGCGCCGAGGACGCGACGACCGAGACAGTCACGATCGAGGACACCACGACCGAAGCGGCAACGTCTGACGCGACGACCGAGGACGCTGACGAGGCTGAGCAAGCCGCGACGCCCGATATCCCGAGCCCAGTCGCCTTCGGCTGGGCCCCGCGGCGTGCACTGCTGCTCGGCGCCCTGCTGACGATCGCACTGCTGTACGTGAACTACCGCGTCTCGGTGACAGACGCCGCGTCGCTGCCGGAGGCGCTGCGCGCCGTCCTGGTGGTGATCGGGATGACGGTCCTGCCCGGCATCCCCGTCGTCGTGCTGCTCCGCATCCCGGGCCGCGCACTCGCCGCCGCATTGGTCGTGTCGATCTCCTTGTCGGCCAACATCCTCGCCGCGCAGGCCACGATGGTGACCGGCCACTGGAATCCGGTGGCCACTCAGACGGGCCTGCTGATCGCGAATGCAGTCCTGACGTTCGCCGCCCTGGTGCGGCTGCCGCGGACGGTCGCGGTGGGCCGGATCGGATGGCGACGCAACCGCTGGACGCGTCGTCGATGCATCCAGCTGGCCGTCCTCGCCGCGTCGCTGGCGGCGCTGATCGTCGCCGGGCGCAGCATCGACGTCCTCGACGTCGGTGCCCTCGGCGTGATCGGCAATGTCGGTCCGGTCTACCTGCTGGGACTGGTCGGCCTCGCCACAGTACTGGTCACCGCACTGCGGGCGACCGTCCTCGACCACGTCGTGCTCGCCGCCACGACGGCCCTGGCCGTCGCCTACAACACCATGCTCGTCGCACTGGCGACCGGTCAGACATCGGTCCCGAACTCCTTCGTGCACAGCGGATTCATCTCGGTTCTCAATACACTGCACGATCTGCCGACCGACCAGGACGCCCGTTTCAGCTGGGCCGGCTTCTTCACCGCGGGCGCACACCTCGAAGCCGTCGCCGGACTTCCGGACACCACCGGCCTGCTGGCCTGGGCGCCCCTGTACTCGGGTCTGCTGCTGTCGTTCGGCCTGTACGCGATCGCCGTCAACATCACCGCTCGCGCTCGCCTCGCCTGGCTCTCGGTGCTGATCTACCACGGCTTCAACTGGTTCCAGCAGGACTACTTCTCGCCGCAGGCCGTCGCGATGCTCGGCTACGTCGCAGTCGCCGGAGCGCTGCTCTGGCAGCTGCGCGCCGCACCGCTGCCGCATGGCGACGGACCGTGGTGGCGCAACGCGCGGGATGCGACCCGCCGCACCCCGGGACGGGTGCCCGGCTTCGGCCCGGGCCGCACGCTGGCGGTCGGCGCGGTGCTGCTCGTCGTCGTGACGGCCAACATCGTCTCGCACCAGATGACCCCGATCCTTCTGGTGCTGTCGCTCGCCGCGTTCACGATCACCGGAACCACGCGGTATCGCACGCTGTGGCTGGCGGCTGGCCTGATCTTCGCGGCGTGGTTCAGCTACGGCGCCACTGACTACTGGCTGGGCCATCTGCAGCAGTTGTTCGACGAGGTCGGCAATGTCGGCAACTCGGTCGACAGGGGCGTGTCCGATCGACTCACCGGCGACCCGCTCTACCAGCGCATGCAGTACCTGCGGATGGCGGCTTCCGGCGGCCTGGTGCTGCTCGGCGGAATCGGTTGGTGGCTGTGGCGCCACAGCCGCAAGCGCTCCCTGTGGGTCGGAGCGCTGCTGTGCGCGGCCCCCGGTGGACTGCTGGTCTTGCAGAGTTACGGCGGCGAGATGATCATCCGGGCGTTCCTGCTGTCCGCGCCGACCGTCGCGCCGTTCGCCGCGATGGGCCTGGCTGCGATCGGAGCCCTGGCGGCCCGCTACGCGCGCGCCCGGCAGTTCTCGGTCCCCCGCCTTGCGATCACCGCCGCGCTCGTCGCGCTGGTCACCGCCGTCAGTCTCCTGGAGACCGCCAACCGCGGCCTCAACACCGCGTTCGAGGCGTCGACTCGAGGCGAAGTGCGGGTGACCGCCGACTTCATGCGACAGTTGCCCGCCAACACCGCGGTGATGACCTTCAGCTACGCGCCGCACACCGTCGGCGTCCGCCGTTCGCTGGATCCGACCGGTCCCCGATTCGGTTACATCGACAGCTACCCGTGCCTGGGCGACCTCGCCACGTGCACCGACGACCGGTCCCCGGACTACGTCTACATCACCAACCAGGGCATGAAGATGATCGAATTGCAGTACGGCCGGAGCGAAGCGTCGCTGACCGGCGACATCCGGCGCATCCTCGGCTCCGGCAGGTACGTCGTCGACACCGACACCGACTCGGTTCTGATCCTGCGCCGCACCACGCAGCCGCAGCTGGATCTTCCGTCCGCCGCCGACGAGGCTCCCGGAAGGCTGCTGCGATGAGCCCCGACGTGATCATGTTCGTCGTGTCGGGCGCGCTCATCGTCGCGGGTGTGGCGCTGCGTGAAGCCCAGGTCGGTGACGACGGGGCTCTGTCGCGCGGCTGGGCTGCACGAGCCCTGACCGTGGCCACGCTGATCAGCGTGGCGGTCACCGCGTCACTGACCCTTGATCGACTGTTGGAGATGGCCCTGTGAGTGTGATCGAACGCGGCGCACGACGGCGCGGTGTGCGACGGCGAGTGGCGATCGCCACCCTCGCTGCGGGCCTCGCCCTCAGTTCGTGCAGCACCCCGGGAGTCACCGTGAAAGACGTGAGCCACGACTGTCCGACAGCCGGAACGGTGAGCGGCGAGAACCCGTGGTCGCCCGGCGCCGGCTGGAGCCAGGTGTTCTTCGACGACTTCGACCGCTGCTCGCTCGGCGACCGGTGGAGCGCCTACAGCGGCCGCCCCGGCGGCAACCCGTACAGCAAGTGGGATCCGTCGATGGTGACGGTGTCCGACGGCATGCTCCACCTGTACGGGGAGAAGCGCGGCAAGACCTGGGTCACCGGCGGCGTCTCGAACTATCCGATCACCCAGCTCTATGGGCGATGGGAGGTTCGGATGCGAGCGCACCCGAGCGCCGACCTGTCGTACCACGCTCTGCTGTGGCCGAAGAACGAGCAGTGGCCGCCGGAGATCGACTTCGCCGAGAGCGTCGCTTCCAAGCGCGACAGCATCGCCGCCTTCCTGCACTGGAAGAACAAGGACGGCGAGAACACCAAGGCCAGCGCCTGGACCAAGGACGACTTCACCCAGTGGCACACCATCGGCGTCCAGTGGGCGCCGGGCGTGGTCAAGTACCTGCTCGACGGCAAGGTCTGGGCCGAGGCCCGCGGCACCCGGGCGGTGCCGACTACCCCGATGTGGCTGGCCCTCCAGGTGGAGGCCGGCGCCTGTGAACGGCGGACCGACTGGGGCATGTCCCCGTGCGCGGCCTCTGAGCCGCGTCCGGCCCGCACGTCCGTCGACATCGACTGGGTGATCGTCTACCGCCCCACCACGGACCTCTACAAGGATCAGAACGACGTCGCGCGCCGACAGCCGACGCCGGGAGCGACGCAGATCAAGGTCGAATAGGCCGCAGGCTGCGATGCTTGCCCGCCGGTGGTGGTCGTCGTGCGGTGATTCGGGGTAGCCGGTACTGAGGAAGTGCCAGGCT
>JASGFV010000058.1:0-16831 GCA_047605365.1 Gordonia sp. (in: high G+C Gram-positive bacteria)
AACCCGCGCTACCGCCTTGAGAGGGCGGCGTCCTAGGCCGCTAGACGACGGGGCCCTAGAACTGCTGTGCAGTTATGTTGTCGGCCTGATGGCCGGTAAGCACACGAGTGAACTCGTGAAGCTCGCTGGGGTACCAGGACTCGAACCTAGAATGGCGGTACCAGAAACCGCTGTGTTGCCAATTACACCATACCCCAAGGTTTTCCGGCCCCCGCAGATTGTGTCCGCGGCTTCTCGGGCCGAGAAGAAGATTACCAACAACACCCCACCAAACTACAAATCGTCTGGTCAGAGGCCTATTTTCGGCAGTCTCGCCGAACCTGCCGGCCCCGAACCGGCTTCCGAGAAACCAAACCGCGTCGTGGTTCAGAGTCTCGGAAGCCGGTCGGCGGACCCTTCGACGAGCTCAGGAAGCAGCGACGGCGACCTCGCGCGCCTGATGCAGGCGCGCCAGCGACTTGTCGCGACCCAGCAACTCCATCGACTCGTACAGGGGCGGGCTCACCGCAGCGCCCGTCACGCCGACGCGGATGGGGCCGAATGCCTTCCGGGGCTTGAGGCCGAGTCCGTTGATCAGGGAGGCCTTCAGGGCCTCTTCCAGGGTCGCGGTGTCCCACTCCTCAACGGCCTCCAGCGCGGCCAGCGCGGCGTCGAGCACGGGCACGGCGTCGGCGCCGAGGTTCTTGGCGGCCGACTTCTCGTCGAACGCGAACTCGTCGTCGGACACGTAGAGGAACTGCATCAGCGGCCAGGCGTCGCCGAGGACCTGGATGCGGGTCTGCACCAGGTCGGCGAGCGGGACGAACACGGCGTCGTCGATCGGCTCCGACAGCTTGCCCTGACTGACCAGGTAGTGCCGGAGGCGGCCGGCGAAGTCTGTGAGGTCGAGGCGGCGGATGTGCTCGGCGTTGATCGCGTCGGCCTTCTTCTGATCGAAGCGCGCCGGGCTGGAGTTGACGTTGCGGACGTCGAACGCCTCGACCATCTCGTCGAGGGTGAAGACGTCCTGATCGTGCGACAGGCCCCAGCCCAGCAGCGCCAGGTAGTTGAGCAGGCCCTCGGGCAGGAAGCCGCGGTCCCGGTGATGGAAGAGGTTGGACTCCGGGTCGCGCTTGGAGAGCTTCTTGTTGCCCTCCCCCATCACGAACGGCAGGTGTCCGAACTCCGGCACCTGATCGGCGACGCCGAGCTCGATCAGTGCGCGGTACAGCGCGAGCTGCCGCGGCGTCGACGAGAGAAGATCCTCACCGCGAAGCACATGGGTGATTTTCATCATCGCGTCGTCGACCGGGTTCACCAGCGTGTACAGCGGGTCGCCGTTTCCGCGCGTGAGTGCGAAGTCCGGGACGGTGCCGGCCTTGATCGTCGTCTCGCCACGGACCAGGTCGGTCCAGGTGAGGTCCTCGTCGGGCATCCGCAGCCGCACGACGGCCTTGCGGCCCTCGGCGCGGTAGGCCTCGCGCTGCTCGTCGGTCAGGTCGCGGTCGAAGTTGTCGTAGCCCAGCTTCGGGTCGCGACCGGCCGCCTTGTGCCGCGCCTCCACCTCCTCGGGGCTCGAGAACGCCTCGTAGGCGAGCCCGGCGTCGAGCAGCCGCGCGACGACGTCGAGGTGGATCTGCTTGCGCTCGGACTGGCGGTACGGACCGAAGGGGCCGCCGACCTCGGGACCCTCGTCCCAGTTCAGGCCCAGCCAGCGCAGTGCGTCGAGGATCGCCTCGTACGACTCCTGGCTGTCGCGGGCGGCGTCGGTGTCTTCGATGCGGAAGACGAAGGTGCCGCCGGTGTGGCGGGCCTCGGCGAAGTTGAACAGCGCGGTGCGGGCGAGGCCGACATGCGGGGTTCCGGTGGGCGACGGGCAGAAACGAACGCGGACAGTCATACGTCCGAGGTTAGTCGCCGTCGGGCGTCAGCCCCGGTGCCGCCCCAGGAACTCCACCAGCACCCGATTCACCTCGTCGGGGCGCTCCAGGTACCCGAAGTGGCCCGCGCGCTCGATCTCGACGTACTCCGAGCCCGGAATCGCCTCGGCCACCTCCTGCGCCAGGTGCACCGGAAGGGTGCGGTCGTCGGCGAACCCGACCACCAGGCACGGCCGGTCGATGCGCCGGTACGCCGTCAGCCGGTCGTCCTCGCGCTGTTCCAGCCCCAGCTGCGCGCGCACGCCCGGCGACCGCCGCTGGCCGCCGAACGAGATGATGTCGAGCCAGTCGCGGGCTCCGCGATCGTCGGCCAGCGTGTGCGGCGACAGGTTCAGCTCGGCGGTGAGCGCCGCGTGATAGTCGTCGGGCAGCACGATACCCCTGTCGTACAGCTCGCATTCGCCCTTGTTGAAGGCGGTCAGCAGCGACGTCGTGCGGCCGTACGTCCCCAGCATCACGCCGGCGGTCACCAGATCGGGGCGGGCCAGGATCAGCTCCTGGGCGATGCGCGCGCCCAGCGACGTGCCGACCACCAGGGCCGGGCCGCCGAGGTGCTCGATGAGGGCTGCGGTGTCGGCCACCATGTCGCCCATCGAGAAGCCTTCGGCGCATTCGCTCGACGGTGCGATGCCGCGGTTGTCGAAGGTGGCCACCCGGAAACCGGCCTTGACCAGAGCGGGCACCTGGTTGGCGTGCCACACCCGGCCAGGGCTGCCGGTGCCCATGATCATCACGACCAGCGGACCGTCGCCGGTCACCTGGTACGACAGGGTGATGCCGTTGAGTCGCGCGGTCTGCGCCGGGGCCGGCCGCGTCACTTGTCCACGACCGGGTTGGTCAGCGTGCCGATGCCTTCGACCGTCACCGAGACGCTCTGGCCGGCGGTCATCGGGCCGATGCCCTCCGGGGTGCCGGTCAGGATGACGTCGCCCGGGAGCAGAGTCATCACGCGCGAGACGAACTCGACGATCTCGCCGACGCCGTGCAGCATGAGCGACGTCCGGCTGGACTGCCGCTGCTCGCCGTCGAGCATGGTGCTGATCTTCAGGTCGGACGGGTCCAGCGAGGTCTCGATCCACGGACCGAGCGGGCAGAACGTGTCGTAGCCCTTGCCGCGGGTCCACTGGCCGTCGCTCTTCTGCTGGTCGCGGGCGGTGACGTCGTTGGCGACGGTGTAGCCGAGGATCGCGTCGGCGGCGCGGGCGGCAGGCACGTCCTTGCAGGGCCGGCCGATCACGATGGCGAGTTCGCCCTCGTAGTCGACGCGCTGCGACGACGGCGGCCGCACGATCGGCACGCCCGGGCCGATGATCGAGGTGTTGGGCTTGAGGAAGATCACCGGCTCCTCGGCGGCGCGCGGTGCGTCGTCGTCCCCACCGGCCGCCGCCATCTCGGCGGCGTGCGCGGCGTAGTTCTTGCCGACGGCGATCACCTTGGACGCCAGGATCGGCGCCAGCAGGCGCGTGTCGGCGAGCTTCCAGCTCCGCCCGGTGAACGTGGGATCCCCGAACGGGTGCTCGGCGATCTCCCGAGCGGTTTCCTGACCTTCCTCGCCCTCGACGGCGACGAAGGCGACGCCGTCAGGGCTGGCAACACGACCGAGTCTCATGGATCCGAGGCTATCGCACCCCCGGAACCATGAGACCGGCCCCGAACTTGTGCAACAGAGGTCACGCCGCGTAGACGCCGAGACGACGCGGACGCTCGACGCCGGAGTAGTGCGAGGCGTCGCCGGTCACCACCCGGCCCGGCTCCCCGGAGATGCTGACCGGGACGTCGCCGGCCAACGTGATGCGGTGCAGGCGACGCTCCTGCGCGCCGAAGTCGGCGATCCCGTAGTGCTGGGTGGCGCGGTTGTCCCAGATCGCGACATCGCCCAGGCTCCAGTTCCAGCGGAAGGTGTTCTCCAGCTTGGTGATCCGGTTCTGAAGCAGCTGGTAGAGGGCGGCGAACTCGCCGGGGCGCAGGCCCTCGAACTCCTTCACGAAGTGACCCAGCAGCAGACTGCGCTCACCGGTCTCGGGATGGACGCGGACCACCGGGTGCAGGGTCTGGTACTCGGCGCTGGTGAACTCCTTGTAGTGCTCGGAGCGGCGGGCGGACTCGTCCTCGCTCAGGGTGGGATCGCTGGTCACGTAGTCGTACAGGTTGCTGTGCGTCGCCCAGAGGTTGTCGACGAGCGCGCGCAGCGAGTCCGGCAGCTGTTCGTAGGCGGCCACGGTCGACGCCCAGGTGGTCGCGCCGCCCCACTTCGGCAGGGTCACCGCCCGCAGAATCGACGCCTTCGGGATGCGGTCGACGAACGAGACGTCGGTGTGCCAGCTGTTCGCCGCCCCCTCGATGGTAAGGAGCTGATCGCCGCGCGAGCGCACCGTCGGATGCGGCAGGGTCGGCTCGCCGAGCAGTTCGGCGAACGCGTACTGGCCGTCGTCGTCGAGATGGTCCTGCCCGATGAAGACGATCGCCTTGTTGGCCGCGAGCGCCAGCCGGATCGCCTCCACCTGAGGCGCCGGGGTGTCGGCGCCGAGTCGTACGCCGTCGATCCGGGCGCCGATGTGCTCGCCGAGCTTGGTGACGGTCACGCCGGCCGCGTCGTAGACCTCCTGCGCGGCGCGATCGCGGTCGGTGCGGACGTCGAGAGTGGTGACGGTCATGAGAGTGGCCCCTTTCAGAGGTTTCAACGTTCAAAGATTTCGGATGAGAATTCATCGAGCTGGTCGAAATGCGTCCGCCCCGGCTCGAGAATGGGGTCGGAAGGTGCACGGCGGGCGATTCCAACTCCTTCGATTCAATCAATTCGATGGAATCGACTGAACCTATTCGGTCAGCGCGAATAAAAGGCCTCGTGAACCCTTCGACAAGCTCAGGGAGCAGGTCGACAAGCTCACGGATCGGCTCAGTCGGCGCCTGCTTCGGCGAGTTCGTCGATGGTGCGCCGTACGGTCTCGGGAACGCGCACTTCGCCCGGCCGATAGCACACCGCGAACAGGCCGGCGCCGCCCCGGAGCAGACCGCGGCGGGCCCGCAGATCTGGATCGACGGGCCCGCGGGCGTCGACGCCCACCGAGATCCCGGTCCACGGCGCCATGCCGACCAGTTGCACGGCACGCGGGAGCTCGGCGACGGTGAGCACGCCGTCCGGTCCGCCCGCCTGCAGCCGGAAGTCCCATCGTGCGTCGGCCGAGGCCTCTGCCGTCAGCGTCACCGTGCGAGTTCCGGGCGGCAGCGGCCCGCCGACCCGGGAGATCCGGCCGTAGGAGTTGAAGACGAATGACAGCCGCCCGCCCTCCACGACCAGCAGATACCCGCCCTGCGGATCGCCGTGAGCCACCAGCACGCCCTCGTCCTCCGGTCCCCAGTCGTCCAGCTCGACGACCACCTCGAAGTCGCGGTACGCGATCAGCCGGCTGGACCGGTAACGCTCCAGCGTCGGGGTGCCGGCCAGCAGCCGCACCGGCTCGGCCAGCCGCTCCTCGTCGGGCCGTCGGCGGCCCGCGTCGACGGGCGAGTCGAACAGCGGGAAGACCGTGTTGTGCCAGGCCGCCGCATCCCACGCCGCGGCGAGCTCCGCCACCAGCTCGGGATGCTCGGCCGCCACGTCGCGCGTCTCGGCGGGATCGGTGCGCACGTCGTAGAGCTCCCAGCGCGGCGCGTCGACGTCTCGCGGATCGCCGGTGTGCAGGGACAACAGCTTCCATCCGTCCCGGTAGAAGCCGCGGTGACCGCCGAACTCCGCGTACTGCTCGAGGTGCGGCGAGGCCTGCGCACCGTCGCGCAGCACCTCGGCGATGCTGACGCCGTCACGCTCGACGGCGGGCCTGCCGTGCCGGGTCTCCGGGGTCGGCGCCCCGGCCAGGTCGAGCAGGGTCGGCGCGAGATCGGTGACATAGGAGAACTGCCTGCGCACGCCGTCGTCGGCGGCGTCGCGCGGCAGACCGCCCGGCCACGACACCACGAACGGCACCCGCACCCCGCCGGCGAAAGTCTGTCCCTTGTAGAACCGAAACGGCGTGTTGGAGACCTGACCCCAGCCACGCGGATAGTGGACGCCCAGCGCGGCAGTGCCGATCAGCTCCTCGTCGTGCGGCACGTCGGGCTCCCAGTCCGGCGGAACCGGACCGTGCACGAACCGGCTGAAGTACGACCGGGTGCCCTCCGCCCCGCCCTCGGCCGTCCCGCCGTTGTCCGAAGTGAACACGATGACAGTGTCGTCGAGCTCCCCGAGTTCGTCCAGGACGTCGACGATCCGCCCGAGGCTCTCGTCGACGGTCCCCACGAGCGCCGCGTACACCTCCTGATAGCGCTGGTAGCGGCGCTGCTCGTCGTCGGTGAGGTCCGACCAGGGCGGCGCGTCGTAGCCGGGTTCGGTGTTTCGTTCGGCGATCGGCGTGCCGGGGTCGAACAATCCCTCGGCGACCTGCTTGGCGAAGCGCCGCCTGCGCACCTCGTCCCAGCCGTCCGCGTAGCGGCCGCGCTGGCGCTCCAGATCGTCGTCCTTGACCTGGTGCGGACCGTGCATCGCGATGTGGGCGAAGTACAGGAAGAACGGCTTGTCGGCGTCGTGCGCCCGCAGCGCCTTGATCTGGCCGATCGCCCGGTCGGTGAGGTCGTCGGTCACGTAGTAGTCCGGGCCGTAGTCCTCGACGTCGACGACGGAGTTGTCGGCGATCAGCTGATTCGGATAGAAGAACGAGTTCAGGCCTTCCAGTGAGCCGTAGTAGCTGTCGAACCCGCGCTGCAGCGGCCATGAGTCCCGCGGCCGGCCGGGACTCATGTCGGCGTCGCGCACCAGATGCCACTTGCCGACCGCGAAGGTCGCGTACCCCGATTCGCGCAGGATCTCCGGCAGGGTGAGGACGTCGTCGGCCAGCTCCAGCCGCAGACCGGGAAATCCGGGGTCGGAGTTGGCGACGCTTCCGTACCCCGCCCGGTGCGGATTGACACCGGTCAGCAGGGCCGCACGGGCCGGCGAGCACACCGGTGTGGAGTGATAGTTGCTCAACCGGTAGCCGGTTTCGGCGAGCCGGTCGATGTGCGGGGTGTCGATCTCGGAGCCGAATGGGCCGACGTCGGAGTAGCCCAGGTCGTCGACCAGCACCACCACGATGTTCGGGGCCCCGGCACGTGCTCGACGACGCTCCGGCCACCACGGAACACTCTGCGACGACGTCCGGCCCACCCGCCCGCCGAAGCCCTCGTACCCGCGCGCGTGGCCGGTTGTCCCGTGCTCGTCTCGAGCGTCACGAGGGTCCGCGTCGGACGGCTGATTCGTACTGTCGGACATTCGTGGTCTCTCCCTGATCGTCGAACCGCTGAGCTGAAATGCGCACCATCGGCGGCACACCGTCGAATTGGTTTTCTTGCGACAGAATCCAAACTGCCGAATATGCGCCGCAGTCGTCAAAGATTCGAATCTCGATGACAGAAACAGGTCCCATTCTCCGAAACCGTGCGAATAATTCACGCCGAGACATCCGCTTGTCTGCGCCGCCTCGGCGCGACCCGTTACAGAAAGTCCGGCCACCCTCATGCCCTCACTCTCACGCCGCCGTCGCGCACCGGCACTGGCTCTGACGCTCGTCGCTCTGCTCGGGCTCACCGCGTGCCGCAGCGCTGTGGACGTCCAGTCCAGCGGGGCCGGTCCGGCGACCGGCGCGGTGACGCGCGGAGGCGACCTGCGGGTCGGCGTTCTCGGCGACCTCTCCCCCAAGACCTTCATCCAGATCGGCACCGCGCCGGCCAACGGTCACGTCCTGGCGAACGTCTTCGACACGCTGATCACCTACCCGCACGATTCGACTACGCCCAAGCCTTCGCTCGCCACGTCGTGGCGCCTGGCGCCCGACGGCAGGTCCCTGACCCTCGACCTGCGCCGCGGCGTGCGCTTCCACTCCGGCCGGGAGTTCGTCTCGGCCGACGTAGAGCGCTCCCTGCGCGCCTACCTCGACGACGGCTGGACGCCGCAGTTCAAGCGCACGGCGGCCGCCGTCACCGGCTTCGACGTCACCGATCCGCACCGGGTGACGCTGTCCTTCGCCCATCCCCTGTCGAACATCTTCGATCTGCTCGACTCGGCCCCGATCCTCGACGGCGACTCGCTCGACGCGTTGCGGGCGGGCAAGGAGTTCAACGGCACGGGACCGTTCAAATTCGCGTCGTGGCAGCCGAACTCGCAGGTCCGACTGCTCCGCAACGACGACTACTGGGGCGGTGCTCCGCCCCTTCAGTCGGTGACGCTGGTCGAAGCGCGCGACCCCAAGTCGCTGTACACCCGGCTCCGCACCGGTCAGCTCGACGTCGTCGACGCGGGAGGGCTCACCGATCAGGATCAGCAGCTCGCGACCAAGCGGTACGGCTTCGGCGCCGTCGATCAGGTCGGCGCCGAGAATCAGATCTACCTCGGTGTGAACGTCGCGAACCCGGCCCTCCAGGACGTGCGGGTCCGCAAGGCGATCGCCCTGGCCCTGGACCGCGATCGCATCATCCGCGACGTGTACCGGGGACGCGGGTATCCGGTGAATCTGCCGTGGCCCAAATGGTCGCCGGCGTACGACGCCTCGGCCAACAAGACCTATCAGCGCGACGTCGACCAGGCCCGGACGCTGCTCGCACAGGCCGGCCCGGTGCCGACGATTCCGCTGGACTACCCCGCCGTGGGCTCCACCCGGGTCGTCGCCGAGATCGTGCAGTCCAACCTGAAGGACATCGGCATCACGGTGAATCTGGTGCCGAACGACACGACCGTGCAGTCCACCAAGCTGATCGGCGCCAAGTTCCCCGGTGTGTGGCTGAACCTGCACGCCTTCGCCCAGTTCACGCCGTCGACCCTGGCGGTGTCGGCGTACCCGTTCAACGCCGCCAAGAATTCGTCGAACTATCAGAATCCGGCCTACGCGGCCGCCGCGAACGCCGCCTGGCAGACGCTCGACCCGAAGTCGCCACCCGCGCTGGCCGCCTACCGCGCCCTCGACCGGACCTGGCTCGACGACCTGTTCCTGATCGAGATCGGCGTGCTGATCCCGAACGCGACGACCGCGCCGACGGTGCGCGGCGTCGACTGGGACCGGCGTTCGCAGCTGCACCTGCACGGCGCCAGCCTGACTGCCCCGAATCGGAGGTCCTGACATGATCCGCTATCTCGCCCGGCGCATCCCCGTCGCGCTGATCGTGCTCTTCATCGCGTCGATCCTCGTCTTCGCGGTGCTCCGACTGATTCCCGGCGGGCCCGAAGCCGCCCTCGCCGGCCCGGACGCCGGACCTGCCGAGCTCGCGGCCGTCCGGCATCAGCTCGGTCTGGACCGCAGCTTCGTGGTCCAGTACGTCTCGTGGATCGCCGCGCTGTCGACCGGTGACTTCGGAACCAGTTACCAGGTCGGCGGCGACATCGGCGACCTCATCGGATTCGGCCTGACGAACACTCTCGTCCTGACGCTGTCGGCAGCCGCTATCGCCGTCGCGATCGGGGTGGGGCTGTCGCTGGCCGCGACGATCCGCCCGAATCGTTTCGTCGACGCGCTGCTCTCGGCGGTCAACGCCGCGGCGATCGCGCTGCCCACCTTCGTCGTCGGCACACTGCTGACAGCCCTGTTCGGCGTCCGCCTGCGGTGGCTGCCGGCCGGCGGCACCCCGCCGGACGGACTGACCGCCGACCCCTGGATCACCTGGCAGTACCTGCTGCTTCCGGCGCTCACGCTCGGCCTGCCCGCCGGGGCGATGCTCGCCCGGTTCCTCACCGAGGCACTGCGCACGGAGCTGGCCCAGCCGTACGCGACCACGGCGGTCGCCACCGGCGCCAGCCGCTCCGACGTCGTGCTCAAGCATGCGCTGCGCAACGCTCTCCCCTCCGCGATCACCGCGTTCGGGCTGATCTTCGGATCACTGCTCGGCGGCGCAGTGCTCGTCGAATCGATCTTCGGCTGGCCGGGCCTGGGTCTGCTCACCGAAGAGGGCATCACCGCCCGCGACTACCCCCTCGTCCAAGTGCTGATCCTGCTGTCGGTGGCCGTCTTCGTGATCGTCCAACTCGGCGCCGACGTGATCCAGGCCTGGCTCGACCCCCGCATCCGACTGGCAGGAGCCCCCGCATGACCACCACGCCCCTCGACCGCACCGCCGGTTCCGCCGCGGTACCCGACCTGCCGCCCGGGCTGATCCCGGAGACCCCCGCCGACCGCGACGAGACGCGCGCACGGCCCCCGCTGTACCGCGCGCTGCTGCGCGGCGGAGGACTAGTCGGCTTGCTGCTGGTGCTCGCCGTGCTGGCCGCCGGCGCCTTCGGTCCGTGGCTCGTCGGGTACGGACCAGACCAGCAGATCGACGGCGCATACCTGCTCTCCCCGAGCAGCGGGCACTGGTTCGGCACCGACGACGTGAGCCGCGACGTGCTGACCCGCGTCCTCTACGGCATCCGCGTCGACCTGGCGATCATCGCGATCGCGGTTCCCGTCGGCGCACTCGTCGGCACCGTCGTGGGACTGGTCTCCGTCGGCACGTCGTGGCTCGACTCCCTCACCCAGCGCCTGTTCGACGTCCTGCTCGCGTTCCCAGCGCTGATCCTCGGCATCGCGCTGACCGCAGTGCTCGGCACCGGAGCGACGACGGTCGGCATCGTGATCGCCGTCGCCGAGATCCCGATCTTCGGCCGGCTCGTGCGCACCTCGGTGCTGCGGGTCCGCGAGCAGCCGTACGTGGAGGCCGCGCGAGTCAGCGGGGCGTCGGACACACGGATTCTGGTGCACCACGTGCTGCCCAACTCGCTCGACGCGCTGGCGGTGCAGTTCGCGCTGTCGCTGTCGCTCGGAGTGTTCGTGGTGGGGGCGCTGAGCTACCTCGGCATCGGAGTCACTCCCCCGACTCCGTCGCTCGGCGGCCTGATCGCCGCGGGCAACGGCTACCTGGAGACCAACCCCTGGTTCTCTCTCGGCCCGCTGATCGTCGTCTCCGCGACGGTGCTGGGCCTCTACCTGATCGCCCAGGCGGTCTCCGACTCGCGAAGGACTGTGCGATGACCAACGAAGACCACGTTCCCGCCCTGCAGGTCGACGACCTGCACGTCTACTTCGGATACCCGCGGCCGGCGGTCGCCGGCATCAGCCTGCACGTCGACCCCGGCGAGATCGTCGCCCTGGTCGGCGAGTCCGGATCCGGCAAGACCATGACGGCCCGCGCGGCGATCGGCCTGCTGCCCGAGTCGGCCACCGCCACCGGGTCGGTCCGGGTCGACGGCGTCGAGGTGCTCAATCAGCCGGAGAAGGTGCTGACCGGCGTTCGCGGTGAACGAGTCTCGATGGTCTTCCAGGAGCCGCAGACCGCACTGAATCCGGTGCAGACCATCGGCTGGCAGCTGCGGCAGGCCCTGACCCGGCACCAGAAGCTGTCTCGCACGCAGGCCCGGGACCGCGCCCTGGAACTGTTGTCCCTGGTGGAGATCCCGGATCCGGTCCGGCGGCTCGGCCAGTACCCGCATCAGCTGTCCGGCGGCCAGAAGCAGCGCATCGTGATCGCGCTGGCCCTGGCCGGCGATCCGGCGCTGCTGCTGGCCGACGAGCCGACGACCGCGCTGGACGTGTCCGTGCAGCGGGAGATCCTGAGCCTGCTGGTGCGGCTGCGCGACCAGACCGGCGCCGGGATCCTGCTGATCACCCACAACCTCGGGGTGGTCGCCGAGATCGCCGACCGGGTGGTGGTCGTGCAGTTGGGCGAGACCGTCGAGACCGCCGACGTGCACACCCTGTTCAGCGCGCCGAAGCACGCCTACACCCGGCAACTGCTGTCCGCGGTCCCCCGGCTCGACGTCCGGCCGCACGTCCCGGCGCACGCCGCGCCCGACGCCGAGCACGCCGCCGGCGACCCGGGCGCCGACGACGCGGAGAGGACGCCTGCGGTGCAGGTCGACGACCTGACCGTCCGGCATCCCGGGCGGTTCGGGTCGGACCCGCACACCGCGCTCTCCGGCGTCAGCCTGCGCATCGCACCCGGCGAGGTGCTCGGGGTGGTCGGCGAGTCCGGGTCGGGCAAGACCACACTCGGCCGGGCCGTCGCCGGTCTGCTGCCCGCCGCCGACGGCGAGATCCGGATCGACGGCCGGTCGTTGACCGGAATCTCGCGCACCGGGCTGAAGTCGGTGCGACGACGACTCGCCTTCGTCCCGCAGGATCCGACGGCCTCGCTCGACCCGCGGTTCAGCGTCGCCGAGTCGATCCGCGAACCGCTCGACGTCCAAGGCGTCGGCGATCGTGCCTCGCGGGCGGCACGGGTCGCCGAGCTCTTGTCCGCGGTGCACCTGCCCGCGTCGTTCGCGGACCGCCGGCCGCACGAGCTCTCCGGCGGACAGCGCCAGCGTGTGGCCCTCGCCCGGGCCCTGTCGGCGCGCCCGCGCCTGCTGATCGCCGACGAGCCGACAAGCGCCCTGGACGTCTCGGTGCAGGCCCGGATCCTGGAACTGTTCGCCGATCTCCAGGAGCAGTTCGGCTTCGCCGCGCTGTTCATCAGTCACGATCTGGCGGTGGTCCGGCAGGTCTCTGATCGCGTGGCGGTGCTACGCGGCGGACGACTGGTCGAGACCGGCAGTTCGGAGCAGCTGTTCACCGCGCCGACCACCGAATACACCCGGGAACTGGTCTCCGCAGTCCCGATTCCGGACCCCGATCGACCGCGCGCGGGACGGGAGTCGGTGATCGCTCCCTGACGACGGCGATGCGGCCCAGCCGCGCTGGGTGTACTAGAATGTGAAACCTCAGTCTCACTTTGTGAGATTCGCGTTCTAGGGAGGTACCCGTGCCCTCACCCGAACCGGCCACCGCGTCGGCCGCCAGACGATGGACGATCCTGGTCTGCGCACTCGTCGCCGCGATGACTGCGACCACCGCTACGGCCGGCGTCGCCTACGTGATTCCAGCGCTCCATCACGACGGGATGAGTCTGTCGACCGCCGCCGTGCTCGCCGCGGTGCCGACCGTCGGAATGATGGTGGCGATCATCGCCTGGGGCGCGGCCCTGGACCGGTTCGGGGAACGCCGGGTACTGATGCTCTCGCTGAGCATCACGCTGGCCGGCACGGTGTGGGCGCTGCTGGCCGTGCTGACCCACTCGGGCGACATCGTGCTGGGCGCGGCCCTGCTGGTCGGCGGGCTGGGGTCGGGCGCGGCCAACGGGGCCAGCGGCCGGGTCGTGGTCGGCTGGTTCCCCGCCGAGCAGCGCGGAACGGCGATGGGCATCCGGCAGATGGCCCAGCCGCTCGGCATCGCCGTGTGCGCTCTGACCATGCCGCTGCTGGCCGAGTACGGCGGCATCGGCGCAGCCCTGGCAGTGCCCGTGGTGATCACCGTGGTCGGTCTGGCCGCGGTGGTGTTCGGCATCGCCGACCCCGCCCCCGCCGCCAAGGCCTCGACGATGACGCGCCCCGCCAACCCGTACCGGACCAGCGGCTACCTGGCTCGCATCCACGGATTCAGCGTGCTGCTGGTGATCCCGCAGTCGATGCTGTGGACGTTCGTGCCGGCGTGGCTGATGATCGCGCACCACTGGTCGGCGCTCAGCGCGGGTGCGCTGATCACGGTCACCCAGGTGTTCGCCGCGCTGGGCCGGATCGTCGCCGGACGAGTCTCCGACGTCTGGCGGTCCCGGATGCGCCCGGTGCGGCTGATCGCGGTGATCGCCGCCGCGTCGTGCGCCCTGCTGGCCCTGACCGACTGGCTGGGCAGTCCGGTCGCCGCGGCCGTGATGGTGCTGGCCACCATCGCCACCGTGGCCGACAACGGCCTGGCGTTCACCGCGATCGCCGAGTCGGCCGGGCCGTCGTGGAGCGGCCGCGCGCTCGGCGTGCAGAACACCGCCCAGTACCTGACCATCGCGGCCACCACCCCGGTGCTCGGCCGGCTGATCGAGTCGGCCGGCTACCCGACCACCTTCGCCGTGGTGGCCACTGCCCCGATCCTGGCGCTGCCGCTGATCCCGAACGACCCGCACCGGCCGTCGACGACCGAGGAGCCGTTGCCGACCGCTCCGACGCCACCGCCGGCCGCGCCCCACCTCGCTCAGCCGGTCACCGAGCGATCGAGACCGCGAACGGCGTGAACCCACGATGGTGCTCTTTTCAGTCTGTGAAAGTGTTTGCGGTGAAAGGGCGTTCAGCGATTCAGGGTGACGACGGCGGCGGCGTGCACTCCGGGAGCGGCAACCAGAAAGCCCTCACTCGAGGGCCGGGTCGGTGCGACCGCGCCGACCGAGACCTCGGCGTTCGCCTTCGCCCAGGCCGGCGATCTGGTGGTGCTCCCGCTCGCTCTCGATCTGCCGCCGGCCCGGGTGTACCTGTCCTGCTCAGCGCCCGGCCGCCAGCGCCCGATTGATCCGCGCTGCCGCGGTCTCGGCGTCGTCGATCACCACCACGTCGCGCCGGTGCGGCCGCGACGCGTCCGCCCGGCGCACGATCATCACGCCCGGCCCCGAACGCAGCACATAGCCCACCACGCCGGAGAAGCTCGCGCCGCGCCCGACGCGCACACCCCAGCCGCCGAACTCGCGGAAGGCGTCGACGTCGACGACTTCGGCGCGCAATACGTCGCCCATCGGGATCACCGTGCGCGGCAGGCCGAAGGTCGCCGAGATCCGGACGGCGTCATCGTCGATCCGCATTCGGACCACTGCGGACATCCCCACCGCCGGAACCGACACGAGCACGAATATCAGCAGAATCCACCAGCGGTCCAGCAGCACCGCGACGGCGGCGACGATCACCGCGACCACGGCGAGCACCGCGAACGCCCCGAACCTCAGCGTCGTTCGTCCGGTCCACGCCCCCGCCGGACCGCTCGCAGCGTCCGAGGCGGGCAGGCGTCCGACGACGGGCGGCCCGGGATCGTCGGCACTCGATCCCGGCACCGACCACACGGCCAGCGAACCGGCCGCCAGTCCCAGCAGGACGGCGACGATGATCGCCCAGACCGGCAGCACCGTATGCGCCGCGAACGATTCGCCACGTTGTGCGGCGGTCACGCCGACCATCAGGACGATGACGAAGACCGCGGTGCCGCAGGCGAGTCCGGCGATCGACCGGCTCGTCAACGCGGGCAGCCGCCCGATCAGCGCTGTCAGGCACAGAAGCACGCCGACGAGCCCGGTCACGCCCACCGACACCAGCACCCCGGTGACCGAGGTGAAGCCGTCGGGCTCCCGACCGGTCCAGTGCGAGGCGACCGAGTCGGGCAGGACGTTGCGCCACCGGGCCACCAGTGCGAGCCCCGCGCAACAAGAAACTGCGACGAGGAGTGCAGGCACTCCTCGTCGCAGTCTCGTCGCAGTCATGTCAGACCCGGTCTCAGAGCAGCTCCAGGATCCGCGCTCCGACCTCGGCAGTCGAGCCGCGCTCGCCGCCCCGTGAGGCGACGTCGCGCGCGACCGCGCTCTCCACGCGCTCGGCGCCCTCGTCGTCGCCGAGGTGACGCAGCAGCAGCGCCACGGAGAGGATCGCCGCCGTCGGATCCGCCAGATTCTGTCCCGCGATGTCCGGCGCGCTGCCGTGCACCGGCTCGAACATCGACGGGTTGGTGCGCGTGGCGTCGATGTTGCCCGACGCCGCGAGGCCGATGCCGCCGCTGACCGCCGCGGCCAGGTCGGTGATGATGTCGCCGAACAGGTTGTCGGTGACGATCACGTCGAAGCGGCCCGGATCGGTCACCAGGTAGATGGTGGCCGCGTCCACGTGGCAGTAGTCGGTGGTCACGTCGGGGAACTCGGCCCCGACCTCTTGCACCGTCCGATCCCACATCGAGCCGGCGAAGGTCAGCACGTTGGTCTTGTGCACCAGCGTCAGCTTCTTGCGACGCGCCTGGGCACGCGTGAAGGCGTCGCGGACGACGCGCTCGATGCCGAAGCGGGTGTTCAGGCTGACCTCGGTGGCCACCTCGTGCGGGGTGCCGACGCGGATCGCGCCGCCGTTGCCGGTGTACGGACCCTCGGTGCCCTCGCGCACGACGACGAAGTCGATCGACGGGTCCCCGGCCAACGGCGAGGCCACGCCGTCGAACAGCCGCGACGGACGCAGGTTCACGTGATGATCCAGCGCGAAACGCAGCTTCAGCAGGAAACCGCGCTCCAGGACGCCCGACGGGACCGACGGGTCGCCGATGGCGCCCAGCAGGATCGCGTCGTGCGAGCGCAGCGACGCCAGGTCGTCGTCGGTCAGCAGCTCGCCGGTGCGGTGGTAGCGACGCGCACCGAAGTCGTACTCGGTGGTCTCCACCTCCGGGTGCAGCTTGGTGAGCACCTTCAGGGCCTGCTCGGTGACTTCCGGGCCGATGCCGTCGCCCGCGATGACAGCGAGCTTCACGACAGGTCCACCTGCTTGATCAGGGTGGCCGACACGGCGTCGCCGATGGTCGAGAGCACCTCGTCGGACAGCTCGGTGTTGACGCGCAGCACGATGGTCGCGCCGTCGCCCTCACGGTCCTGCGACAGCGCGGCGGCCTCGATGTCGATGGCGGCGTTGCCCAGCAGGGTGCCGATCTTGCCCAGCGAGCCCGGCTGATCGGTGTAACTGGCGATCAGGTTGATGCCTTCGGCGCGCAGATCGAAGTTGCGGCCGTTGATGTTCACGATCTTCTCGACCTCGCGCGGCTCGGTCAGGGTGCCGGCGACGTTCGCGGTGGAGCCGTCGGCGAAGACCGCCCTGACGTCCACCAGGCTGCGGTGGTTCGGGCTCTCGGTCGCGGTGACGACCTCGTGGCTCAGACCGCGCTCGGCGGCGACGCTCGGAGCATTGACGAAGGTGACCGGCTCGTCGACGACGGCCGAGAACAGGCCGCGCACAGCCGACAGACCGAGCACGTTCACCGGCAGCGCCGCCAGCTCGCCGCGGACCTCGACGGTCAGCGACGTCGGGACGCCGTCGGCGACGACGCCGACCAGCACGCCCA
>JASGFV010000059.1:0-16639 GCA_047605365.1 Gordonia sp. (in: high G+C Gram-positive bacteria)
CCAGCACCAGTTGCTGCAGGGAGCGTTCGAGGACGTCGTTCTGGAAGGTCGCCTCGGTCACGTCGAGCACCGCGCCGGACGACGGTGCACCACCCGCCGGAGCCGCGCCGGCCGGGGCGCCGGCCGGCCGCTGCGCTGCTCGCTGCTGAGCCTCGGCGCGGTCTTTGAGAACGGACAGATCGACGGCGCCCGACATCGCTGCTGCGGCGGCCTGCTGACGTGCGGCCGCGGCGGCGGCCTGCTGACGACTGATGGGTCTACTCACCACAACAGTTTTACATGCCCCGCCGACGACCGGACTCGCGGCGATACCTGATTCCTCGGTCGGCCTGGGCGTATGCGGGAGGCTTGCGCGAGTCGTCGATCACGCCGCACGCGGCATCAAAACTTTGTTCGATGAAAGTGTTGCGTCGAGGAATCGGGAGGAGTAGCTTGGATGTATCGAACTTATGAGCGATAGGAGGCGGCGATGACACCGACTGCTCCTGCGCCGCTGCCCTCGGCCGCCGCCGAACTGGTCTCACTGATCGACGCCGCCACCGAGGCACTGGAAGAGGCCTCTCTGACCGCTGAGACGCCCGCCGAGCTGATCGAGGTCGCCCGCTCCGCCGAGACCGCGCGACGCAAACTCGACGCAGTCAACGCGAAACTGATCTGCGAGATCTCCGACCGCGGCGCAGCCGAAACCGCCGGATACGCCAATCTCAACGCCTTCCTGCGCCAAGGACTCCGCCTGAGCCGCGGCGAAGCGTTCCGACGTCGCACCGTCGCGACCGAGACCGGCCGCCGCTACAGCCTGCAAGGCGAACCGCTCCCGCCCCGCCGACAGGCCTGCGCCGGCGCACTGGCCGACGGAACGATCTCCGGCGCCCACGTCGAGGCGATCGTGAAGATCCTGACCAAAATCCCCGCCGCCGTCCCCGCCGACACGATCGAGAAAGCCGAACACACCCTCGTCGAAGCCTCCCGCGTGTTCGCCCCCGACGAACTGCCCGCCCTCGGCCAACGCATCCTGGCCCACCTCGACCCCGACGGACACCTCACCGACGAAAACGACCGCCAACGCCAACGCGGCTTCACCCTCGGACCCCAAGACCAGCAACTCATGAGCACCCTGCGCGGAGCCTGCACCCCCGAAATACGCGGCATGCTCGAAGTCATCCTCACCGTCTGGGCAGCACCCGGCTCGAACAACCCCGACGACCCCGACTCCCCCTCAGCCGCCGCCTGCGGATTCGACGCCGACAACACCGACCCCGTCGCACTCGAGGCCGCCGCCGCACGCGACCACCGCACCCAACCCCAACGCAACCACGACGCCCTACTGGCCATGTGCCGCTACGTCCTGGCCCACCACGGCCTCGGCGCCCCCGACCGCATTCCCACCGAACTGGTCATCACCACCACGCTGACCGAACTCGAACAACGCGCCGGCACCGCCCTGACCGCCACCGGCACCCACCTGCCCGTCACCGACGTCATCGCCCTCGCCGCCGAAACCAGCCCATGGCTCGAAGTGTTCGCCGACCGCTCCGCCGCCATCCTGCACTTCGGCCGCGGACGACGCCTGGCCACCAAAACCCAACGCCTCGCCCTGTTCGGCCGCGACCGCGGCTGCACCATGCCCGGCTGCGACCGCCCCGCCGCCCACTCCCAAGCCCACCACATGCCCGCTTGGAAAGACGGCGGCCGCACCGACATCGACGCCCTCGGCAACGCCTGCGGACTGCACAACCGCCGCGAAGGCCACCACCCCGGCCAATGGGAATCCACCATCCTCACCACCGGCCCTCACACCGGCCGCGTCGCCTGGCGCCCCGCCGGAAGCAACCAACCATGGCAAGTCAACCCCCTGCACCACGCCGAACTCATGCTCCAACCGCCAACCGTCGACGGCGAAGTCACCGACCTCCCAGATGATCGAGTAGGCGGCGACGAAGGAACCGCCACCCCCGCCGAAGCCGACTCGCCCACCACATCCGACAACGGACCGGCCCGGACCCGCCGCATGAACCTGCGCATCCACCGCCCGAAACACTCCGCTGTCGAGCAGTACCTCTGCGCCCACAACAGCCGACACCGATACGTCGCCGGCCCCTACGGCCCACTCCACCAGCGCGAGTAGACCGACCGCGCGTATTTCGCCGGCATACCGAGAGTCGATCTCGACACGGTGGCGGCTCCTGCGTCGCCGCCTACTCGATCACCGTGGTGGTGCACTCCGGACTGTGATCCGTCCCGCCGGGGACGGCGGACGGCTCACTTCTGGCCCTTGACGTCGACCGCACCGGCGGCGACAGCGGCGACGGCCAACAGCGCGGCGACCAGCAGCAGCGAGGTCGACAGGCTCGTCCGCGAAGCGATCGCGCCGATGAGCGCGGGCCCGGCGAGCATGCCCAGGTATCCGACGCCGACCACCATCGAAATCGCCTTGCCCGCGGCATGGGCGGTCAGTTCTCCCGCGGCGGTGAAGATCTGCGGGATGCCGCCGGCCAGGCCGAGGCCGAACAGAATCCACCCGGCGATCGCCAGGACCGGCCCCGCCCCACCGTGCGTGTCCCCGGACCCGACGGTTCCGGCAGCCACCACCACGAGCACTCCGACCAGACCCAGCAGGGAGCCGTTCCGCACCACCGCCGACGGGCCGAGGCGCGCGGTGATCGGGTCGATGCCGAATCGGGCGACGGTCATCGCCGCGCTGAAGGCGGCGAACGCGATCGCGCCCACCGAGTCCGGCGTACCGAAAGTCTCGACGACGGTGAGGGCACTCCAGTCGTACGCGGTGCCCTCGGCCAGCATCAGGCCGAACGCCAGCGCGGCGAGCAACACCAGACTGCGGAGATCCACCTCTCGCCACCAGCTTCGACCTCGCCCGGTCGCGAACTCGGTCGACGCCACGGCCCGCGCACGCGCCGGCGACAGCAGATGCCTGCCGCCGAACGCCACCGCGATCAGACCGAGAAGCGCTGCACCCGCGACCGTCAGCGGCACGCCGGTCCCAGCGAACAGGGTCGCGGCGACGACGCCGGATCCGGCCAGCCCGCCGAGCGAGAACCAGCCGTGGAAGGCCGACATGATCGGCCGCCCGTAACAGCGCTGAACCTCCACCGCTTGGGTGTTCATCGACACGTCGAGCGAGCCGTTGCAGAAGCCGAACGCCACCAGGGCCAGCGCCAGCGTCCAGCCGCAGTGCGAGGCCGGCGGCGCGCAGACCGCCAGCGACAATGCCGCCGCGGCCCCGATCGTCACCGGCCGCGAACCGAGACGATCGATCAGCCGGCCGCAGACCTGCATGCCGACGAACGCCGACAGTCCCAGCAACAGCAGCAGCCCGCCCAACTCGGCGTGCTCGACGCCCGCACCGGCGACGATGACCGGGATGTGCGCCACCCACATCGCGGCCAGGAAACCGTTCAGCGCAAAGACGCCGGCGACCGCGACTCGCGCGGTCACCGGCGTCTTTGCGGTGAATTCAGTGGGGCCGATCAGCGATCGACTCCGCCTCAGACCGAGACCGAGTGGTCGACGGGCTCGCCGCCGACCGGCTCGTCGTCGACGTTCGTCGACAGCTCGGCCAGCAGGCCGCCCCGCTTGGCCCACCACTCGAAGACCACGGTGCAGAACGGCGGGAGCGACGAGAACAGCGCGAGCAGCAGCACCTTCCAGTTCCAGCCCAGCGACCGGGCGGTCAGGAACGTGATCACGACGAACACGATGAACGCGATGCCGTGCACCATGCCGGGCACACGGATCGCCGAATCCATGTCGGCGACCCGCTTGACGACCATGGCGACGATCAGAACCGCCCAGGTGATCGCCTCGACGACCGCGATGAAGCGGAACCGCTTGGCCGGAGTGGAGAGGTTGAAGAAGTCCCTCACCCCGCTCACGCCTTCGGGACGCGGACGATGAGGGCGTCGCCCTGGCCGCCTGCGCCGCACAGCGCCGCCGCGCCGACACCGCCGCCTCGGCGGGCCAGCTCGAGCGCCAGGTGCAGCACGATGCGCGCGCCCGAGACGCCGATCGGGTGACCGATCGCGATGGCGCCGCCGTTGACGTTGACGATCTCCGGGTCGATGCCCAGCTGGCGGGTCGACTCCAAGCCGACCGCGGCGAAGGCCTCGTTGATCTCGACCAGGTCGAGATCGGCGGGGCTGATGCCCTCGCGCTCACACGCCTTCTCGATCGCCTTGGCCGGCTGCGCCTGCAGCGACGAGTCGGGGCCGGCGACGTTGCCGTGCTTGCCGATCTCGGCCAACCAGGTCAGACCCAGCTCCTGCGCCTTGGCCTTGCTCATCACGACCACCGCGGCGGCGCCGTCGGAGATCTGCGACGCATTGCCCGCGGTGATGGTGCCGTCCTTGCGGAAGGCCGGACGCAGCTTGCCGAGCGACTCGGCGGTGGTTCCGGCGCGCACACCCTCGTCAGCCGAGAAGAAGATCGGATCACCCTTGCGCTGCGGGATCTCGACGGGAACGATCTCGTCGTCGAACTTGCCGGCCGCGGCAGCCTCGGCGGCCAGGCGGTGGCTGCGCGCGGCGACCTCGTCCTGCTGCTCGCGGGTGAAGCCGTCGGCGTCGTTGTGCTGCTCGGTGAGCGCGCCCATCGGTTGATCGGTGAAGGCGTCGTGCAGGCCGTCGAAGGCCATGTGGTCGACCAGCTCGGCGCCGCCGTACTTGAAGCCGGTGCGGCTGCCGGGCAGGATGTGCGGCGCCTGCGTCATCGACTCCTGGCCGCCGGCCACGACGACGTCGAACTCACCGGCCCGGATCAGCTGATCGGCCAGCGCGATGGCGTCGATGCCCGACAGGCACATCTTGTTGATCGTCAGCGCGGGGACGTCCCAGCCGATACCCGCCTTGATCGACGTCTGGCGCGCCGGCATCTGACCGGCCCCGGCGCCCAGCACCTGACCGAGGATCACGTAGTCGACCTCGGAGGCCGGAACGCCCGAGCGCTCCAGCGCGGCCTTGACGGCGACGGCGCCCAGGTCCACTGCGGAGTGATCCTTCAGCGAACCCAGCAGGCGGCCGAACGGCGTGCGGGCACCGGCGACGATGACGGTCGTGTTGTCGGACATCAGGGAAACTCCTCAAGAAAGGTGTACGACGAAGCGCATTCGACTGTCAACGCTACCGTGGTCGAATGAGCAACTCGGAATCCCAGAACGTGAACATCCCCACTCCCGCGGTCAGCCAGATCGCCGATCTGGTGATCGGGGTGGACCACGTGGGCATCGCCGTTCCCGACTTCGACGCCGCGGCGGCCTGGTACCGCGACAACCTCGGCTTCGAAAACCTCCACGAAGAGGTCAACGAGGAGCAGGGCGTCCGCGAGGCGATGCTCGGCCCGGCCGGCGGCGACGGCGCACTCATCCAGCTTCTGGCACCGCTGAACGAGGCGTCGACCATCGCCAAGTTCATCGACCGCAACGGCCCGGGACTGCAGCAGCTGGCGGTCCGGGTCCGCGATCTGGACGCGGTGGCCGAGCGACTGACCGCCGCGGGCGTGCGCCTGCTGTACCCGGCTGCGCGACGTGGCACCGCCGACTCGCGCATCAACTTCGTGCACCCCAAGGACGCCGGCGGCGTGCTGCTGGAGTTGGTGGAGCCGGCCGCAGCGCACTGACGCTCACCGCGCGACGCCGTCGGGCGGCACTGGGCGACGCGCCGCTCCGCCCGTGCCGCGGCCGGGCTGTCCGAAGGGCCCGAACAGTCGAGTCACAGCAATCACACTGTTACCAAAACGCAGCTCAATACGTTGCCAAGTGCTTCCCATTGTGGGGCTGGTGTGGCTAGAGTTGAAAGCATGTCAGCTCCCGGTCAGCGTCAAAGCCCCTTCCCCATCGTCATGCGCGGCTACGACCGCGATCAGGTCACCGACCACATCCGTCGCCTCGAAGCCGACATCGCGATGATGTCGGCCGACCGCGACTCCGCCCACGCACACGCCGACGAACTCCTCGGCCACCTCGACAAGGCGCGCGATCAGATCTCGCGTCTCCAGCAGGACGTCGAGTCGCTGTCGATCCCGCCGACCACGGTCACCGGAATGAGCGAGCGCGTCTCCCGCATGCTGCACCTGGCCACCGAAGAGGCCGGCGAGATGCGCTCCGCGGCGCGCGACGAGGCCGACGAGGTCATCTCCGTCGCCAAGCAGGAGGCCGAGTGCGTCGTCGCCGACGCTCACCTCGAAGCCGAGCGCACCGGGCAACTCGCACAGGATCACGCCGACAAGATCGTCACCGAGGCCCAGGCCCGCGCCAAGGCCGTCGAAGAGGCCGCCGCCGAGGCCAAGGCCGCCGCCGACAAGCTGCTCGCCGACGCCCGCGACGAGGCGCAGCGCGTGATGGCCGCCGCCCAGGCCGACGCCGCACAGCTGCGCGGCAGCGCCCACAACATCGCCACCGCGCGTCTGGCCCGCTCCCGAGAGCTGGCCCAGTCGGCGCACGACGCGCACAAGCAGGTGCTCGACCACCTCGCCGCCCTGCGCGAACACCTCGGCGCGCTCCCCGGCGCGCTCGCGCTGTCCGACGACGAGCTCGACCTGGTCGCCACCACCGGCACCGACGACCTCGAACTGCTCAACCGCACCCTGATCGGCCGCGACCGGTTCACCTCCGACGACCTGGGGCGCCGCGAGCGGCCCACTGTCGTGCGCGACGAGACCTCTGAGAAGCGCACCGACGTGCTGGAGATCGTCGAGGCCGTCGAAGACGACTTCGACGAGGACGGGTTCGACGAGCCGTTCTACCGCGAGCGCCGCCACGGCGGCAACGCCACACCCGCCTCGGCCTGATTCACCTCTCGCCCGCACGCACGCACTGACACGAAAGCTCAGGGAGCGGCCAGAGGCCGCCGGCTGAACCTGTCGAAGCCTTCAGGCGGCCGAGGTCAGAACAGCCGGAACTCGGTGCTCTCGGTGCCGCGCAGCTTGTCGTAGTCGAGCGTCACGCAGCGGATGCCGCGGTCCGTCGCCAGCGTCTTGGCCTGCGGCTTGATCTGCTGGGCGGCGAAGACGCCGGCCACCGGCGCGAGCGTGGCGTCGCGGTTCAGCAAGTCCAGGTAACGGGTGAGCTGCTCGACGCCGTCGATCTCCCCGCGGCGCTTGATCTCCACCGCGACGGTGGCGCCGTCGGCGTCCCGGCACAGCAGGTCGACCGGTCCAATGGCCGTCATGTACTCGCGGCGGATCAGCGTGTAGCCCTCGCCGAGGGTCTGCACGTGCTCGGCCAGCAGCTCCTGCAGGTGCGCTTCGACGCCGTCCTTGATCAGGCCCGGATCGACGCCGAGTTCGTGCGACGAGTCGTGCTCCACCTCGAAGATCGTGATGCGCAGCTGCTCGCCGGCCTTGTTGGTGACCACCCAGACGGCCTCTGCATCGCTGCCTTCGGCGGACGGCTCCTCGGACAGCCAGCACGGCGGACTCATCCAGTTCAGCGGCTTGTAGGCCCGGTCGTCGGCATGGATGCTGACCGAGCCGTCAGACTTGATCAGCAGCAGCCGGCGGGCCGCGGGAAGGTGGGAGGTCAGCCGGCCCACGTAGTCGACCTGGCATTCGGCAATCACAAGACGCACGGACGCCAGCTTAGTGGTGCGCGCGGACCGTCGGACTTCCGGCACGCCAGCCCCTTCGACCCTTCCACCCTTCGACGTCGTGTCGTCGCAGGCTCGGCCGCGCGCTCGGGGCAGGCGAACTCAGGGCGCGGGCTTGACCCGGCTGAGCAGAGCCAGCAGGAGTTCGGCGCGGACCGTCGCCGAATCGAGGTCGACGTCGAGGATGCCCTCGACCCGCCCGATCCGGGACCGGAGGGTGTGACGGTGCACGCCGAGGACCGTCGCCGCGGCCTCCCACTGACCGTGACACTCCAGGTACGCCTGCAGCGACTCGACGAGTTGAGTGCCGTGCTGGTCGTCGTGGTCGACGAGGGGCTGCACGACGACGCGTGCGACGTCGTGCAGCGCCGCCCGGCCCTCGGGCGTGGACAGCAGCGCCCGGCCGGCCAGCGCACCGGCCTCCTCTAGCGGTCCGCCCGGTCGCGCGGCGAGTGCGGCGGCACGCGCTTCGTCGACGGCGACGTCGAGCTCGTCGACCGTCCGCGCCCGGCTCACCCCGACCCGCAGCCGGCGTCGAACACCCGGACTCAGCCGTCCGCCGAGCCGTCGCACGTCGGTACGGTCGGCGGCGCCGTCGAGCACCGCGACGAGCTCGCCGGCGCCGTTCTGGGCGAGAAAGACCGGCCGCCCGGTCGCGGCCAGCCGGCCGGCCAGCACCTCGCGGAGCGTCTCCAGCGCGGTGGGTTCCGCCAGCAGCGTCACCACGCGGATCCGGCCGTCCGCGTCAGCGGCCGAGGCCAGTAGCGTCCGGGCCGCGGACCGCCCGGCTTCCCCGGTCAGCAGCAGTCCCAGCGCGGCGGTGCGCAGCGCGGTCTGCGCCTCCGGTCGCAGCGCAGGGCGCTCGAAGTGCAGCGCGAGCAGGGAATTGGCGTGCCCGATCAGCACCTGGTCGGTCGGCCGGGTCCGCGACCGGGTGACCACCGCGAGATAGCCGTGCACGTCCTCGGCCACCCGGATCTCCTGGGTGAGCACCGAGCCGTCCGGCGAGTGACTGACGAACGCGCCGGAGTGTCGTCGTCCCTGCATCGCGCGCACCTGCTCGGTCACCGCGCGAGCGACCGCGACGTCGATCCCCACCGGACGGGAGTCGCGCACCGCGCCCTGCCGATCGGTCAGCAGCGCGGCCCCGTCGCAGGCGGCGGCCAGCTCCCGCAACAGGGCCGACGGTCCGCCGGACACCGCGGCCCGCGTCATCCGGGGCTGCGCTGCGGCCGCCTCCTGCGTGGACCGGTGCTGCAGTTCGGCGGTGCGATCGGCGACGGCCCGCGCCAGCGCCACGAACGGCGTCGGCAGCGGCACTTCGACGAGCGCCAGAGCAGCCTGCGACGCTGCCGCGACCAGCGTGTCGGGCACTTCGGCCACGCTCACGCCGACCCCGAAACCGAGCGCCGACACCTCGCGCGCGACGAGCCGGCCGACATAGGCGTCGGGGTCCTCGCCCGACGGCCCGAGACCTGTGGTCAGCACCATCTCGCCGCCGGAGAGCCACGGCGTGGGATCGGCGAGTTCGGTGGTGACGACGAAGTCGATCTCCGGGGCCGCGGAGACGTCCGGAGTCAGCAGCCGCAGTCCCAGATCGTGACGACCGAGCAGCCAGCGCAGCGACACCGTCATCGAACACTCCATTCCGTACATCTCACGCGGCTGATTCTATCCACTTCGGTGAATGCGCCGTGGTGTGCCCCAAGGCACAGTTAGACCTGATCCACCAGCGAAAGGGATTGAGCCAGCCATGACCACGCGTCTGCAGAACTACATCGACGGCGCTTTCGTCGACTCCGCCTCCACCGAGACCCTCGACATCGTGAACCCGGCCGACGAGTCGGTGGTCGCGGTCTCCCCGATCTCCACCGACGACGAGGTGGCGGCCGCCGTCGCCGCCGCCAAGCGCGCGTTCACCACCTGGGGCCGCACCACGCCGAGCCAGCGACAGACGGCCCTGCTCAAGCTGGCCGACGCCATCGAGGAGCGCGCCGACGAGATCGTCGCGGCCCAGGTGCGCAACACCGGCCAGATCGCCTCGATGGTCAAGAGCGAGGAAGTGCTGGTCTCCGCCGACCAGGTGCGCTTCTTCGCCGGCGCCGCCCGCACGATGGAGGGCCGCTCCGCGGGCGAGTACATGGAGGGATTCACCTCCTACATCCGTCGCGAGCCGATCGGCGTCGTCGGTCAGGTCACACCGTGGAACTACCCGTTCATGATGGCGATCTGGAAGATCGCCCCGGCGCTGGCCGCGGGCAACACCATCGTGCTCAAGCCCAGCGACACCACCCCGGAGAGCACCGTCGTGCTGGCCGCGCTGACCCAGGACATCCTGCCCGCGGGCGTGTTCAACGTCGTGCTCGGCAACGGCGGCACCGGCGCACACCTGGTGGAGAGCCCGGGCATCGGCCTGGTGTCGATCACCGGCTCGGTCCGGGCCGGCATCGCCGTCGCCACGTCGGCCGCCAAGGACCTCAAGCGTCCGCACCTCGAACTCGGCGGCAAGGCGCCCGCCGTGGTCTTCGGCGACGCCGACGTCGCAGCGGCCGCCGAGGGCATCGCCCAGGCTGCATTCTTCAACGCCGGCCAGGACTGCACCGCGGCCACCCGCGCGATCGTGCACGAGTCGGTCTACGACGACGTCGTCGCCGCACTCGTCGAGCAGGCCGGAAAGCTCCGGCCCGGCGGCCCCGACGACGAGGACGCCTTCTACGGCGCGATGAACAACGTCAACCACTTCAATGCGGTCATCGGCAAGCTCGACGCGCTCCCGGCCCACGCCACCGTCGAGACCGGTGGCAAGCGCGCCGGCGACAAGGGCTTCTACATCGAGCCGACCATCGTGACCGGCGTCCACCAGGACGATCCGATCGTCCAGGACGAGACCTTCGGACCGATCCTCACCGTCCAGAAGTTCAGCACCGAAGACGAAGCCGTCGAACTGGCCAACGGCGTCGACTACGGCCTGGCGGCCAGCGTCTGGACCACCGACCACGGCACCGTCACCCGTACGACGGGCCGCATCGACGCCGGCTGCGTCTGGGTGAACTGCCACATTCCGCTGGTCGCCGAGATGCCGCACGGCGGCTTCAAGCGCTCCGGCTACGGCAAGGACCTCTCGGTCTACGGGCTCGAGGACTACACGCGGATCAAGCACGTGATGAGCGCGCACTGACTCCCGCGCCGCCCCCGCCCACCGCCTGATCCTTCCCGACCGTCAGAGACCTGTAGAAAGGCCGTCCGCGATGACCGACACCTTCCACCCGCTCGATCCGCTGTCCGCCGACGAGTTCACCCGAGTCACCCAGATCCTGGCCGAGGCGCAAGGCGTCGGCGACGGCTGGCGCTACACGTCGATCGAGATGGCCGAGCCGGCGAAGGACGCCCTGGCCGCCTACGACGCCGACGGCACGCCGTGTGAGCGTCGTGCCGAGGCGGTGCTGCTGGAGCGTGCCGCGAACGCCACCTACAAGGCGCTCGTCTCACTCGAGCGCGGCGAGGTGCTGAGCTGGGAGCACATCCCCGGCGTGCAGCCGAACGTCACCGTCGACGAGTGGGAGGAGGCCGACGCGGCGCTGCGGGCCCACCCGGACGTGATCGCGGCGCTGTCCAAGCGCGGCATCACCGACCTCGACCTGGTCTTCATGGACACCTGGACCTACGGCGAGGTGCTGATCCCGGAGAAGTACACCGGACGGCGCATCGGCTGGTCGGACACCTGGGTGCGGGCCAGCGAGACGGCCAACCCCTACGCCGGGCCGGTCAACGGCCTGCACTGCGTGATCGACCTCAACAGCATGGAGCTACTGGAGATCGAAGACACCTTCAGCGTTCCGCGCCCGGAGATCATGGGCGAATACCTGCCCAAGCTGATCCCCGAGCGCATCCGCGCGAAGGACAGCCGCGGCCCGCTCAAGCCGCTCGACATCACGCAGCCCGACGGGCCGTCGTTCACCCTGGACGGCAACCTCCTGAAGTGGCAGAACTGGTCGCTACGCGTCGGATTCAACCACCGCGAGGGCATGACCCTGCACTCGGTGACGTACGACGACAACGGCGACGTCCGCAAGATCGCCCACCGGATGAGCTTCGCCGAGATGATGGTCCCCTACCGCGACCACTGCGACGACCACTACCGCCGGACCGCATTCGACATCGGCGAGTGGGGCCTGGGCTTCATGACGACGTCGCTGGAACTGGGCTGCGACTGCCTCGGCGAGATCCGCTACCTCGACGCGACGCTGCACGACTCCAAGGGCGAGCCGTACGGAATCAAGAACGCGATCTGCATCCACGAGGAGGACAACGCCGTCCTGTGGAAGCACGTCGACCACAACGGCGACGCCCAGGTGCGCCGCATGCGCCGGCTGACCGTCTCGTTCCACGTCACCGTGGCCAACTACGAGTACCTGGTGTACTGGCGCTTCTACCAGGACGGCAACATCGAGTGCGAGGTCCGCGCCACCGGAATCATGGTGGTCAGCCACGTGGCTCCCGGCCAGACCAACGACCACGCGACCCTCGTCGACAACCTGACCTACGCGCCGTACCACCAGCACTTCCTGACCGCGCGGCTGGATCTGGACATCGACGGCGGGCCGAACACGGTCTACGCCAGCGATACCGAGATGGTCCCGGTGGGCCCGGACAACCCGTACGGACTGTCGCTGCAGGTGCGGAACACACCGCTGCGGACCGAGTCCGAAGGCAAGCAGAATCCGAACTACCAGACCCAGCGGGCCTGGAAGATCGCCAACGACAACGTCACCACCGGCATCGGCCGCAATCCCGCATACAAGCTGTCGCCGAGCGGCGCGTTCCCGGCGATGTTCCCCGACGACTCGCCGATCCTGGCGCGCTGCGAGGCCATCAAGCACACGCTGTGGGTCACGCCGTACGCCCCCGATGAGCGCTGGCCGGCGGGCGAGTTCGTCAACCAGGGCGGCGGCGGCAACGGGCTCCCGGCGTGGACCGCAGCGAACCGCCCGATCGAGAACAGCGACGTGGTGCTCTGGTACACGTTCGGCATCCATCACATCACCCGGCCGGAGGACTGGCCGATCATGCCGGCCGACATCGTGAGCTTCTGGCTCAAGCCGTTCGGCTTCTTCGACCGGAACCCGGCGATCGACGTCGCGCCGTCGCCGCCGAAGTCGTCGTCGTGCTGCAGTACCGACGAGTCCGGCGACTCCGGCGACTGCTGCGGCTCAGGAAGTTCCGGCGACGACGCGGCGCCGGCCGGATCCCGGCCCATCGGTGAGCTGCCGATCAGCGAGGCCGGCGAGTCGTCGTCCGGCTGCGGCTGCAGCCACTGAACGGCCCCGCCGCGACCACCCGTCCCACCGACTCGCCCCACCAGAACTAGAGGAGAAGCAGCCGTGAGCACCAGACTGTACGTCGCCTACCTGGCCACCGACGGCGGTGCCGACGCGCTCGCGCTCGGCGTCCGGCTCGCCCGAAGCTTCGGGGCGGCCCTCGACATCGGCATGGTCCTGCCGCCGGACAAGGCCGGAACGCTGACCGGCGGCAACTTCGACGACGTCCTCACCGCGAAGGCCGACGCCTGGCTCGCCGCGGCCAAGACGATGCTCCCCGACGACATCGAGGTGGCCACCCACATCGGCTTCTACGAGTCGACCGCCGAGGGCATCATCGCCGAAGCGCAGCGCACCGGCGCGGCGTCGATCGTGGTGGGCGGCACCGGCGGCGGGCTGGTCGGGGCACTGTCGCTGGGCTCGGCGGTCAACGACCTGGTGCACTCGTCGCCGGTGCCGGTCGCGATCGCACCGCGCAGTCTGCGACGGTCCAAGGTCGCCGAGATCACGCAGGTCACCTGCGCGCTCGGAGACCGGGAAGGCTCCGGGTTCCTGCTCGACACGGCGATCAGGGCCGCGGCGCGGGCGCGCGTCCCGCTGCGGATCGTCTCCCTGATCGCTCTCGAGCATCTCCCGCACGTCAACGGCCGGGACACTCTCGAACCGGCCCGCGAACACGCGCGGGAGAGCGTGCAGCGGGCGATCTTCGGACTGCCGGCCGACGCCCAGGTCACCTGGGACGTCGTCGACGGCCCCACCATCGAGGACGCGGTCAACAAAGTCGAGTGGACTGACGGCGACATCCTGCTGGTCGGCTCCAGCCGCCTGGCCGAGCCGCGTCGCCTGTTCCTCGGCTCCACTGCGGCCAAGATGCTGCGCGTGGTGGCCGTGCCGATGGCGATCGTCCCGCGCGAGGACGCGCCGGGCCCCACGTCGAGCGGACAGGACTGACCCATGAGCAATCCCGAACCCGGCCCGACCGGAATGAACAAGGCGGACACACGCACGGTCGGGACCAGTCCGCAGGGCGCCGACCTCGTCGACAAGGGACTGGCGGCGGGCAAGGTCGGCACCTTCGCCGGAGCAGTGCTCGGCATCTCGTGCGTGGCCCCCGGCTACACGCTGACCGCCAGCATCGGCGTCATCGTCGCCGCTGTGGCGCTCAAGATGCCGGCCATCTTCATCGCCGGCTTCATCCCGATGTTCCTCACCGCCTACGCCTACCGCGAGCTCAACTCACGCGCCCCGGACTGCGGGGCGTCGTTCACCTGGTCCACCAAGGCGTTCGGGCCCTACGTCGGCTGGATGTGCGGCTGGGGCATGGTGTTGGCGACGATCATCGTGCTGTCGAACCTGGCCGCCATCGCCGTCGAGTTCTTCTATCTGTTCATCGCGAAGCTCGTCAACCGCGACAGCATCGCCGACCTGGCCGACAACAAGCTGATCAACATCATCACCACGCTGGTGTTCATCGCGCTGGCCACGTGGATCGCCGGCCGCGGCATCACCACCAGCGAGATGCTCCAGTATGTCCTCGTCGGATTCCAGATGGTGGTGCTGGTGGTGTTCGCGGTGACCGCGATCGTGCGGGCGTCGTCGTCGCCCACCCGTCTGTCCTTCTCGTTCGACTGGTTCAACCCGTTCTCGGGCCTCGCGCTCGGCGCATTCGTGATCGGCGTGACAGGTTCGATCTTCGCGTTCTGGGGCTGGGACACCTGCCTGACGCTCGGCGAGGAGAGCAAGGATCCGGAGAAGGTTCCCGGCCGCGCCGGACTGCTCGCGGTCATCACCATCCTGCTCACCTACCTGCTGGTGTCCGTCGCGGTGATGATGTACGCGGGCGTAGGCACCGAAGGCGTCGGCCTCGGCTCCCCCGACAATTCCGAGAACGTCTTCAAACCGCTCGCCACGCCGGTCCTGGGCACCTTCGGCGGCCTCATGCTGTTCCTCGCGATCTTCGCGTCGTCGGTCGCCAGCCTGCAGACCACGTTCCTGCCCGCGGCCCGCACCATGCTGGCGATGGGCGCCTACGGAGCGTTCCCGAAGAAGCTCGCCTCCGTACACCCGCGGTACATGGTGCCGACCTACGCGACGGTCGTGGCCGGCATCGTGACGAGCGTGTTCTACGTGCTGGTCAAGCTGGCCTCCGAACACGCCCTGTGGGACACCATCGCCGCGCTCGGCATCATGATCTGCTGGTACTACGGCATCACCGCATTCGCCTGCGTCTGGTTCTTCCGCAAGGAACTCTTCGACAGCGTGCACAACATCGTCTACAAGCTGATCTTCCCGCTGCTGGGCGGCATCATGCTGGCCGCGGTGTTCGTGATCTCCGTCAAGGAGAGCCTGAACCCCGACAACGGCAGCGGAACGTCGATCTTCGGCATCAGCCTGGTGTTCTACATCGGATTCGGCCTGCTGATCGTCGGCGCCGTCCTGATGATCTTCTGGCGTGCCCGCCATCCCGCGTTCTTCCGCGGCGAGACCCTCAGCCGCGACACCCCCGCGCTCATCGAGTGAGCCGGATCGCCACAAGAACCATTCCAGAAGGTGATCGAGCAGACCGCGAGGAACGACAGACCCTAGTGAGCCTCTCCACCAGCTCGACAAGAACGGAGCATTCATGACCACCACCCACCGGATCCCGCAGACGCGCAACATCGTCACCGAACTGCCGGGCCCCAAGTCCCAGGCGCTCGCCGCACGACGCACCGCCGCGGTGGCGGCCGGCGTCGGCTCGTCGGCCCCGGTGTACGCGACCGATGCGGACGGCGGCGTCATCGTCGACGTCGACGGCAACTCGCTGATCGACCTCGGGGCCGGCATCGCGGTCACCACCGTCGGGGCGTCGCACCCGAAGGTCGCGGCCGCCGTCGCCGACCAGGCCGCCCGCTTCACGCACACCTGTTTCATGGTGACGCCCTACGAGGGCTACGTGGAGGTCGCCGAGCGACTGAACGCGCTGACCCCCGGTGACCACGAGAAGCGCACCGTCCTGTTCAACTCGGGCGCGGAGGCCGTGGAGAACGCGATCAAGGTCGCCCGTCTGGCGACCGGGCGCGACGCCGTCGTCGCCTTCGATCACGCGTACCACGGCCGCACCAACCTGACGATGGGCCTGACCGCCAAGTCGATGCCCTACAAGGCCAACTTCGGCCCGTTCGCACCGGAGATCTACCGGATGCCGATGTCGTACCCGTACCGCGACCCGGAGGGGCTGACCGGCGAGCAGGCCGCGGCCGCGGCCATCAGCCAAATGGAGAAGCAGATCGGCGCCGACTCGCTGGCGGCGATCATCATCGAGCCGATCCAGGGCGAAGGCGGGTTCATCGTGCCGGCCGACGGCTTCCTGCAGACGCTCGTCGCATGGGCCAACGACAACGGCGTGGTCTTCATCGCCGACGAGGTGCAGACCGGCTTCGCCCGCACCGGCTCGTGGTTCGCCTGCGATCGCAGCGGCATCGTCCCGGACATCATCACGATGGCCAAGGGCATCGCGGGCGGCATGCCGCTCTCGGCGATCACCGGCCGGGCCGAACTGCTCGACGCCGTGCACCCCGGCGGGCTCGGCGGCACCTACGGCGGCAACCCCGTCGCCTGTGCGGCCGCGATCGCCGCGCTGGACGTGATGGCCGAGGAGAACCTGGCCGACCGCGCACTCGCGATCGAGCAGACCGTCCGCACCCGGCTCGGTGCGCTCGCCGACGAAGTCGGCGTGATCGGCGA
>JASGFV010000060.1:0-16385 GCA_047605365.1 Gordonia sp. (in: high G+C Gram-positive bacteria)
TCGGCTACGACTCGCACAACGCCGACACCGTCGACCTGTACTTCATCGAGTCGTTCACCTACCTCAACTACACCGACGAGGCCGCCGTCCCCCTCCGCTGACCCGCGGCACACTCCTGAGCCCGCCGAACGGTCTCCGAGCCCCGGAACGCTCCCTGAGCTTGTCGAGGGGTCCGTCCTCCGCCCGAGCGGTTTTGGCGCTGATGCCGTCATTTTTGACGCTATCCCGGTAAGGAACGACGGCGCTGAGCGCGGGCGTCGAACCCAGGCCCCGAACTCCTACGCGGCGGCCGGACGAAAGAGTAGGCCCGACATCAAGCCAGGCCTCACCACCTCGACTGGCGATCTGAGCCGCGCCACGCGGCTCAGATGACCACTCTGCAGATCCGAGCGGCATTGCCCGAACACGACCGGCCAGCACTAGCCGGGCCGCCGTACACAGCGGCCACGCCATGACCACCACGGACGGCAGACCGCGCGCGGCGACTCGTCCGGAAAGCCCGATCCGGGCCGCGGACCACCGGATAATCGATTTCGACGGCCTCCGGCACCCGGTAGTGTCGAGCAAGTGCTGGTCCGGCTGCTGCGTACCTATCTCACCCGATACCGGGGCTACATCGCCGCGGTGGTGACGCTGCAGCTCGCGGCGACCGCCGGGATGCTCTATCTGCCCACCCTGAACGCCGACATCATCGACCGCGGGGTGGCCCAGGGCGACACCGGCTACATCATGTCGACCGGCGGGTGGATGCTGCTGGTCTCCGCGGCGCAGGTGATCTGCTCGGTCAGCGCCATGTACTTCGGCGCGCGGGCGGCGCTCGGCGCGGGCCGCGACATGCGGCACGACCTCCTGCACCGCGTCAACGACTTCTCCGCCCGCGAGGTCGGGAACTTCGGCGCGCCGTCGCTCATCACGCGTACGACGAACGACGTCCAGCAGGTGCAGCTGCTGTCGGTGATGGCGATGTCGATCCTGGTCACCGCACCGATCATGGGCGTCGGCGGCATCGTGATGGGCATGCACGTGGCGCTGCCGATCTCCTGGGTGCTGGTGGTGGCCGTGCCGGTCCTGGGCATCACGATGGGCGTGATCATCTCGCGGATGATCCCGGGCTTCCGCGCCATGCAGAAGCGCATCGACAACGTGAACCGCGTGCTTCGCGAACAGATCACCGGCATCCGCGTGGTGCGCGCCTTCGTCCGCGAACGCTACGAGGTGGACCGCTTCGGCGACGCCAACGACCAGCTCGCCGGCGCGTCGCTCAAGGTCGGCCGGATGATGGCGCTGATGTTCCCGTCGGTCATGCTGATCACCAACCTGACGCTGATCGCGGTGCTCTGGTTCGGCGGGCACAAGGTGGCCGACGGCGACGTGGAGATCGGCTCGCTCACCGCGATGATCACCTACGTCATGCAGATCATGATGGCGGTGATGATGGCGTCGTTCCTGGCCATGATGGCGCCGCGCGCCGGGGTCTGCGCCGACCGCATCTGCGAGGTCCTCGACACCGAGACCTCGGTGCTGCCGCCGCGCACCGTCCGGCCGATGATCATCGACCCGGCCGTCGTCGAGTTCGACGCCGCGCAGTTCCGCTACCCGGGCGCCGACGAGCCGGTGCTCTGCGACATCAGCTTCGCCACCGCGCCCGGTACGACGACGGCGATCGTCGGCTCCACCGGCTCCGGCAAGACCACGCTGATCAACCTGGTGCCGCGGCTGATCGACGTGACGGCCGGCGCGCTGCGCGTCGGCGGCGTCGACGTCCGCGACCTGGACCCGGACGACCTGCGCGCACACATCGGCCTGGTGCCGCAGCGTCCCTACCTGTTCTCCGGCACGGTCGCGACCAATCTGCGGCACGGCAAGGCCGACGCCACCGACGACGAACTGTGGGAGGCGCTCACCGTCGCCCAGGCCGCCGACTTCGTCCGCGCGATGCCGCAGGGGCTGGACACGCCGATCGCGCAGGGCGGCACGACGGTGTCCGGCGGTCAGCGGCAGCGCCTGGCGATCGCTCGCGCGCTGATCCGCCGGCCGTCGATCTACCTGTTCGACGACTCGTTCTCGGCCCTCGACCTGGCCACCGACGCCCGGCTGCGCGCCGCCCTGGCCCCCGCGACACGGGAGTCGGCGATGATCGTCGTGGCCCAGCGGATCTCGACGGTGACCTCGGCCGATCAGATCGTCGTGCTCGACCGCGGGCGCGTCGTCGGACTCGGCACCCACCAAGACCTGCTCGCCGGCTGTCACACGTACCGGGAAATAGCCGAGTCCCAACTGGCGATCGGAAGTGCGTCGTGACGCGCCCCGGAGTCGGCGCCGGGAGCGGGCCGCGTGTGTCCGCGGGTCCTCCCGGAATGGTGCCGTCGCAGACCAAGGCTCATTCGTTCGGGCCGTCGCTCAAACGGCTGATCGGCCTGCTGCGCGCGTACCGGACGTCGATGATCGTGGTGCTGGCGTCGATCGTCGGCTCGGTGATCCTGTCCGCGCTGGCGCCCAAGGTGCTGGGCCACGCCACCGACATCCTGTTCAACGGCGTGATCGGCGCCCGGCTGCCTGCGGGCGTGCCGAAGGAGCAGATCGTCGAAGGACTGCGCGCCAAGGGCGACGACACGTTCGCCGACATGATCTCGTCGATGAATCTGACGCCCGGCAAGGGCGTCGACTTCGGCGCGTTCGGCAACGCCCTGGCCTTGGTCCTGACGCTGTACGTCGTGTCGGCGGTCCTGGGCTGGCTGGGTGCGTTCATGCTGAACCGGGTGGTGGTCGGCGCGATCGCCGGGCTGCGCAGCGACGTCGAGGCCAAGATCCACCGGCTGCCGCTCAAGTACTTCGACGCCGCGGCCCGCGGCGACCTGCTCAGCCGCGTCACCAACGACCTCGACAACCTCTCCCAGAGCCTCCAGCAGACCATCAGCCAGCTGCTGAATTCGCTGCTCACCGTGGTCGCGATCCTGGTGCTGATGCTGACCATCTCGCCGTTGCTGTCGCTGATCGCGATCGCGACGGTGCCGCTCGCGATCGCGGCGACCGCGCTGATCGCCAAGCGATCCAAACCGCACTTCATCGCGCAGTGGACGTCGACCGGCCAGCTCAACGCGCAGATCGAAGAAGCGTTCACCGGCCACGAGCTGGTCAAGGCGTTCGGCCGCCGCGACCAGGTGGAGCAGACCTTCGACGAGCGCAACGAGGCGCTCTACGAATCGTCGTGGCGGGCGCAGTTCATCTCCGGCATGATCATGCCGGCCATCATGTTCCTGGGAAACCTGAACTACGTCGGCGTCGCCGTGGTGGGCGGCCTGCGCGTCGCGTCCGGGCAGCTGAGTCTGGGCGACGTCCAGGCGTTCATCCAGTACTCACGCCAGTTCACCCAGCCGCTGACCCAGATCGGGTCGATGTTCAATCAGATGCAGAGCGGCGTGGCCTCGGCCGAGCGCATCTTCGAGGTGCTCGACGAGCCCGAGCAGACCCCCGACCCGGTCAAGCCGCTCACCCCCATCGTGGAGAACGGCCGGATCATGTTCGACGACGTGTCGTTCAGCTACTCGCCGGACAAGCCGCTGATCGAGCACCTGTCGCTGGTCGCCGAACCCGGCCAGATGGTCGCTATCGTGGGCCCGACCGGCGCCGGCAAGACCACCCTGGTCAACCTGATCATGCGCTTCTACGAGGTGAACTCCGGCACCATCTTCGTCGACGGCGTGGCCGCCGAGCAGATGACGCGCGACGAACTGCGCGAGCGCACCGGCATGGTGCTGCAGGACTCGTGGCTGTTCGGCGGCACCATCTACGACAACATCGCCTACGGCGACCCGAGCGCGTCGCCCGAGCAGGTCTACGAGGCGGCGCGCGCGAGCCACGTCGAGCATTTCGTCCGGACGCTGCCGGACGGCTACGACACCGTGATCGACGACGAGGGCGGCGGCGTCAGCGCCGGCGAACGCCAGCTGATCACCATCGCGCGGGCGTTCCTGGCGCAGCCCACCATCCTGATCCTCGACGAGGCGACCAGCTCGGTGGACACCCGCACCGAGCTGCTGATCGGCAAGGCGATGGCGAATCTGCGACGACGCGGCGACGACGGCGCCGGGAGCGGGCCGTCTGTAGCCGGGACCGGCCATTCGTCGCGCACCAGTTTCGTGATCGCACACCGGCTCTCGACCATCCGCAACGCCGACGTGATCCTGGTGATGGAGGACGGCCACATCGTCGAACAGGGTTCGCACGACGCCCTGCTGGCCGCGCGCGGTGCGTACTACCGGCTCTACAACGCCCAGTTCGCGGGTGCGATCGAGTAGGCGCACTCGGGTACCGTTGACGCGTGAGTACGACGGTTGAGATCTCCACCGACGGCGCCTGCCTCGGCAATCCGGGCCCCGGCGGCTGGGGCGCGGTGCTGCGCTACGGCGACACCGAGAAGCAGTTGTCCGGAGCCGAGCCGGACACCACCAACAATCGGATGGAGCTGACAGCCGCCATCGAAGGCCTGGCCGCGCTGACCAGGCCGTGCGACGTCATCCTCTACACCGACTCGGTGTACGTGCGCGACGGCATCACCAAGTGGGTCAACGGCTGGAAGCGCAACGGCTGGCAGACGTCGGCCAAGAAGCCGGTCAAGAACGCCGACCTGTGGCAGCGCCTGGTCGACGAGGAGCGCCGGCACACCGTCGAGTGGCGCTGGGTGAAGGGCCACAACGGCGACAAGTACAACGAGATCGCCGACACCCTGGCGACCTCCGCGGCGAGGACCCTGAAGTGAGCCCGGCCCGCATCCACCTGTTCCGCGCCGTCAACGTGGGCGGCGCGAAGCTGCCGATGGCGCGGCTCCGGGAGATCGCGGGCGAGCTGGGCGCGACGGGCGTCTCGACGTACATCGCCTCGGGCAATCTGCTGTGCACGCCGCCCGGCGATCCCGCGGAGTTCGACCGCGCGCTGGAGAAGTCGGTGGAAGCCGAGTTCGGCTTCTTCCGCGAGGTGATCTCCCGCAGCGACGTCGAGCTGGAGGAGGCCCTGACGGTCTACCCGTTCGGCGAAGCGAAATTCGGCCACATCTACTTCCTCACCGGCGTCCCGGACGCCGACAAGGCCGAGGCCTTCTGCAGCACCGACTTCGGGGCGGGTGAGAAGCTCGCGGTGATCGGCGCCGACCTGCACCTGGACTATCCGGGCGGAGCCGGCAAGACCAAGCTGACGCCCGCCAAGATCGCGAAGGGCCTCGGCGTGACCGGAACCGGCCGGAATCTGCGCACCACGGCCAAGCTGATCGAGCTGGCCCGGGCCTGAATCCGTGACGTCCTCGTCGAGTGCGACGTCGTCGTCGCCCGCACCGCGCCCCCGTCGGGCAGCGGTTGCTTCGCGATGCGGAGCGACGACGACGGATCAGTTCCATGCCTGTCGCGTGCCCGCGTTCGTGGTGCGCGGGCGCGAAGGTATGGCTCCCTCCTCCGATCGCGATCAGAGTAAACACTGGTCAGACACCTGGCAAGAGCCTGCGTCAGCGGACCGGAGTCCGAATTCGACTGTCCTGCAAGAACTTTCCGAAAGCGAGACAAGTCCGTTGATTCGTCGCGCGGTTTCGGCCCGAGGTCGGTAGGTCCGGCCGCCATCTGGGTACTGGGCGGGGCGATCACCATGCTCGGCATCGCCTTTGCCGTCTGGTTGTGAGCAGGCGCACGGCACCGAGTCCGCGTGATGTGAGGAACCGTATAGTTCAGGAAACTGAACTATCTATGTTCTCCAGCCGAGCACTCGCGGCGACACCTGAAAGGAATCGACCATGACCCGTACTTTCTCCAGCCTCGACGAGGTGCGCGCCGCAATCGGCGAGGAACTCGGCCCCTCTGAGCCGTTCCTCGTCGACCAGGAGCGCGTCAACGCGTTCGCCGACGCCACCGGCGATCACCAGTGGATTCACCTCGACGTCGAGCGCGCCAAGGACGGCCCGTTCGGGACGACCATCGCGCACGGCTTCCTCACGCTCTCGCTGATCCCGGTGTTCTCCGCCCAGCTGTACGCGCTCGACTTCGGCGGCGCCCGCGTGAACTACGGCGCCAACAAGATCCGCTTCCCGTCACCCGTCCCGGTCGACAGCAGCCTGACCGCCACCGCGACGATCACCGACGTCGCCGAGTCGCCGGCCGGCGCCACGCTGACCGTGAAGTTCGTGATCTCCGTCGTCGGAGCCGCGAAGCCGTCGTGCGTCGCCGAGACCCTCGTGGTCGTGACGCCCTAGTCGCTACTCGCGGCCGCGCGGCGCGGTGTAGATCGCCTCGTACTGCTGCTTCATGCTCTCGGCTTCGGCCTGCTGACGGAAGGTCTTCGGGCTGTTGCCGAGGCCGTGAACGGCATGGCAACTGGGTACGGGCCCGCAGAATCACGGCGCGTCAACACCGAGAGATCACGCCAAGAAGAGTGCCGACTCCTGCGGGCCGATTCCCAGATACCCAAGCTGCATGACCAGGCTTCGAATGACTGCCTTACCAAGTTCAAGCGGCACCGCGTTGCCCAACTGACGCTGCACGTCCGCGCGACTTCCATTGATGGCGAAGTCGTCGGGAAATGACATTAGACGAAGCATTTCGTTGATACGGAGACGCCTCGCGCGAGCGCTCCCGCTCGCGGTCGTTACGTTCTCCCAGTGGAACGGTCCGACCCACGGGCCCGGTTGCGCCTGGAGAGTGGTCGACGGCCTGTTCGGGTCGAGACGGAGCAAGAAGGTCCAGTACCGACTGCGCCATTCGAAGTGATTGCGACCACCATAGCGATCCGTGTGCCATAGGTAGTTCTGGCCAGGCGGCACCTCGGCGGCAAGTTCGCCGTACTGTCCATCGACGACTTCCTCATCGGCTACCGTCGCCAAGTGCGGTAGGTCAGCAAAGGCGTCACCCGAGGTAACGTGCGGAATCTTCGTGGCATCAATCTTTCGATCTCGCTCACTCCAACCGGAGTGCGTAGGTTCGGGGAACTCGAACTTAACCCCGTCACGCCTACCAACAACGAATACGCGCCGACGGAGCTGTGGCACACCGTAGTCAGCGGCGAGTAGCACTTTCCATTGCGGGTTGTAGCCTAGCTCTGCCAGACTCTTCAATAGACGTTCAAATTGAGCTTTGTGTGTCTTGTAAGTAAGACCCTGCACGTTCTCTAGCACGAAGGCCTCGGGTCGAGACTCACGCACTACCCTGACATACTCGTCAAGTAGTGATGCATTCGGGTCTCGACTCTCGCGCTTCTGCTCTAGCCAGAACCCCGACTTCGAGAACGGCGTACACGGTGGACCACCGATCAGCAAGACCGGCTCCCCACTACGAAGACCACCCGCGTCGAGAATCTGCTCCGTTGCCGTGGTGCGAATGTCGCCAGCCAGCGTTGCCGTGGATGGGAAGTTCGCCTTGAGGGTCTCGAGCGCGGGCTCGTTGTAGTCCGTGGCCACTGCGATCCGCAGTAGACCGCTGCCAGCATCTGCTCCACTCAGCGGTGCGGCGTCTGCTCGCTCGACGGCGAGGTCAAGACCCCCAGCGCCGGAGAACAGACTGACGACCGGCAGTTGCTCACCCATGTACACCTCGCCACCTCTCGATTCACGCCCCTCCGGACTAGCTCAGGCGGGGCAGACACTCTTAGTATCCTTGAGTGCAGTCTGCCAAGGACCACCGACATCCTCGGCCTGCGCGACGAATCTGTGGATAGCCGAGGTCAGGGGGCCAAGCCTGTGGAGAAAGCCAAGATCGCAGGTCGGACCGTCGGCGAGGTGTACCGCGTCAAGGGGAAGGCGGACCTGTACGAGTTCCTGGTCCACGCCGTCGAATCTTCCGGCGGCCGCGTGATCTACGCGAGTGCCACAAATCGAGCACCGCTGTACCTAGGAGTTCAGATGGACTCCGACGAACGCCTTGGCCTGCTCATCTACCCGTTCCTTGTCAAACGCAACTCGATTAAGAACCGGCCCGACGATGAGATCCGCGGTCAGTTGCGCTACGGCTCTGAACCCGACTGGAAGCGAGAACACCCCATCGGCCGTGACGTCGCCGGCGTCGACGTCACGATGATCCTCGGAGTCGTCTTAGAAGACCGTGTGATTCTGGGCCTGGACGCAAATCTCTGGGATCCGCTGCCGATGGGCATCTCGTTCTACGCCAAAGAGGCAGAAATCGAGATGGCGAAGACTTCCGGTTGGCATGTTTGGGAAAAGGTGAACCGCAGCGGTACCAAACGATCCGAAGCACGGTCGCCGACCAGCCTGGAGACGATGGTCGCGTTCAGCCCCGACCGATTGATCGACTACGCTCGCTTGGAGCGCCGAGCTACTTCGCTACGGCTGGATCCACCGCTTCGATACTCCACCGCCATAGCCATAGCGGACAGCGCAGCGGACGAGGAAGCACGTCACCGACACGTTCTGGAAGAGCAGTTCGCTTTGACCAGTCAACAGATCCTCGACATCATCGGCGGAAGGAATCGTCTCGCTGTAGCTGTTCGAGGAGGCGTCGCCGAGCATCACCTCGAGCACCAACTCAGCCGGACACCGGGTGTCACCAGAGTCGAGCGACTCGACCTCGACGCACAGCATGACTTCGATGTGACGCTCAACGATGGTCGAACTCTCCGCGTTGAGTGCAAGAACGCCAGTCCGAAGACGTACGCCAACGGCGAGTTCAAGGTCGAGGTCCAGAAGACTCGCGCTTCGAAGAATGATCCGGCATCGCGCTTTTACCCTGTCGCAGGGTTCGATGTAGTCGCAGCATGTCTGTTCTCGCCGACAGGAAGATGGGAGTTCCGCTTCGGCGCAACGAACAGGATGGCGCGACACAAAGATTATCCCGATCGCCTCACCCCAATTCAGGCAGTGAACGGGGAATGGACACCAGACCTCACCGAACTAGCGATCTGACCATATCCTCCAGACACCATTGGGCCGCACTCGCGACTGAACAGACCGAAGCGGAGTGCTCGTGCGCCCCATGGCTGAGGGCACCAGATTTCAGTCTTGCTAGCCTCGATGTTTCATCGGGGTGACCTGTCGGCCCGTGCCGTTTCGGATTGATGGTTTCGGCTCAGATTCTGACTGTCGGGTACGACAGTGCGGCCGAGGTGCGTCGGTTCGTCCGGGTTTCACGGCGCCGGAAGTGGGTTCTTTCTCGTCTCGGGGGTGGGTGTTGATGCTGGTCAGCCTGGTGGTCGATAGTTGTTCAGGGTGGTGAGTGCGGTGACCAGCAGGGCGCTGAACCGGTGGTGTCTGTCGTAGCGCAGTTGGGTGCGGCGGGCGTGACGGACGAGTTTGGCGGCGGTCGCGAACAGGCGGTTGCGTAGCTTTTTCGGTTCCCATACTCGTGCGTTGGTGCCGTGCAGGGCGAGGATCTGGGTCCAGGCGAGCAGGTCGGTGGCCAACTCGACCAGGGCGAGCCAGATCTGGTTTTGGGCGAAGCCTTTGAGTGGAAGGTTCTGCAGGCCGGTGTCTTTGGCGATCCGGATGCGGTCTTCACACCTGGCTCGCAGGCGGTGTCGCACTTCGAGGTCGGCCAGTTGCCCTCCGGTGGTGTTGGTCGCGAATGCGGTCAGCCGCCAGCCGTTGGCGTCGGTGATGCGTAGTTGTGCTCCGGGGTGAGGCTTCTCCCGGCGCACGATCACCCGCATCCCGGGCGGCCAGGTCGTCAGGTCCAGAACGCCGGTCAGTTCAGCGACGTCGGCGTGCTCTCTGGCTTCGCCGTCGCTGTTGTAGGCGGGAGTCCATGCGTCGGCGGGCAGGGCGTCGATCACGGTGGCGATGTTGTCGCTGAGTCCGAAGCCGACCGAGTAGGACAGGCGTCGGCGGGTGAGGAATTCGACGAATTTGTGGGTGCCTCCGGCCGAGTCGGTGCGGATCAGCACCGATTTTCCTGGTCGGGTGCCGATTCGGGGGATCTGTGCCAGAGCTCTGGCGGTGAGGTCGATGTGGTCTGCGGCGGTGTTGGCTCCGGCGTTGCCGGGCCGCAAGATCGCTGCGGCGGCTTCTCCGGTGCCGCCGGCGCCGTGGTCGATGAACGCCATCAACGGATGGAATCCGTAGCCTTTCTTGTACGTCGGTGTGGCGTTCTGCTTCTCCGAGTGTGCGGTGACCAGGGTGGCGTCGAGGTCGATGATCAGCGGTGAGGCCGGACTCCGGTCATGGTCGGGAGCGTGCTCGGCGGCCGTCTTCCACACGTGGGCGCGCGCGGCGGCGCGGGCTCGGGCGATCGCGGCCAGCGCCGCGACCGGGTCCTCTGCCAGGGACCGGATCAGTCGGGAGACGGTCGGGTCGGAGGCGACGAGCCCGAACACTTCGGGCCGATCACGCACGATCGCGATGTCGGCCAGGCAGTCGCCGCCGGCGATCAGAGCGACCGCGACATCGAGGAGGATCTTGGCCGGATCGTGGGTGGACAACGGTTTGCGCCACGGCGTCAGCTCCAAGGTCAACGCGGCGGCCAGGCCCGATACGTGCGCGGTGCGAGCGGCCAGCACGACCCCGGCGTGGGTGAGGATCCCGCCGCCGTCGGCGGTGGCCTGAATCTGACGGTACGACGCGGTAGACTTCTTCACCAGAAAGGTGCTCCTCATCCTGCTTGTAATTGGTGTGTGGTAACAACAATTATTGCAGGTCAGGGCACCTTTCTGCTTGCCTTCAGCCGCGAACCGCCGGATCAGGATGAAAGCACGAAGCTAGTGCATGACCGGCTACTCGCGGCCGCGCTGCGCGGCGTAGATCGCCTCGTACTGCTGCTTCATGCTCTCGGCTTCGGCCTGCTGCCGGAAGGTCTTCGGGCTGTTGCCGAGGCCGTGCTTCTGCAGGCGGCGCACCCGGTTCTGATCCATGTACGAGATCGAGAAGATGAACGCCAGACTCGCGCCGAGCAGCACCATCAGCGCGCGGAGCCACCACACGCCGGGGAAGCCGAAGTAGAGCGCGAGGTAGATCGGGACGAAGCAGATCTGCGTCCTGATCAGGTGACGCGGCGTCGCGGTGCGCCCCATCAGGTCGTTCGCCACCCATTCGTGCAGCGAATCGGGGAGCTTTGCTCCGTACGCGTAGGCGATCCACTGGACGGGGTTGGGCCGACCGCTCATGTCTTCCTCCTGGGCCGATCGCGATTTAAGTAGTGCACATTTAAGTAGTGCACTACTGATTGTGGCACGACACGAACCACTATTCAATCGCGCACGATCGACCTGCCTTAAAATCGGCTCATGAGCTCCGCACCGCACGACGAGAACCCGCTCCTGCTGGAACGCCAGGTCTGCTTCGCGCTGGCCGTCGCGAACCGTTCGGTGCTGAAGATCTATCGGCGGCTGCTCGATCCGCTCGGCCTGACCCACCCGCAGTACCTGGTGATGCTCGCGCTGTGGGAGCACTCGTCGCTGCCGGTGAAGGAGATCGGCACGCTGCTGCAGCTCGACTCCGCGACCCTCTCGCCGCTGCTCAAACGCCTCGAAGCCGCCGGGCTGATCCGGCGCCACCGGCGCGACGACGACGAGCGCAGCGTCCAGGTGGAGCTGACCGACGCCGGGCTCGCACTCCGCGAGCAGGCGCTCGCCATCCCCGGGCAGGTGGTCGCGGCGCTCGGCGTCGATCACAGCGTGCTCGAGGAACTCCACGCGGTGCTGACCAAGGTCAACGCGGCAGCACTGCGCGCCTGAGGTGCTTGCTCAAGGAACTTTGAAGCCCCTTTCCCGGGACGGCCGCGCAATACGGCCGTTTCATGGCAAATCTCCGATCAGGCGTGCGAGCCCGGCTCCATTCCTCACCTACTACTTCGTCGACCGCGCGCTGCGCCCCGTCGACGAGATCCGCAGCCGTGTCGAGTCGATCTCCGGCGGCGACCTCGATCAGCGCGTCCCAGTCCCCGACACCGACGACGAGATCGCCACCCCGGCCGTCACGATGAACGGGATGCTCGACCGCATCCAGAGCGCCCGCAGCAGCAACTGCGCTTCGTGAACGATGCCTCGCACGAGCTGAACAGTCCGCTGACCACCGTCGTCGGCCTCCTCGACCTCTCCCGCACCACCGGTGAGCCGATCGACCCGGAGACCGTCGAGTCGGTGCTGCTGCCCGACGCCCTGCGCCTGAAGCAGATGGTCGCCGACCTGCTGTTCCTGGCCCGCGCCGACAAGCCGCGGACCACCGACCGGTTCGTCCGGGCTCGACTCGTCGCGCCAGCGCTCCTCCGGCGGCTCCGGCCTCGGACTGTCGATCGTCAGCGAAATCGTGCGCGCCCACGACGGAAGCGTCGTCGTCGACGACGCCGAGCGGCTCGGCAACACCGGCCTGACCGGCGCCGCCATCGGATTCACCCTTCCCCTGGAGCCGGGATGCTGACCGCAGCGCCCCGGGCCGACCGACCCGTCCACCACGAGGAACCGCCATGTCCCACCCCTCCCCCGCCGCCTATGCCGTCCACCCCACGACGGGTCGCCGCATGACCGGCCCGGTGAGCGAGACGACGTCGTCGTACCTGCGCGCGATCTACAACCTCAACGAGGACGGCGTCACGGTGCGCCGCGCTCGGCTCAGCGAACGGATGGGTCACGCCGGACCGACCGTCACCCAGACGGTGACCCGGCTGCAGCGCGACGGCCTGGTGGAGCAGGGCTCCGACCATCAGATCCGGCTGACCGACTCCGGCCGCGACGTGGCGGTGGCGATCACCCGCAAGCACCGTCTCGCCGAACGCATGCTGGCCGACATCCTGGCGCTGCCGGTCCTGCAGGTGCACGCCGAGGCGTCGCGCTGGGAGAACTCGATGAGTGAGGCCACCGAGCGCGCCATCCTCGCCCAGCTCGACGACCCGTCGACCTCCCCGTGGGGCAACCCGATCCCCGGCCTCGCCGAGTTCGGCGTGAACCTGCCGCCGCGGCCGGCCACCGTCTCGCTACGCGAGTACACCGACACGCCGACCACCGTGCTCACGGTGGTGCGCTCGATCTCCGAGGACGCGCAGGCCGACATCGCCCTGCTCACCGGCCTGGTGTCGGCCGGCATCGTGCCTGGTGCCCGCGTCGCGATCACCGCCGACGACCAGGGCGGCTTCCGCGTCCACGCGGCCGGCACTTTCGCGCTGACCCGCAAACAGTCGCACGTGTTGCAGGTCGACCCCGCACTCTGAATGCGGTCGTCAGACCTTAGCGAGTAATTTTTGACGTCCCGAATGAGTCGTACTTCATCAGTTCATGATCAGCTCACGGCGTGATCCGGTCATCCGGCACTACGCGGACGACCTCTGCATGATCAAGTCGGAAACGTGACAGGAAGCCTGGAAAGACATCAAGTTGAGCACTAATTCCACGCAAAACGGGTCCGCCTAATGAAACTCGCCCGGCGCATCTCCGCGTTCGCGGCCACACACAAAGAACCACAGCCGCACGTTTGTGCGGCCAGAAAATCAATATCCTAGTTCAGGATAGGTTCGAATGAATTCCCGCGAAGGAAGCGAGACTGGCGGATCATCCCCGTACCACGTCTGTTCAATTTGATCAACGAACCCATCTTGAACCCAGAAAATCAACTCTCCCGCAAGTTCTCCCTCCCGGTCTACCACAGCCGCCACCACAGGAGCCGGGCCGTCTTTAATACTACATTTCGGCAGACTACGGTCAACTTCGACGATAGCCATCGTCGGCTGCCCCTCATACGTTGAGATTGCAGCAACCTGCTCGACAATTACAGGGTCACCTTGCTGTTCAGCAAGATATTTCAGCGCCGACCTCTGCGCAGAATTTAGTTTCACAGTCATCTCACAAATACCGTTCCAATTCGAGGTACGCCATTGACAACAGCCCCTCGAATTACTACATTTTGCCCTGATATTACACGCTCGACCTCGAATGGTCCTGCCGCAGGGAGGTCAGTCGCACCATCCAAGCTCCCGACGATCGCCCGCATCGCCCCTTCCTCGCTGCCACGCTCACCGACTAAAGGCTCTAGTTTGTGCTTGGGCACGAACACGTGATCCATCTTCGGCGGTCTCAACGCATCAGTGAGCGTCGTAGCCAGCGGGCTTCCAGCAGGGAGTTCAGGCGAACGCTCCAAGGTGGTCGCACCACCCCGCTCCATGCTAATCGGGCCTCCACGCTCGACAGCAGCACCGCCAGACTCGCCAGCCTTACCAAACCTGCCAAAACGTCCTAGTGCACCCAGCCCCTTGGGCAAGGGGAACACCATGGTAACGAGTTCGACCGCTGCGAGCGCTATTTCACCCGCACTGTGGTCGCGTTCCGGTGGCGGCTTATAGGGAACCATCGGGTTTCGCATGATCTGACTGGGCTGACCGTAAACTCCGTTATGGATTTCGTCGAACACCACCACGAACGGGTGCGCTATCGCACGCCCTATGTCGCCAAACGTGACCAGATCCGGTTCTGGATAGTCATGCTCTTGCCACGGCAGCTCCCCATACATCGTGGGACGTTCCTGTTTTTGGCCTCCGATGTTCTCAACAGTGGTGGCTTTCCCGTCGGGTGTGATCGTGGTGATCTGATAGTCATGGCCCGAGTACTTCACAGTTTCCGGACTTGCCGTATACACGATCGTGCCGTCGGGGCTCACGGTATAGGTTCCCAGTTCGTGGCCGCCACGGTCTGCGAACGAGCCCCTGGTCCACCCGTCCGGGGTCGTTCGCCAGTCGTTCCGAAGTCCGTTCTTGTTGATGTCGTAACCGTGAGAAGTGACCCCGTCGGGCCCTTTCTCGACTTGTTTGAACGATTCGGGTCCATTCGAGTCCAGGATCCACACCGAGTGATCGCCATCGGCGTCGCCGATTCGGTCGTATTGGAGGCGGTGCCCGTCGTATCCCTGGCGAGTCATGAACACAGAGCCGTCCTCGGCCCATCGAACGGTTGTGGTCTCCGGCTTGTGGGCGCCTTCGTCGCCGCCGCTGAGTCGCTGTTCGCCGAGGTCTCCATCGCGGTATTGAACGTAACGATGCTCTGTGCCGTATTCGTCGTTGTAGACGTATCCTGTGACACCGTCGGTGGCGTAGTCGGTCGTCGTGTCACCGTCCGACGGAGTGATTTCAGTCCGGGTCCAGGGCTTGTCTGCTCCGTCGCTGCCTCCGCCTTCGGTGACCGTGATGACGGTGCCGTCAGACTGAGTCGTCGTCCACACCTTCTGGCCGTACTCATTGACGGTGTACGTGCGTTGCGACCCGTTCCCATCGACCCAGTACGACGGCGGCTCAGGTTCAGGCTCGGGTGGCTGCTCCGGCTGCGCCGGTGCGGGCGGCTGGGCGGCCAGAGCGTCGGCCTGATCCATCGACCGTTCCTCAGCCTGCCGAAAGTCCCCAGCCCCCTCTGGGACCGTCGCCCCGAACTCCGTGTCGTAGGCCTCCATCGACTTCTCGTCCGCCTCGCGGAACGAACCCGCGCCGGCCACCTCCGTCGGATCGGCCAGGATCGGGTAGAGGGCGTTCTCTGCGGGTTCGACGTGTTGGACGAGGTCGCCGTCGTCGTCGACCTCGTACCAGGTCTTCTGCGGGCGGCCGGCCGAGTCGAACGCCCACGGGCGGGCCACCTGCCGGACCGTATTGCCGTCGCGATCGTAGACCGTCGCCGAACCGTCGTCGTTGATTTCGGTGTGACCGCCCGGCGGGACGTCCATCGCGAACCTGTACGTGTTCGGGCTGGACTGATCGTGGATAAGCACCAGACGCGTCGGCCCCACCTCCCCGCGCGTAGATCCCCCGCGAGACAACAGAATCGCCGGCCGCCGGTATCCGATCGCCAACGCCGCAGCGGCGCCGAGCAGCCACACCGCGACCGGAACACTCGGCTCGTCAGGCGCACCAACCGGCATCAACGCGTTGTCTTGCCTGCCGTCGGTGGCCGGCGCGGCAGGATGTGGCCGGCCGGTAGTGACCGGAGCCGGCGCCGTCGTGGCCCCGGGGTGAGCCGGTCCTGGCGTGCCCGGGCCGGGAGCCGGCACGGTCGCCGGCGCCGGAGTCGCCCCGGGCATGCCTCCCGGAACGCCCGGAGCAGCGGGTGCGGGCCGGCCGGGAACAGGAACTATCGCGGTACCGTCCCCGTCGCCGGGCCCAGGACCTGGATTCGCTCCGGCGAACGAATCGTCACCAGCGCCGGGTCCACCACCCGGCGCAGTCGGCACCGGCGACGGCCCGGTCGGCGGCGGACTGTAGGTCGGGACGCTGACACACGGCCAGTTCGACCCGTACTGCGCTCGCATCTGATCGCACAAGGCGTCGCCCCGTGCCGGACCGGCTCCCGCACCAGCGAGTAGCCCGACCGCCACTGAGGCGAAGGCCGCGCTGAAGACTGCGACCCGTACGCGACCAAGCCTTGGAAAGGGTCGGCCACTCATCGATTGTTCCGGAGTGCGGCGACAATCGCGTCTATCCCGGCCCAGAACCAGCGGCCCG
>JASGFV010000061.1:0-16298 GCA_047605365.1 Gordonia sp. (in: high G+C Gram-positive bacteria)
CCGACACCGTCTTGAACGAGGTCGCTGCCGCAAATACCGGCGAGCCGTACGCCGTCTACGTCGGAGATGCGAAGGCCACGTCGTCGTTCGACATCCTCGACGACGCGCCGGCGGCCCGCGCGGGGGCCGACCCGCTCTTCGCCGGCGGTGAGCCGCCGACCGACGGCCCGGCGGTGGACGGCGGCCGCATGCCCGCCCGCAAGGGCCGCCGCAAGGGGCTCTACGTGCTGTTGGCGCTGGTGGTCGTCGTGTTGCTGGTGGGCGGAGGTCTGGCCTGGAAGTTCCTGGTCATGGACCGCAAGGACTACAGCTCCACTACCGGCGAGCGTCCCGCGCTGGTGCAGATCCCGGACAACGCGCCGGTCCGCGAAGCCGGTGACATCCTCACCGACGCCGGCGTGGTCGGCAGTCAGAAGGCGTTCGTGAACGCCGCAGGCGACAGTGCGATCTCCGCGGGCTTCTACAAGCTGCCGACGCACATCTCCGCGGCCACCGCGGTCAAGCTGATGCAGGGCAACGGCAATCGCGTCGGACGCGCGGTGATTCCGGAGGGCGCGCAGCTCGACTCCAAGAAGGGGGCCGACGGCAACACCCGCAAGGGCGTCTTCGAGATGCTCGCCGACGCCACCAGGGTGGAGGCCGACGGCAAGACCTACGGTGTCACCGTCGAACAGTTGCAGAAGGCGGCGGCGACGTCGACGCCGGAGGAACTCGGCGTGCCCGCCTGGGCCAAGGCTCCGGTCGCCAAGCTCAACGGGGATCATCGCCGCATCGAAGGACTGATCGCATCGGGAGCGTGGGAGAGCCTCGACCCGCGCATGGATGCCAAGTCGTTGCTGAAGTATCTGATCTCGCAGAGCGCCACGCGTTTCGAATCGTGGGGCCTGCTGGGCAGCAACGAGTCCGGACTGCTGCCGTACGACACGCTGATCGTCGCCTCCATCGTCGAGGCCGAGACCAAGCACCCCGAAGACGCGCCGAAGGTCGCCCGGGTGATTCTGAACCGTCTCGCCAAGGACCAGAAGCTGGAGATGGACTCGACGGTCAACTACACCGCCGACATCAACGACATCGACGTCCACGGTGAGGCGTACCGCGACGCGAACGCGTGGAACACCTACCAGCACGATGGCCTGCCCGTCACCCCGATCGGTTCGATCGGCCAGATGGCCCTCCAGTCGGTCGAGCACCCGGCGCAGGGCAAGTGGCTGTATTTCGTGACGGTCGACAAGCACGGCACCACGTTGTTCGCCGACAACTTCGAGAAGCACAAGCGGAACCGCGAAGTGGCCTGCAAGAACAAGCTCCTCACGGTCGGCTGCTGACCCGATGGCGGACGTGTACACCGGCCCCAAGCGGGCGGCGGTCCTCGGTTCGCCGGTCGGCCATTCGCGGTCGCCGGATCTGCACCGCGCGGCCTACGCGGCGCTCGGCCTGGACGGCTGGACCTACGACGCGATCGACACGACCGCCGAGCAGGTCGCCGAACGCGTCGCCGACGCCGGTGTCGAGTGGGCAGGTTTCTCGGTGACCATGCCCGGCAAGTCGGCTGCTCTCGCGGCGGCCGACGAGCGGACCGCACGCGCCGAGCTGATCGGTTCGGCCAACACGCTGGTACGGCTCGACGACGGGCGCTGGCGCGCGGACTGCACCGACGTCGTCGGCATGGCCGGGGCGCTCGACGAGGCAGGCGTGCCCGCCGGGGCCGTGCGTGCCGTGGTGCTCGGCGCGGGCGGGACCGCGTTGCCGACGGTCGCCGCGCTCGCCGATCGCGGAATCACTGAGATCGTCGTCGTCGCGCGGTCTGCCGAGCGCGCCGCGTCGCTGCTCGACCTGGCCGACCAGTTGGAGATCGACGCTCGCTTCCTGTCGTTCGCGACGGGGACCGCACTGCGGGACGAGTGCGCGGACGCCGACGTGGTCGTGTCGACCGTTCCGGCCGATGCCGCCGAGACGGTCGCCGAGTCGGTGGCCGGGACGCGACGCCTCGTCGACGTCCTCTACGACCCGTGGCCGACGCCGCTGGCGCAGTCGGTCGCGGCGAACGGCGGTCGCGTGGTCGGCGGGCTGGTGATGCTGCTGAACCAGGCGTACAGCCAGGTGGAGCAGTTCACCGGACTTCCCGCGCCACGCGAGGCGATGGCTCGCGTCGTCGGTCTGGGCTGAGCAGAGAACTGCCGGGACGAGACCGCGTGCCGAACCCGATCGCGTGAATGACGGTGCTGAGCGCTCACTACTCTGAGTCCGCAAGCGGCCGACGAGTGCCGAATCTCGAGTGAGGTGTGTCCATGACTCAGCCCCCGTCTCCCGGCCCCCAGTATCCGCCCCAGCAGTATTCCGGCCAGCAGTACCCGGCGCAGCAGCCGTACGCCGGTTCTCAGTACCCGCCGCAGGGCTACCAGCAGGGCTACCCGTCGCACGGATACCAGCCGGGCGTCCACGATGCGCATGCCGCGTACCAGCATCCCGACGCCGGCGGACCGAACCTCTACCAGGCCACCTTCAACCGGCACACCGGGCTCGTCTTCGTCGCGCTCACCTCGCCGAAGACTGTCGTGGGGACCTACGACGAGGTGCGTCGTGCGTTCTGGGCCTCGCAAGCGCACTGCTTGACGCTCGGCTGGTGGGGCATCCTCTCGGCGCTGATCTACAACTGGATGGCGATCATCGGCAACGTGTCGACTCTGAGCCGGGTCAAGTCGATGGCGCGCGAGAACGGCGACGCCTGACTCGCTGAAGCCCGGCAGGCAGATCCGGAAGCGTCTCGCTGACGATTCGGTCCGGTTGTGGATGGAGTCGCCCTTTCGGCCGTCCTGTGGACGAGTGCCTGGTGATCGGCGTGGCGCCGCCCGATCGTCGGGGGATGGCGTATTCGTGGCTCGCGGGGGCCGTGCTGGTGCTCTGGTTCGGCGCGGTGTCCGTCGTCGACCTTCGGTGCGGGCGGATTCCCAACCGGCTCGTGGTTCCGGGCTTGACGGTCGCGGTGGCCATCACGTACGACGATCCGCCGGCGGCGTCGGCCGCCGTGCTGGCCGCCGCGCCGTACCTCGCCGGCTTTCTGGCCGGCGCGTGCGGCGGGGGAGACGTGAAGCTGGCTCCGGTCTGCGGTGCGGTGGCCGGCGACCCGTTCGCGGCGCTGTGCGTCGTGTTGCTGGCGTCGCTTCTGACGCTCGGCGGGCTTGTCGTCGTCCGTGTCGGGTCCGGTGATTCGGGGCTGCGCGGCGTCGCTCACGGTCCGGCGCTCGCGGCGTCGACCGCGGTGATGTGGCTGCTCGCCAATGTGTGACGAACTGATACCAGTGCCACGGGAGTGACTGATGTCGACTGGGAGACGTTCTGTCTTCCGATCGCGAGGTTCTTCATGTCCGTCACCAGACGCCGACCTCTCACCGCCGTCCAGCGGCCGACCTGCCTCAGACCTTGATCGACTCCGGCACGGTGGGCGGCGTCGGCGTCGACCACAACACGATACTCACGCCCCCAGTGCGGGCAGTGGTCGTGAGCGGGATCACTGCGGGGCGTCGCTGTCCGGCGCCGCGCCACAGGCGTGACCGTCGGTTGACGACGCCTGCCCGTCGGCCGGTCGGCCGCTTCTGGAACAATCGTCTACTGTGCTGCGCTGGATAACTGCTGGAGAATCTCACGGTCCCGCCCTGGTCGCCATGGTCGAGGGCATGGTCGCCGGTGTCGAGGTGACCTCGTCCGACATCGGCGAACAGCTCGCCCGCCGTCGCCTCGGCTACGGTCGCGGCGCGCGGATGAAGTTCGAGGCCGACAAAGTCACTGTCGTGGGCGGCATCCGCCACGGCCTCACCATGGGCGGACCGGTCGCGATCGAGATCGGCAACACCGAATGGCCCAAGTGGGAACAGGTGATGTCCGCCGATCCGGTCGACGCCGAAGAACTCGAGGGCAGCGCCCGCAACGCGCCGCTCACCCGTCCGCGTCCGGGTCACGCCGACTACTCGGGCATGCTGAAATACGGGTTCGACGACGCGCGCCCGGTCCTCGAGCGCGCCTCGGCCCGCGAGACCGCGGCCCGCGTGGCCGCCGGCACCGTGGCCCGCAACTTCCTGCGTCAGGTCTTCGGGATCGAGGTCCTCTCGCACGTCATCAGCATCGGCGCCAGCGAGCCGTATGCCGGTCCCGCGCCGCGCTACGCCGATCTGCCGGCTATCGACGAGAGCCCGGTCCGCGCGTTCGGCGTCGACGCCCAAGAGTCGATGATCGCCGAGATCGAGGCAGCCAAGCGCGACGGCGACACCCTCGGCGGCGTCGTCGAGGTCATCGCCACCGGCGTGCCGGTCGGTCTCGGATCGCACGTCAGCGGAGAGGCCCGGCTCGACTCGCGGCTGGCCGGCGCGCTGATGGGCATCCAGGCCATCAAGGGCGTCGAGGTGGGCGACGGTTTCGAGACCGCGCGTCGTCGAGGCAGCCAGGCGCACGATGAGATGGTCCCCGGGGCCGACGGAGTGCTTCGCTCCACCAACCGCGCGGGCGGCCTCGAGGGCGGCATGACCAACGGCGAGGACGTACGCGTCCGCATCGCCATGAAGCCGATCTCGACGGTGCCGCGCGCCCTGGCGACCATCGACATGAGCACCGGCGAGCCGGCCAGCGCCATCCACCAGCGCAGCGACGTGTGCGCGGTGCCGGCAGCGGGTGTCGTCGCCGAGGCGATGGTCGCGCTGGTGCTGGCACAGGTCGCGCTGGAGAAGTTCGGCGGCGACTCGGCCGGCGAGACCGGCGCGAATCTGCGCAACTACCTCGACGTGATCGCGGCCCGTCCGCCGCGTCCCGAAGCGTGAGCGGTGCCGACCGGCCGGTCGCCGTCCTCATCGGACTGATGGGGGCCGGCAAGTCGACCGTCGGCCGTGAACTGGCCGCACTGGCCGGCGTCGAGTTCATCGACACCGACGTGGAGATCGAACGCCGGGCCGGTCGCCGGATCCCGGAGATCTTCGCCGCCGACGGCGAAGCGGGCTTCCGCGCGCTCGAAGCCGAGACCGTCGCCGACGTGCTGTCCACGCACCGGGGCGTCGTCGCGCTCGGCGGGGGAGCGGTGATGACCCCGGCGGTCCGCGAGGCCCTGTCCGGCCATCCGGTCGTGTACCTGAAGATCTCCGCCGACGCCGGGTTCGCCCGGGTCGCCGGCTCCGACCGTCCGCTGCTCGCCAGTGACGACCCCGCCGCCGTCTACGCCGGTCTGCTCGCCCTGCGCGGACCGGTGTACACCGACGCCGCACGGCTCGTCGTCGACGCTCATCGCGCTCCCGCCGAGGTGGCGCGCGACATCGAATCCCAATTGAGGAGTGCCTCATGACCGAACCCGTGCGGGTCGCCGTCCGCGCCGCCCATCCCTACGACGTGGTGATCGGCCGCGGACTGCTCGACGACGTCGCCGCCGCGGCGGGAGGCGCCGACCGCGTCTGCATCGTGTACCAGCCGCCGCTGCAGCAGACCGCCGAGCAGATCCGCGAGTTCCTCGCCGAACGCGGCTTCGACGCCCACCGGGTGGAGATCCCGGACGCCGAGGCCGGCAAGGACTTGCAGGTCGCCGCCTTCTGCTGGGACGTCTTCGGGCGGATCGGCATGAAGCGCAACGACAAGGTGATCAGCTTGGGCGGCGGCGCGGCCACCGACCTGGCCGGATTCGCCGCCGCCACCTGGATGCGCGGTGTCGGCGTCATCCACGTGCCGACCACGCTGCTGGCGATGGTCGACGCCGCTGTCGGCGGCAAGACCGGCATCAACACCGACGCGGGCAAGAACCTGGTCGGCTCGTTCCACGAGCCGGACGCGGTGCTCATCGACCTGGGCACGCTGGAGACGGTGCCGCCGAACGAGATCATCTCCGGCCTGGCCGAGGTCATCAAGACCGGCTTCATCGCCGACCCGGTGATCCTCGACCTGATCGAGGCCGACCCGGCCGCCGCGCTCGACCCGACCGGCGACGTGCTGCCCGAACTGATCCGGCGGTCGGTGCAGGTCAAGGCCGACGTGGTGTCCGCCGACCTCAAGGAGTCGTCGCTCCGCGAGATCCTGAACTACGGCCACACCCTGGGCCATGCCATCGAGCGCCGAGAGCGGTACAAGTGGCGCCACGGCGCCGCCGTGTCGGTCGGCATGGTGTTCGCCGCCGAGCTCGCACGCCTGGCCGGACGGCTCGACGACGAGACCGCCGACCGGCACCGGAGCATTTTGGAGCTGGTCGGTCTGCCGACCGGCTACGACGCGGACGCCTTCAGCGACCTGCTGCAGGGGATGGCCGGCGACAAGAAGAACCGTTCGGGCATGCTGCGCTTCGTGGTGCTCGACGGCCTCGCGAAGCCGGGCCGCCTGGAGGCCCCGGACCCGTCGCTGATCGCCGCGGCCTACTCCGCCGTCGCCGGCGGGGCTGCGGCGTCGGGCAGCATCCTGCTGTAGTCGTTCGGCCTGATTCGACCAGGCCGGTTGCCGTCGTTCGTGACCCGAAGGTGACGAACGACGGCAACGACTCGGCCGAGCTCGTCCAAACGTACGAAAAGGCGGGCCGGACCTCCAGAGTCCGGCCCGCCTTTCGACGAGATCTCGAGTTGTCAGGCCTTGGCGAGACCCGGCTGGGTGGGCTGTGCGTGCACCGACCAGTCCTCGTCGGCGTCGCCTGCGGCCTTGCGCTGCTCGCGGCGGACGATGAAGCGGCCGAGGCTGACGCCGAAGAAGCCGGGGACGTACACCAGCAGGGTGATGAACGAGGTGCCCGCGATGATCTCGATCGGGAACGACGCCTGGCCGACGCCGTTCATGCCCGCGGTGCCGACGATCCAGCAGATCAGGCAGGCGAAGAAGCCGGCGAAAGCGCCGGTCTTCAGCCAGGCCATCGTGAGGTCCGCGTAGTCGTCGGGGTCCGGGTGGGCCTTGGCGTCTCGGATGCCGTCGATTCCGCCCCAGATGATGGCGATGAGGACGACGACTGCGATGGCCAGCCACCGGAAGGTCGGCGATTGCAGCGGCCACGCCGTGACCGCCAGAGCGAGCAGCAGACGGGCGGCGATTTGGACGACCGTCATCACGACGGCACGGGGAAGCCAGGCACTCATGACCGATACCGTACCGTTGTGGGACGTGTTCAACAATGTCGGTGCGGATGTGTCGCACAACTATTCTCGTCGCCGGACCGCGCTCGCGGCCGGGCTCGCGCTTCGGGGAGTCGACGGCGTCGTCGTCTCCGACCTCGATGATCTGCGCTATCTGACCGGGTTCACCGGAAGCAACGGCAGCGTTCTGGTGTGGGCGACGCATGCGCACGACGGGGCCGCACCGGAGGCGCTGATCTGCACGGACGGTCGCTATCGCGATCAGGTGGCCGCGCAGTCGCCAGACCTGCCTTCGCATATCGCCAGGGACACGCTCAGTGCGCTCGTCGAAGAGGCGGGGCGACGGCGGCCCGGCGCCCGGCTCGGATTCCAGAGCGATCAGGTCTCCGTCGCCGCGTACGACGCACTGCGGAACCCTGCGATGCGCTCAGGGGGCGGATCGGCAGACGGCCGAGCGATCTCGGTGACCCTGGTCCCGCTGACCGCAGTGGTGACGCCCCTGCGCGAAGTGAAGGACGACGGCGAGGTCGCCCTGATCGCCCGCGCGTGTGAGATCGGCGACGTCGCACTGGCCGCACTGATCGACGCTGGAGCACTGGTTCCGGGGCGCACCGAACGTCAGGTGGCGCGCGACCTCGAGTGGGCCATGTACTCCCACGGCGCCGAAGCGATCGCCTTCGAGACCATCGTCGCGGCCGGTCCGAACTCGGCGGTTCCGCATCACCGTCCGACCGACGACGTGCTCGCCGTCGGCGACTTCGTGAAGCTCGACTTCGGGGCGGTGACCGGCGGATACCACTCGGACATGACCCGCACCGTGGTGCTCGGTGAGCCCGCCGACTGGCAGCGAGAGATCTACGACGTCGTCGCCGAAGCCCAGCGGGCCGGATGCGCGGCGCTCACGCCGGGCGCAGAGCTGGCCGAGGTGGACGCCGCGGCCCGGCAGGTCATCGTCGACGCCGGGTTCGGCGAGCACTACACGCATGGTCTTGGTCACGGTGTGGGACTGCAGATCCACGAAGCGCCCGGGATCGGGGCCACGGCGACCGGTACACTTTCCTGCGGCGCAACTGTCACCGTCGAGCCCGGGATCTACCTGCCCGGTCGAGGCGGAGTGCGGATCGAGGACACCCTGGTGGTGACCGATGCCGGGGCCAGGTCGCTGACGGCCACGTCCCGAACGCTGCGTGAGCTCTGAGGAGCGCACGCTCAACAAAGACTTGCAAGGAGAACATTCATGGCGACGACCGCCGATTTCAAGAACGGCCTCGTGCTGAAGATCGACAACCAGCTGTGGCAGATTCTGGAGTTTCAGCATGTCAAGCCGGGCAAGGGGCCCGCCTTCGTGCGCACCAAGATCAAGAACGTGCTGTCGGGCAAGAACGTCGACAAGACCTTCAACGCCGGCGTCAAGGTCGAGACCGCCACCGTCGACCGTCGTGACATGACCTACCTGTACAAGGACGGCAGCGACTACGTTTTCATGGACGGCGAGACCTACGACCAGATCTCCATCACCCCGGAGACCGTCGGCGACGGCGCGCGCTTCCTGCTGGAGAACATGAGCGTCCAGGTCGCCACCCACGAGGACGCGCCGCTGTTCGTCGAGCTGCCGGTCACCGTCGAGCTCGTCGTCGCGCAGACCGACCCGGGCCTGCAGGGCGACCGCTCCACCGGCGGCACCAAGCCGGCCACCCTGGAGACCGGCGCCGAGGTGCAGGTGCCGCTGTTCATCAACACCGGCGACAAGCTGAAGATCGATTCGCGCGACGGGAACTACCTCGGCCGTGTCAACAGCTGACCGCCGCAGTTCCGAACCGCGTGGCCGACATCGGCAGCGTCGTCGTGCCGTCGACCTCCTCTTCGAGGCCGACGCCAAGGGCGTCCCTGCTGCGTCGCTGATCGCCGAGCGTCGCGAGGTCTTCGCCTCCGACGACACGGTCGGCGAGATGACCGGCTACGCGGTGCAGGTCGTCGAGGGGGTGACCGCGGACGCCGAGCAGGTGGACGCGATCATCGCGGCGCGTCTGGAGAACTGGAAGCTCGAACGGCTCCCCGCCGTGGATCGTGCGATCCTGCGTCTGGGAGCTTGGGAGTTGCTGTACTCGGCCGATGTCGACATCCCCGTGATCGTCGACGAGGCGGTCAAACTCGCCAAAGAACTGTCGACCGACGATTCGCCGGCGTTCGTCAACGCCGTGCTCGACCGGATCGCGGTGCTCGCCCCCCAAGTTCGGGCGGCGTCGCAAGCGGAGTAGACTGAGCCGCGATAAATGACGACCTCCGGGTCGTCGATAGCGAGGCAGATTTCCTTTAACGACCCGTCCCGTGAGGCGGACAAGGAGGTTCGGCTTGGCAACGCCAGTCGACGGTGCGCCAGATCGTTCGGGATCCGCGGAAGCGGAGAACCCGGACTCTGAGCGAGACCAGCAGAGTTCCCCTCGTCGGCGCGTCCTGATGGATGCGTCCGACGTGGGCCGAACAGTCGCCCGGATGGCGCATCAGGTCATCGAGAAGACGGCGCTGGACTCCGTCGACGACGCCGGCCGGGTCGTCCTGATCGGCATTCCCACCCGCGGCACCAGCCTCGCTCAGCGCCTGGCGAGCAAGATCTCCGAATTCTCCGGGGTCGACGTGCCGACCGGCTACCTGGATATCACCCTGTATCGCGACGATCTGCGCGACAAGCCGCATCGTCCCCTGGAACGCACCCTGGTGCCGCCGGGCGGCGTCGACGGCGCGCTGGTGATCCTGGTCGACGACGTGCTCTTCTCCGGGCGCACCGTGCGGGCCGCCCTCGACGCGCTGCGCGACCTGGGCCGGCCGTCCGCGGTGCAGCTCGCGGTGCTCGTCGACCGCGGCCACCGGGAGCTCCCACTGCGCGCCGACTACGTGGGCAAGAACATCCCGACCGCGCGCGACGAGGACGTCGAAGTGCGTCTCGCCGAGCACGACGGGTGCGACGAAGTGGTCTTGCGGACTCCGGCGGCCGGCCGATGAAGCATCTGCTCTCCGCCGCGGAACTCTCCCGGGACGACGCGATCGACATCCTCGACGAGGCGGCCCGATTCGAGCAGGCGCTGGCCGGACGCGAAGTCCGCAAGCTGCCGACCCTGCGCGGCCGCACGGTGATGACGGTCTTCTACGAGAACTCCACCCGCACTCGGGTGTCGTTCGAGGTGGCCGGCAAGTGGATGAGCGCCGACGTGATCAACGTCAGTGCGTCGAGCTCGTCGGTCAACAAGGGGGAGTCGCTCCGCGACACCGCCAAGACGCTGCGCGCACTGGGCGCCGACGCCCTGATCGTCCGTCACCCGGCGTCGGGTTCGGCGGCGCAGATCGCGCGCTGGACGAATGACGGCACCGATGTGCTCGGCGTGCCGAACAGCACCGGGCCGTCGGTGATCAACGCCGGCGACGGGACGCACGAGCACCCCACCCAGGCACTGCTCGACGCGTACACGCTGCGCCAGAAGTTCGGTGCGCTCGACGGTCGCCGGGTCGCGATCGTGGGCGACGTCCTGCACTCGCGGGTGGCCCGCTCCAATGCGCACCTGCTGACCACGCTGGGCGCCGAGGTGGTGCTGGTCGCTCCGCCGACCCTGCTGCCGACCGGCGTCGAGACCTGGCCGGTGCGGGTCTCGAGCGATCTGGACTCGGAGTTGCCGGCCGCCGACGCGGTGATGATGCTGCGTGTGCAGGCCGAGCGCATGAACGGTGGCTTCTTCCCGAGCTCGCGCGAGTACTCGGTGCGCTACGGGCTCAACGACACCCGCATGGCGATGCTCCCGGAGCACGCCGCGGTGCTGCACCCGGGCCCGATGCTGCGCGGCATGGAGATCGGCTTCGACGTGGCCGACGCCGACCAGGCGACGGTCCTCGACCAGGTCCGCGGCGGCGTGCACGTCCGGATGGCCGTGCTGTTCCGCTTGCTCGCCAGCAACGACAGTGACAACACCCCCGCACATCACGAGCAGTCAGGAGGCAAGCAGTAGTGGCCGCCACGGAATCGGTACTCATCACACGCGTCCGTCCGTACGGCGAGGGCTATCCGGTCGACGTCGCCGTCGTTGACGGTGAGATCAGCGCGATCGGCGCGGGCCTGGAGGCTCCCGAGGGCGCAATGGTGCTCGACGGCCGCGGCGGCGTCCTGCTGCCCGGCTTCGTGGACCTGCACACGCATCTGCGCGAGCCGGGCCGCGAGGACACCGAGACCATCGCCAGCGGTTCGCTCGCGGCCGCCCGCGGCGGCTACACCGCGGTCTTCGCGATGGCCAACACCAGTCCGGTGGCCGACAACACGACGATCACCGATCACGTGTGGCGGGTCGGCCAGGACATCGGCATCGTCGACGTCCACCCGGTCGGCGCGGTCACCGTCGGCCTGGCCGGCGAGCAGCTCGCCGAGATGGGCATGATGGCCGCCGGCGCGGCCAAGGTGAAGCTCTTCAGCGATGACGGCAAGTGCGTTCACGACCCGCTGATCATGAAGCGTGCGCTGGAGTACGCGAAGGGCCTGGGCGTGCTGATCTCGCAGCATTCAGAGGAGCCGCGGCTGACCGTCGGCGCCGTCGCCCACGACGGCCCGACCGCCGCGCGACTCGGCCTGGCCGGCTGGCCGCGGGCCGCCGAGGAGTCGATCGTCGCGCGTGACGCACTGCTGGCCCGCGACGCCGGATACCGCGTGCATGTCGCGCACGCCTCCACCGAGGGCACCGTCGAACTGCTGCGCTGGGCGCGCGGGCAGGGCATCGACATGACCGCCGAAGTCACCCCGCACCACCTGCTGCTCGACGACTCGCGCCTGGAGACCTACGACGGCGTGAACCGCGTCAACCCGCCGCTGCGCGAGAAGCGCGACGTCGAGGCGCTGCGCACGGCGCTCGCTGAAGGCATCGTCGACTGTGTCGCCACCGACCACGCACCGCACGCCTCGCAGGAGAAGTGCTGCGAGTTCTCGCAGGCGCGGCCGGGCATGCTCGGTCTGGAGACGGCGCTGTCGATCGTGGTGCAGACCATGGTCCGACCGGGGCTGCTCGACTGGCGCGGCGTCGCACGGGTGATGAGCGAGCGGCCCGCCCAGATCGTCGGCCTCGACGACCAGGGCCGTCCGATCGCGGTCGGCGAGCCGGGCAACCTGACGATCGTCGATCCCGACACCGAGTGGACGGTGCGCGCCGATGATCTGGCCAGCAAGTCCGGCAACACCCCGTACGACGAGATGACGCTGCCGGGTGCGGTGACCGCGACGATCCTGCGCGGTCGTGTCACCGCGGGCACCGGAAGCGCGGTCGAGAAGTGAACGAGTGGATCTCCGACGCCATCACCCTGGCGATCGTGATCGTGCTGTGGCTCGGCGTGATCAGTCTGGTGCTCTGGGGATGGCGTAACCGCGGCAAGCGGCAGCAGGCGCAGGTCGGAGAGTTCCCGGTGCCGCCGGCCGACCTGGGCGAACCCCGGATCGGGCCGCACACCGGGCTGTACGTCGGCAGCACGCTGGCGCCGAGCTGGCAGAACCGGGTGGCGGTCGGCGACTACGGCGACCGCGCCGAGACCGAGTACATCGACTACCCGGCGGGCATCCTGCTGAGCCGCACGGGCGCGTCGCCGATCTGGATCCCGCGCGAGGACATCGTCGCGGTGCGGACCGAGAACGGTCACGCGGGCAAGGTCATGAGCCGCGACGGCGTGCTGGTGATCCGCTGGACGCTGCCATCGGGCACCACGCTCGACTCGGGCGTCAGGGGCGATGACAAGTCGTCGTATCCGGAATGGACCACGGCCTACGCAGAGGTCAACGAGAAGGCTTTCGCGGAGTTCGAGAGCGCAGCCCCGCGCTCGAAGTCCGGCGACAAGAAGACGAAGAAGACGAAGGGACTGGGGACCAACTGATGAGCAAAGCGGTACTTGTGTTGGAGAACGGCCAGGTCTTCACCGGTCAGAGTTTCGGCGCGGAGGGGCAGACGCTCGGCGAAGCCGTGTTCTGCACCGCCATGACCGGCTACCAGGAGACGCTGACCGATCCGAGCTACCACCGCCAGATCGTGGTCTCGACGGCGCCCCAGATCGGCAACACCGGCTGGAACGACGAGGACGACGAGAGCAGTAAGATCTGGGTGGCCGGCTACGCGGTCCGCAACCCCACGCGACGCGTGTCCAATTGGCGCGCCACCACCAGCCTGCAGGACGAGCTGGACGCCCAGGGCGTCGTCGGCATCGGTGGGATCGACACCCGCGCGGTGGTCCGCGTGCTCCGCGAGAGCGGTTCGATGCGGGCCGGAATCTTCTCCGGTACGGCCCTCGACGACACCGAGGCGCTGGTCGAGCGAGTGCGTGAGCAGCCCTCGATGAAGGGCGCCAGCCTGGCCGACGAGGTCTCCACCGACGAGGCCTACGTGGTCCCGGCCGACGGCGAGGTCCGCTACCGCGTGGCCGCGATCGACCTCGGCATCAAGGCCAACACCCCGCGGATGTTCGCCGAGCGCGGCGTCGAGGTGCACGTGCTGCCGTCGACCGCCACCTTCGCCGAAGTCCAGGCGCTGTCGCCGGACGGTTTCTTCCTCTCGAACGGTCCCGGCGACCCGGTCACCGCCGACCGCGCCGTCGAGCTGACCCGCCAGGTGCTGGCGGCCGGGCTGCCGATGTTCGGCATCTGCTTCGGCAACCAGATCCTGGGCCGCGCTCTCGGTCGGTCCACCTACAAGCTCAAGTACGGCCACCGCGGCATCAACATCCCGGTGATCGACGTCGCGACCGGCACGGTCGCCATCACCTCGCAGAACCACGGCTTCGCCCTCGAAGGCGCCGCGGGCGAGGAGTTCGACACCGACTTCGGCCGCGGCCGGGTCAGTCACGTCTGCGCCAACGACGGCGTCGTGGAGGGTGTCGAACTGGTCAGCGGCCAGGCGTTCTCCGTGCAGTACCACCCCGAAGCGGCGGCCGGCCCGCACGACGCCGCCTACCTGTTCGACAAGTTCGTTGCTGTGATGGAAGGGAAGCGTTCCTGATGCCCCGTCGTTCCGACATCTCCCACGTCCTGGTGATCGGGTCCGGCCCGATCGTCATCGGCCAGGCCTGCGAGTTCGACTACTCGGGGACCCAGGCGTGCCGCGTGCTCAAGGCTGAGGGCCTGCGCGTCTCGCTGGTGAACTCCAACCCGGCCACCATCATGACCGACCCCGAGTTCGCCGACGCCACTTACATCGAGCCGATCACCCCCGAGTTCGTCGAGAAGGTCATCGAGGCCGAGCGCGACGCCGGACACCCGATCGACGCGGTGCTCGCGACTCTCGGCGGCCAGACCGCGCTGAACACTGCGGTCGCGCTGTCCGAGCGCGGCTCGCTGGAGAAGTACGACATCAAGCTGATCGGCGCCGACTTCGACGCCATCCAGCGCGGTGAAGACCGCCAGATGTTCAAGGACATCGTCGCCAAGGTCGGCGGCGAGAGTGCCCGCTCGCGCGTCTGCCACACCATGGACGAGGTCCGCGACACCGTCGCCGAGCTCGGCTACCCGGTGGTGGTGCGCCCGTCGTTCACCATGGGCGGCCTGGGCTCGGGCATGGCCTACGACGAGGCCGACCTCGAGCGCATCGCCGGCGGCGGCCTCGCCGCGTCGCCGACCGCGAACGTCCTGATCGAGGAGTCGATCCTCGGCTGGAAGGAGTACGAGCTCGAGCTGATGCGCGATAACCGCGACAACGTCGTGGTGGTCTGCTCCATCGAGAACCTCGACCCGGTCGGCGTGCACACCGGCGACTCGATCACCGTCGCCCCGGCGATGACCCTTACCGACCGCGAGTACCAGAAGATGCGCGATCTCTCGATCGACATCCTGCGCGAGGTGGGCGTCGACACCGGCGGCTGCAACATCCAGTTCGCGCAGGATCCGCGTGACGGGCGTCTGGTCGTCATCGAGATGAACCCGCGCGTCTCGCGCTCGTCGGCGCTGGCGTCCAAGGCCACCGGCTACCCGATCGCGAAGATGGCCGCCAAGCTGGCCATCGGCTACTCGCTCGACGAGATCACCAACGACATCACCAAGGTGACCCCGGCGTGCTTCGAGCCGACCCTCGACTACGTCGTGGTGAAGGCCCCGCGTTTCGCGTTCGAGAAGTTCCCGGGCGCCGACGACACTCTCACCACCACCATGAAGTCGGTCGGCGAGGCGATGAGCCTGGGCCGCAGCTTCGCCGAGGCGCTCGGCAAGGTGATGCGTTCGCTGGAGACCAAGGCCGCCGGCTTCTGGACCGAGCCCGATCGCCCCGACCCCGCGTCCATCGATCTGGAGGCGCTCTTCGCCGACATCGCGGTGCCGCGCGACGGCCGCATCTACAAGCTGATGCAGGCCTTCGAAGCGGGTGCGACCATCGAGCAGGTCTACGAGGCCACCGCCATCGACCCGTGGTTCCTGGCCGAGATCGCCGGTATCGGCGAGGTCGGCGCGCAGGTGCGCGATGCCGACGTGCTCGACGCCGACCTGTTGCGCCTGGCCAAGTCGACGGGCCTGTCGGACCGCCAGATCGCCGCGCTGCGCGTTGCCGGCGGCGACACCGCGCTCACCGACGACGACGCCGTGCGTGCGCTGCGCGTCGAGCAGAAGGTGCTGCCGGTCTACAAGACCGTGGACACCTGCGCGGCCGAGTTCGAGGCCAAGACGCCGTACCACTACTCGACCTACGAGCTGGATCCGGCGGCCACCAGCGAGGTCGCGCCGCAGGCCGACCGACCCAAGGTGCTGATCCTGGGCTCCGGCCCGAACCGCATCGGCCAGGGCATCGAGTTCGACTACTCGTGTGTGCACGCGGCGCTGACGCTGAGCGAGGCCGGGTACGAGACGGTCATGGTGAACTGCAACCCGGAGACGGTGTCCACCGACTACGACACCGCCGACCGCCTGTACTTCGAGCCGCTCACCTTCGAGGACGTTCTGGAGGTCTACCGGGCCGAGTCCGAGTCGGGGACCGTGGCCGGTGTGATCGTGCAGCTCGGCGGTCAGACGCCGCTGGGTCTGGCGGCCCGACTGGAGGCCGCCGGGGTGCCGATCGTGGGCACCGGTCCGGCTGCCATCGACCTGGCCGAGGACCGCGGCGAGTTCGGCAAGGTGCTCGTCGAGGCCGGCCTCCCGGCTCCGAAGTTCGGCACCGCCACCACCTTCGAGCAGGCGCGCGACATCGCCTCCGGGATCGGCTACCCGGTGCTGGTCCGCCCGTCGTACGTGCT
>JASGFV010000062.1:0-16201 GCA_047605365.1 Gordonia sp. (in: high G+C Gram-positive bacteria)
ACTCGCCGGCCACCTCGCGGAAGATGTGGATCGACTCGGACTCGAGCGCGTCGAGAGTGGTGAACTCGTCGTTCGACACGATGTCGGTGGTGGATTCAGTGATGCTCATGAGACGTGCAACCCGCATTCTGTCTTGGTGCTGCCGGCCCAGCGGCCGCTGCGTGGATCTGCCCCGGGGGCTGGTTTCTTGGTGCAGGGGGCGCACCCGATCGACGGGTAGCCCTCGTCGACCAAAGGATTGACCAGGACACCGTTGGCGTCGATGTAGTCCTGGAACTGCTCGTCGTCCCATGCGGCGAGCGGGTTGATCTTCACCAGCCCGAAGCCCTCGTCGAACGAGATGAGCGGCGCGTTGGCCCGGGTGGGGGCCTCGACGCGACGGATGCCGGTGACCCAGGCGCGGTACGGCGCCAGCGACGCCCTCAGCGGCTCCACCTTGCGCAGGCGGCAGCATTCGGCGGCGTCCCGGGCGAACAGGTTTTTGCCGAGCAGCGCGTCCTGCTGCTCGACGGTCTGCTCCGGGGTCACGTTGACCAGGTCGAGGTCGTAGACGCTGACCACCGCGTCGCGGGTGCCGATGGTCTCCGCGAAGTGATAGCCGGTGTCCAGGAACAGGACCTTGATCCGCTCGTGGTTCACATCGGCCGGGTCGATGGCCTTCTTGGCGACGTCGATGAGGACGGCGTCCTGCATGTTGGCCGCGACGATGAAATCGGTGCCGAAGGTCTTCGCGGTCCACTGCAGCAGTTCTTCGGCGGTGGCGTCGGGGCCCAGCAGGGCAGCGCCCTCCTCCGCGATCTCTTGCAGGTGCCTGGTGTTGAACGTCGTCTCGGTCATCGAAGCAGCTCCTCCTCGGACCGCACGGCCCACTGGGCGAAACGCTCACCGGGCTCGCGATGTTCCACGAAGTTGCGCACGACGCGGTCGATGTAGTCGCCCAGGTCGGTGCTGTACACCTTGTGCTGACGGAGCTTGCGGCCGAAGCCGGAGTCCAGCCCGAGGCTGCCGCCCAGGTGGACCTGGAAGCCTTCGACGGTGTTGCCGTCCTCGTCTTCGACGAGTTGACCCTTGAAGCCGATGTCGGCGATCTGCGAGCGCGCGCACGAGTTCGGGCAGCCGTTGATGTTGACCGTGACCGGGACGTCGAGGCGGGAGTTGATGTCGGCCAGGCGCTCCTCGAGTTCGGGCACCAGCGCCTGCGACCGCTTGCGGGTCTCGGTGAACGACAGCTTGCAGAACTCGATGCCGCTGCACGCCATCAGGTTGCGGCGCCAGTTCGACGGGCGGCCCTGCAGACCGAGCTTGGCCAGTTCGGCGATCAGGCCGTCGACCTGGTCGTCGGCGACGTCCAGGACGATCAGCTTCTGGTACGGCGTGAAGCGGATGCGGTCCGAGCCGACGAGCTCGGCGGCGTCGGCCACCTTCTGCAGGATCGTGCCCGAGACGCGGCCGGCGATCGGCGAGAAGCCCACCGCATTGAGACCGTTCTTCTGGCGGGTCACACCGACGTGGTCGATCGGATGCGCGAGGGCCTCGGGGGCCGGCCCGTCGATCAGCTTGCGCTTCAGGTACTCGTCCTCGAGCACCTGGCGGAACTTCTCGATGCCCCAGTCCTTGATGAGGAACTTCAGGCGCGCTTTGGTGCGCAGGCGGCGGTAGCCGTAGTCGCGGAAGATCGAGACGACGCCTTCCCAGACGTCGGGCACCTCGTCGAGCGGAACCCACACGCCGACGCGCTGCGCCAGCATCGGGTTGGTGGAGAGACCGCCGCCGACCCAGAGGTCCAGACCGGGGCCGTGCTCGGGGTGGTTCACGCCGATGAAGGCGATGTCGTTGATCTCGTGGGCGACGTCCTGCAGACCGGAGATCGCGGTCTTGAACTTGCGCGGCAGGTTCGAGTACTTCGGGTCGCCGATGTAGCGGCGGACGATCTCGTCGATGGCGGGCGTCGGGTCGAGCACCTCGTCGACCGAGACACCGGCGAGCGGCGAACCGAGCACGACGCGCGGGCAGTCGCCGCAGGCTTCGGTGGTCTTGAGGCCGACCTCGTCGAGGCGCTGCCAGATGGTCGGCACGTCTTCGACGTTGATCCAGTGGTACTGGACGTTCTCGCGATCGGACAGGTCCGCGGTGTTGCGGCCGAATTCGGTCGACAGCTCGCCCAGCGTGCGCAGCTGGCGCGCGGAGAGTGCTCCGGCGTCGCAGCGGATGCGCATCATGAAGTGGCTGTCTTCGAGGAGGTCGATGTTCTCGTCGCCGGTGAACGTGCCGTCGTAGCCCTGCGCGCGCTGGGTGTACAGGCCCCACCAGCGGAAACGTCCGCGCAGGTCGGCCTTGTCGATGGAGTCGAAGCCGGTCTTCGAGTAGATGTTCTCGATCCGGGAGCGCACGTTGAGCGGGTTGTCGTCCTTCTTGGACTGCTCGTTCGGGTTCAGCGGTTCGCGGTAGCCGAGCGCCCACTGGCCTTCGGAGCGTCGCTTGACCGGGCGTGCCGAACGCTTGCGCGGGGCGTCGCCTGCGGCACGCGGGGTGCGCGTGCGGGCCGGCTTGGCCGGAGCAGCGGCCGACTCGTCGGAGCCGTCCACGGACTCGGGGGTGGTGAGTGTCATCAAATCTCCTCACGCGCCGCGGGCAGCGCGGCACGATCACGGGCTGACAAAAGTGAGGTGACTCGTCGCACTCGGCAGCGAGTTCACCTGAGGCGAGCAGGCGTCCGCGGGGGATCGGCGTGGCAAGGGGCTGGAGCCGGGAACCGATCGAGCGGGAAGTGGGACTTCTCGTGGCCTGTCGTGATCAGCGACGACACGAAGCGCTGTCGCAGCGCTTGAGGTCGATGTGCCGCCGTTGGGCGAGCCACACTCCGGGGGAAGTCACGCGTCCATAGTGCCACGTCGGGCGCGACTGGTCTACTTGGGGTTATTTTTCCTCACGGTGATGTTAATTGCGACTGGTCGCGGGTTTTCGGGCCGGTCGCCGGGTACGTCATCATGGAGGGATGACTGTTCGCGCTGCTCCCGTGCCGTTCGCCGATGAGGCGCTCGCCCGGTTGCGCGAGGTCGATCCGGTGCGCCCCTTCGGCCTTTACCTGCACGTCCCGTTCTGTGCGACGCGGTGCGGCTACTGCGATTTCAACACCTACACGGCGGGGGAGCTGGGCTCGTCGACGTCGCCGGCGGCGTGGGCCGAGGCGGTCCGCCGCGAGCTGGAACTGGCCGCCGGGCTGCTCTCGCCGGAGCGTGAGGTGTCGACGATCTTCGTCGGCGGCGGCACGCCGTCGCTGCTCGGCGCATCCGGTCTGGCAGATCTGCTCGACGCCGTGCGCGACTCCTTCACGCTGGCCGCCGACGCCGAAGTGACGACCGAGTCGAACCCGGAGTCGACGTCGCCGGAGTTCTTCGCCGGGCTGCGGGAGGCCGGCTTCACCCGGATCTCGCTGGGCATGCAGTCCGCGGCGTCGCATGTGCTGGCCGTGCTGGACCGCACGCACACCCCGGGCCGCGCGCTGGCCGCAGCCCGGGAAGCCGCGGCGGCCGGCTTCGAACACCTCAACCTGGACCTGATCTACGGCACGCCGGGGGAGACCGGCGCCGATCTCGAGGCCTCGCTCGACGCTGTCCTGTCGGTGCCCGTCGACCACGTCTCGGCGTACGCGCTGATCGTCGAGGACGGCACGGCGTTCGCCCGCAAGGTCCGGCGCGGCGAGGTGCCGATGCCCGGACGTGCTCGCCGTCCGCTACGAGATGATCGACGACCGGCTGAGCGCGGCCGGAATGGCCTGGTACGAGGTGTCGAACTGGGCTGCCGGGAAGCCCGCGGAGCCCGGCCGTCCGCTGCTTGAGCCTGTCGAAACTTCCGTCTGCCGCCACAACGAGGCCTACTGGCGCAGCGACGACTGGTGGGGGATCGGCCCGGGCGCGCACTCCCATGTGGGCGGCGTGCGCTGGTGGAATCAGAAGCATCCGGCGACGTATGCGTCGTCGCTCGCGGCGAGCGAACTGCCGATCGGGGGCTCGGAGATCCTGACCGACGACGACGTGCACACCGAGGCGGTGATGCTGCAGACGCGGATGCGCTCGGGTCTGCCGTCGTCGCTGCTCGACGACGGCGAGCGCGCCCGTGCCGATCGCGCGGTCGCCGACGGACTGCTGATCGACGCCGGCGGCGCCTACGTGCTGACCGACCGCGGGCGACTGCTCGCCGACGGAGTCATCCGGCAGATCCTGGTCGACTGACCAGGCGGTGGTCATGCCCTAGTCACGCCGGTGCGACCCCTCGCGGCTCACTCGCCGCGGGCCGGCCGGCCGCGGAATCGGGTTCGGCGTCGGGCCCGACTCGGCGAGCGGCCCGGACAGCGGCATCGGGTTGGGGCCGGTCACCGGCGGACGCGACCGCCACCGGGCCTGCGAGTCGACGGCCGGCTGCGGCGCCGACCGCGGGGCGGCCTGCTGCTGCGGGCCGGACGCCGACGCTGCGCCGAGGTTGCGGGCGAGGTGCTCGTCGAGGTCGAAGAGCCGGGCGTGGATGATCGTCCGGTTCCGCAAAGCGGAGCGGACGGCGCGGTGCAGACCGTCCTCCAGGTACAGCTCGCCCTGGAACTGGACGACGTGCGCGAAGAGGTCCCCGTAGAACGTCGAGTCCTCGGAGAGGAGCTTGTCCAGGGCCAGCACGGTGGTGACGGTGACCAGCTGGTCGAGCCGGAACTGGCGGGGCGGGATCTGGGCCCACTCGCGGTTCGTCAGGCCGTGATCGTCGTAAGGCTTGCCCTGCAGAACGCCCTTGAAGATCATCGTGTTCGGTCTTTCGTCAATTCCGTAAAGTGGTGGCCGACAACTACTGTAGGCGCTGAAGGCTCAGAAGGAGGTCACGAGTGTCGAGCACCGACGACCGCAGGTTCGAGATCCTGCAGGCGATTGTGACTGATTTCGTGGCGACTCAGGAACCGATCGGCTCCAAGGCCATCGTCGAGCGGCATCCGATGGGCGTCTCGAGTGCGACGGTCCGCAACGACATGGCGGTCCTCGAGGCCGAGGGCTACATCACCCAGCCGCACACCAGCTCGGGGCGGGTGCCGACCGACAAGGGCTACCGCCTGTTCGTCGACCGGATCAGCGAGGTCAAGCCGCTGTCGCAGGCCGAACGCCGGGCCATCCTCTCCGTACTCGACGGCGGCGTCGACCTCGACGACGTGCTGCGCCGCTCGGTCAAGCTGCTGGCCCAGCTCACCCGTCAGGTCGCGGTCATCCAGTACCCGGTTCTGTCTTCGGCGAAGGTGCGGCACCTCGAGATCGTCTCCCTGACTCCGGAACGACTGCTGCTGGTGGTGATCACCGACAACGGCCGCGTCGAGCAGCGGTTCGTCAATCTGTCCGAATCGCTCGACGACGACGAACTGTCGACCCTGCGGTCGCTGTTCGGCGACGCACTCGACGGCAAGCGCCTCGCCGACGCCTCCGCGGAGGTCGCCGAACTGGCGAATCACGCCCCGCTGGACTTGCGCGCGCCGATCCTCGCGATCGCGACCGTGCTGGTGGAGACCCTGGTCGAGCGCGGCGACGACCGCCTGGTGCTTGGCGGGACGTCGAACCTGGCACGCTCGGCGGGCGACTTCGCTCCGGCCACCGGGGGAATGGATTCGGTGCTGGAAGCGCTGGAAGAGCAGGTGGTGGTTCTGAGACTGCTGGCCAACACCCGCACGCCGGATCTGGTGACCGTGCAGATCGGCGAGGAGACCCTCGCCGAGAACCTGCGCAGCACGTCGGTGGTCTCGACCGGGTACGGTGCTTCGGGCACCGTGTTCGGCGGGATGGGGGTCGTCGGCCCGACACGGATGGACTACCCGGGGACGATCGCTTCGGTCGCCGCCGTGGCGAAGTACGTCGGCGAAGTGCTCGCCGACCGATAGTTTCAAGAAGGACGCAATACACCGTGGCTCGTGACTACTACGGCATCCTGGGCGTGTCGAAAGACTCGACGGATCAGGAGATCAAGCGCGCCTACCGCAAGCTGGCGCGCGAGCTCCACCCGGACATCAACCCGGACGAGGAAGACCGCTTCAAAGAGGTGACGACCGCCTACGAGGTGCTGTCGGATTCGGAGAAGCGCCGGATCGTCGACGCCGGGGGCGACCCTCTCGCCGGACCCGGCGGAGGTGGCTACGGCGACCCGTTCGGCGGGGGCGGACTGGGCGACATCTTCAACACGTTCTTCGGCGGCGGCGGTGGCTTCGGCGGCGGCCGCGGCCCGCGCGGCCGGGTGCGTCCCGGTGAGCCGGCGCTGGTCGGCCTCACCTTGGACCTCGAGGAGATCGCGGCAGGCGCGCACCGGGAGATCACCGTCGACACGGCGATCCTCTGCGACGGCTGCAAGGGCTCGGGCACGCGCGACAACTCCAAGCCGGTCACCTGCGGCACCTGTCGCGGCGCCGGCGAGATCCAGACCGTGCAGCGTTCGTTCCTCGGCCAGGTGATGTCGGTGCGCGAATGCCCCGAGTGCCGCGGCACCGGCGAAGTGATCCCCGATCCGTGCCTCAAGTGCGGCGGCGACGGCCGCGTCCGGGCTCGTCGCACCCTGACCGTGAAGATCCCGGCGGGCGTCGAGAACGGCATGCGCGTGCGGCTGGCCGCACAGGGCGAGGTCGGCCCCGGCGGCGGTCCGGCCGGCGACCTCTACGTGGAGATCACCGAGGCCCCCGACGACGTGTACGTCCGCGATCGCGACGACCTGCACTGCACCGTCCGGGTGCCGATGGTCGACGCCGCGCTGGGCACCTCGCTCGACATCGACACCGTGCTCGGCGGCACCGCGACGGTCGCCGTCGAACCGGGCACCCAGCCCGGCGCGGTCGTCAAGATCAAGGGCCAGGGCCTGCCGCACCTGAACTCCGGGGTCCGCGGCGACGTCGTCGTCCACCTGGAAGTGGTGGTGCCCAGCCGCGTCGACTCGACGACCGCGGACCTGCTGCACCAGCTCCGCGAGCACTCCGACGACCACGTCGAGCTGGTCACGGCGTCGTCCAAGGGTGGAGACTCCGGTCTGTTCTCACGTCTTCGCAGCGCGTTCGCAGGCCGATGACCCCGCCGCTCTTCTGGGTCGAGGAGGTGCCGTCCTCGGGCAGCGAGACGCTGCTGAGCGGCCCGGAGGGCCGGCATGCGGTGACGGTCACCCGGATCGCCGCGGGCGAGACGGTCATCCTCGGCGACGGGCGCGGCAATCGTGCGCACTGCGAGGTCCTCAAGGTGAGTGGCAAGGACAGGCTCGAACTGCGGGCCGGGAAGTTCGAATACAGCAAGCCGGCGTCGCCGAAGGTCACGGTGGTGCAGGCGCTGCCGAAGGCCGAGCGCAGCGAGCTGGCGGTAGACCTGATGACCGAGGCCGGGGTCGACGCCATCGTGCCGTGGCAGGCGGCACGCAGCATCGCGCGCTGGTCGGGTGCGAAGGCCGCCAAGGGCGTCGACAAGTGGCGGGCGACGGCGGCCACCGCCGCCAAACAGGCGCGCCGGGCCTGGATCCCCGAGGTCTACGACCTGTCGACGACGATCGACGTCCGCGACCTGTGCGCGCGAGTGACCGGTGACGGCGGGGTGGTCGCCGTGCTGCATGAGGCCGGCGCGAAGCCGTTCCGGTCGATCGACTTCGGTGGCGCCCGCGAAGTGGTGTTCGTGATCGGCCCGGAAGGCGGTCTGAGCGACCAGGAGATCGCCGACCTGACCGCGCTGGGCGGGCAGACCGTGGTGCTGGGACCCGAGGTGCTGCGCACCGCGGCGGCCGGGGCGGTGGCGCTCGGAGCGCTCGGCGCGGTCACCGACCGGTGGGCGCGTTGACGGCAGCGTCGTCGAACGTGACCCGTCGCAAGGTCGCGTACGGGCCGGACCGGTCCCAGTACGGACATCTCTATCTGCCCGCGGCGCGGGACGCCCGTGCGCCGTTGGTGGTGCTGGTTCACGGTGGATCGTGGTCGACGGAGTTCGCGCTGGTCGTCGAATCGGCGGTAGCTCGGGACCTGGCTGCGCGCGGCGCGGTCGTCTGGAACGTGGAGTACCGGCGGGTGGAAGAAGACGGCGGCGGCTGGCCCGGCACCGGCCGCGACGTGGTCGACGCGCTGCGCGCGCTCGACGGCCCGGTCGCCGAGCGACTGGCCGTCGCCGGGGTCAAGATCGACCGCAACTCCGTGGCCGTCGTCGGTCATTCTGCTGGCGGGCAGCTCGCGGTGTGGGCCGTCGCCCGTCTCGGTGCGGCCACCGAACGTCACCGGATCACCACGGTGATCCCGCAGTCGGCGGTGCTCGACTTCACCGTCGACGGCGTGCGCGACAAGCCGTCGGTCGTCGGGCTGATGGGCCGCCCGTACCCCGAGGCCGTCCACCGGTACCGCGAGGCGTCGCCCGCGCTGCTCGACCCGTTCGATGCGACGGTCGAGGTGGTCCACACCGTCGACGATCAAGCCGTGCCGGTGGAGCTCAGCCGTCACTACGTCCGCGAGGTCACCGCCCGCGGCCAGCGGGCCCGCCTGCACGAGACCCCGGGCGACCACGCCGCGTTCGTCGATCCGCGCAGCGCTGCGCACCGGCAAACGCTTCGGCTGCTGGGCCTCTAGAAAGCTACACTTGACTGACTTGACCTCTGCGTCTTCGAAATCTTCAGGAGTGAACACCTTAGTGACAGACGACAACGGCACCGGCCGCGCGGCCACCTCGAGCATGGAGATCCCGCCCGCGCTGGTGGTCGGTCTCCTCGGACCGGCCGACGTCAACCTGCGAACCCTGGAACAGCAACTTCCCGCCGATGTGCACGTGCGGGGCAACCGTCTGACCCTGACCGGCGAACCGGCCGACGTCTCCGCCTCGGAGCGAGTGATCGCCGAACTGGTACGGGTGGTGCGCAAGGGTACGCCGCTCACCCCTGATCTGGTGCGCCAGGGCATGTCGATCCTCTCCGAGGGCGAGCACGCGGAGACTCCGGCCGAGGTCCTCAGCCTCAACATCCTGTCGCGCCGCGGCAAGGTGATCCGGCCCAAGACGCTGAATCAGAAGCGCTACGTCGACGCGATCGACACCAACACCATCGTCTTCGGGCTCGGCCCGGCCGGCACCGGCAAGACCTACCTCGCGATGGCCAAGGCCGTGCAGGCGCTGCTGTCCAAGGAGGTCAGCCGGATCATCCTCACCCGCCCCGCGGTGGAGGCGGGCGAGCGCCTGGGCTTCCTGCCCGGCTCGCTGAGCGAGAAGATCGATCCCTACCTGCGTCCGCTGTACGACGCCCTGCACGACATGCTCGATCCGGAGGCCATCCCGAAGCTGATGGAGGCCGGCGTCATCGAGGTCGCTCCGCTGGCATACATGCGTGGTCGCGCTCAGCCGCTGTCGACCAGGGTCTTGACGCCCGTCGGCTACCGGAAGATCGGCGATATCGAGGTCGGCGACGAGGTGATCGGCTCGAACGGTCGGCCGACTGAGGTGCTCGGCGTGTACCCGCAGGGATTCAAAGGCATCGTGCGACTCACGGCACAGGACGGTGCGACGACCCTGTGCTCGGAGGACCACCTGTGGTCGGTCTACACGCGGAGCGACCGCCGTCGTGGCAAGGGTCCTCGCGTGTTGATGGCTAAGGAGATGATCGGAAATCTTCGAGCGTCCCACTATCACCGTTATGAGCTCCCGGTGCTGTCCGCGCCAGTCGAGTTCAGGTCCCATGACGTACCGATGGATCCGTACGCGCTCGGGTTGATGCTCGGTGACGGTTGTGTCGCAGGAAAAACCACACCGTCGTTCTCCACAAGGGACCCCGAACTGGCCGCGGCTCTGGAAGCAGCCATTCCTGGGATCGCTTTGCGCCAGAAGAACGATCTTGACTACGTTCTCAACCGGATTCCGGGGCCCGGCCACGGCGCGGAGAATCCTGTGACACGGGTGATGCGGACTCTTGAGTTGTGGGGAACCAAATCGGAATCGAAGTTCGTTCCGATTCGATATCTGATCAATTCGGCTGACGTCCGGCTCGCCGTGCTGCAGGGGCTTCTTGACACTGACGGTGGTCCGGTCGGGCAGGCTGGGCGCACGAGTCGGGTGCAGTACTCTACGACGTCACCCGAGCTTCGCGACGGCGTGATCTTCCTGGTCCAATCGCTCGGTGGAGTCGCCTATTGGCGCGAACGGCCTGCTGAAGGACGCCCTCCAGGTCTCGCGAAGGGCCGACCCGTGGCGTACCGGCACGATGCGTTCGTCATCGAAATTCGCTTGCCGGAGGGCGTTGCACCGTTCAGGCTCGGACGGAAGGCCGCGAAGTATAATTCGGGAGGTGTGAAGACGCCGAAGCGGTACGTGGAGCACATCGAACACGTAGGTACCGAAGAAGCGGTGTGCATCCGGGTGGCCGCCGAAGACTCGCTCTACGTGACTGAGGACTTCCTGCTCACCCACAACACCCTTAACGATGCCTTCATCATCCTCGACGAGGCGCAGAACACCACCGGCGAGCAGATGAAGATGTTCCTCACCCGACTCGGCTTCGGCGCGAAGATCGTGGTGACCGGCGACATCACGCAGGTCGATCTGCCGGGCGGCGCGAAGAGCGGTCTGCGGACCGCCACCAAGATCCTGCAGGGCATCGACGACATCCACTTCGCGGAGCTGACCAGCGCCGACGTCGTGCGTCACAAGCTGGTCGCGGACATCGTCGACGCGTACGGGCGCGCGGAAGAAGACGGCGAACGGCAGGGCAATCGGGCGGATCGACGCGCCGCCGCCGGGTCTAGGGGAGCGGGACGTCACCGATGAGCATCGAACTGTTCAACGAGTCCGGGGCCGAGGCGCCGGAAGAACTGATCGTCGAGGTCGCGCGGTATGCGATGGGTCGCATGGACGTGCATCCCGACGCCGAACTGTCGATTCAGCTCGTCGACCTCGACACCATGGCCGAGCTGCACGTGCAGTGGATGGACCTGCCGGGCCCGACGGACGTGATGAGCTTCCCGATGGACGAGCTCACCCCCGGCGGGCGTCCCGACGCCGCGGAGCCGGGGCCGTCGATGCTCGGCGACATCGTGCTGTGCCCGCAGTTCGCGGCCGACCAGGCCGCCGAGCGGCGCCACAGCTTCGCTCACGAGCTGGCTGTGCTGACCGTGCACGGCGTCTTGCATCTCCTCGGGTTCGACCATGCCGAACCGGAAGAGGAGAAGGAGATGTTCGGGCTGCAAGACCAGATCGTCGCCGACTGGTACGACGCCCGCGCCGAACGCACGGAAGCGCAGCGGCAATCCGAGCGCGACACCAAACTGCTACGCAACGTCGGGTTCGACGGCGCGCCGCGTCCCGACGCGCAGGAGAGCTGAGGACTGTCGTGCGCGACGTCGTCTTTCTGGGGGTCGCCGCCGTCTTCGCCGTGGTCGCCGGCCTGTTCGCCGCGATCGACAGTGCGCTGACGACGGTCTCCCCGGCCCGCGTGGAGGATCTGCGCCGCGAGGAGCGGCTGGGCGCGGCCCGGCTGCTCACGGTGATCGAGAACCGGTCCATGTACATCGGCCTGACGGTCTTGCTGCGGACCGCGTTCGAGGTGGCCGCCACGGCGATGGTCGTCACGGTGGCGCTCGACAAGTTCAGCACCGGCTGGGGACTGCTGATCTCGGTGCTGGCCATGTCGCCGATCCTGTTCGTCGCGGTCGGCGTCGGACCGCGAACGCTCGGCGTGCAGCATGCGTACTCGATCGCGCTGATCGCCGCGCCGCTGATCACCGCGATGGGCGTGCTGCTGCGACCGGTCACCCGGCTGCTGATCCTGCTAGGCAACGCGCTGACCCCGGGCCGCGGATTCCGCAACGGTCCGTTCGCCACCGAGGTGGAGGTGCGTGAGGTGGTCGACCTGGCGCAGGCGCAGGGCGTCGTGGACGCCGAGGAGCGCCGGATGATCCAGTCGGTCTTCGACCTCGGCGACACCAACGCCCGAGAAGTGATGGTGCCTCGTCCGGAGATGATCTGGATCGAGGCCGACAAGTCCGCGACCCAGGCGATGAGCCTGGCCGTGCGGTCCGGGCATTCGCGAATACCGGTGATCGGTGAGAACCCCGACGACGTCGTCGGGGTGGTCTACCTCAAGGACCTCGTCGAACGACTCCTGCCCGAACTCGATTCGCGGCCCGGATTCTCTGCGGGCGACGTGATGCGCGGCGCCGAGTTCGTGCCCGACTCCAAGCCCCTGGACCGGGTCCTGAAGGACATGCAGTCCGAGCGCAACCACATGGCGATGCTCGTCGACGAGTACGGCGGCATCGCCGGGCTGGTCACCATCGAGGACGTCCTGGAGGAGATCGTCGGCGAGATCTCCGACGAGTACGACGTCGACGAGGTCGCGCCGGTGGAGGACCTCGGGGAGGGCCGCTACCGGGTGTCGTCGAGGCTTCCGGTGGAGGACCTCGGCGAGCTGTTCGGCATCGAGATCGACGACGACGAGGTAGAGACCGTCGGCGGCCTCCTGGCGCTGCGCCTGGGTCGCGTGCCGCTGCCCGGGGCGCGGGTGAAGATCCACGGACTGACCATGATCGCCGAGGGCGGGCCGAACCGGCTCGGCCGCCAGCGCGTGACGTCGGTGACGGTGCGTCGCGCCGAGAAGAAGAACAAGCGCAAGACGCTCGACGCCGCCGGCGACGACAGCGGGGAGCGCGAGACGGCCGCCTCGTCGAAGAGCGTGACGTCGTCGAAGCACAAGTCGTCGAAGAGCACGGAGGACTGAGATGGCCGAGATGACCGACGAGGACCGCAAGCTGGTGATCCTGGCGCGCGGTGCGATGGGTCGCGCCGAGGCGCGCGGGGGAGCGGCGGTGCGCGACGGGGACGGCCGCACCTACGCCGGTGCGACGGTGTCGAAGTCGACGCTGCAGCTCAGTGCCCTGCAGGTGGCTGTGGCGACCGCGTTGTCGTCGGGAGCGACGTCGTTCGAGGCGGCGGTGCTGATCGGTGGCGACGTCGACGATCCAGGCGTGGCGACCCTGCACGAGATCACTCCCGACGCCGCGGTGCACTGCACCGACGCTGCGGGCAACCTGACGGGAGAACCTTCATGACCGAGTTCCGCTCCGGATTCGTCTGCTTCGTCGGACGGCCGAACACCGGTAAGTCGACGCTGACCAACGCGCTGGTCGGCGACAAGATCGCGATCACCTCGAATCGGCCGCAGACCACCCGTCACGCGATCCGCGGCATTGTGACCCGGCCGGACGCCCAGCTGGTGCTGGTCGACACCCCCGGACTGCACAAGCCGCGCACCCTGCTGGGCAAGCGGCTCAACGATCTGGTGCGCGACACCTACTCCGAGGTCGACATCGTCTGCTTGTGCGTGCCCGCCGACGAGGCCATCGGCCCGGGCGACCGGTGGATCATCGAGCAGCTCAAGGAGCTCGGTTCGCGGACCAAGCTGGTCGGCATCGTGACCAAGATCGACCGTGTGGGCCCGGAGAAGGTCGCCGCGCAGCTGATGGCGCTGTCGGCGCAGCTAGGCCCGGAGGCCGAGGTGGTGCCGGTGTCGGCCAAGTCTGGCAAGCAGGTCGACGTCCTGACCGACGTGTTGGTGTCGCTGTGCGACGAGGGGCCGGCCTTCTACCCGGACGGCGAACTGACCGACGAGCCCGAACAGGTGCTGATGGCCGAGTTCATCCGCGAGGCCGCTCTCGAAGGCGTCCGCGACGAACTGCCGCACTCGCTGGCCGTGGTGATCGAGGAAGTGATTCCGCGGGAGGGCTCCGAGCCCCCGATGGTCGACGTCCACGCGCTGCTGTACGTGGAGCGTGACAGTCAGAAGGGCATCATCATCGGGCACAAGGGTTCTCGCCTGAAGCACGTCGGCACTGTCGCCCGCGAACAGATCGAGAAACTCCTGGGCTGCCGCGTCTACCTCGACCTGCACGTGAAGGTCGCCAAAGACTGGCAGCGTGATCCGAAGCAGCTGGGCCGCCTCGGTTTCTGACCCTCTGCCGGGGTGCGCGGGCATAGTGGACTCATGGAGACCGTTGAGCTCAGCGCCGGACCGATCGACTACACCGACAACGGCGGCGAAGGACCGGTGATCGTCTTCGGTCACGGCCTGCTGATGAACGAGACCCAGTGGCGCCGGGTGATTCCGCAGCTCGAAGGTTTCCGCTGTCTGGCCCCGACGCTGCCGCTGGGCGGTCATCGCCGGCCCATGCGGCCCGACGCCGACCTCAGCCAGCTCGGCGTCGCCCGGATTCTCGCCGAATTTCTCGACGCGCTCGACCTGCACGAGGTCACGCTGGTTCTCAACGACTGGGGCGGCGGGCAGTTCGTCGTGTCCGACGGGCGTGCCGACCGGGTCGCCCGGCTGGTGCTGTCGTCGTGCGAGGCTTACGACAACTTTCCGCCGAAACCTGCCCGGCCGGGCGTCACCCTCTGCCGACTGCCCGGCGGAGCCCGCGCCTTCATGGCGCTGACCAAGACATCGCTGTTCCGGCACGGCAAGCAGATGTACGGCGGGCTGTCGATCAACCGGATCCCGGACCCGGTGATGGACGACTGGTTCGCGCCGGCCACGTCGAACGCGGAGATCCGGCGCGACTTCGCCAAGTTCGCCACCGGGACGCCGTCGCGTGAGACGCTGCTGCGCTGGCACGACGACGTCGTGAAGTTCCCGCGGCCGGTGCTGCTGCTGTGGGCGACGCAGGACCGGATGATGCCCGTCGAACACGCCCGCCGGATGGCGACCGAATTCCCCGACGCGACGCTGGTCGAGGTCCTGGACTCGTGGACGCTGATCTCCGAGGATCAGCCGGAGGAGTTCGCCGCGCAGCTCAAGGCGTTCGTGCCGAGCTGACCCGGTGCACGTGGGTCGCAGCGGCGAGTTGTCGGTGGCGGGTGCGAGAATGGTCCGGTGAGGTTGTATCGGGACGAAGCGGTGGTGCTGCGCCAGCACAAGCTGGGCGAAGCCGACCGCATCATCACCTTCCTCACCGCCGAGCACGGTCTGGTCCGCGCGGTGGCCAAGGGCATCCGCCGGACGCGCTCGCGGTTCGGGGCGCGTCTAGAACCCTTCGCCCACGTGGACGTGCACTTCTATCCGGGCCGCCAGCTCGACGTCGTGACCCAGGTCCACACCCTGAACGCCCTCAGCGAGCCGATCGCGCGGGACTACGGCCGATATACGACGGCGTGCGCCGTGCTGGAGACCGCCGAGCGGCTGGCCGGTGAGGAACGCGCGCCGGCTCCCCGGCTGCACCGGCTGACGGTGGGGGCGCTGACCGCGCTGGCCGAGGACCGCCGCGACCGGCAGCTGATCCTGGACGCCTTTCTGCTGCGGGCGATGGGCTCGGCCGGCTGGATGCCGGCGCTCGAGGTGTGCGCGCGTTGCGCGTCACCGGGGCCGCACCGAGCCTTCCACGTCGCCGCGGGCGGCGCGGTGTGCGTGTACTGCCGCCCGGCGGGCGCGGCGACGCCGTCGGTGGGCGTTCTCGACCTGATGGACGCGCTGGCCCGGGGCCAGTGGGACCACGTCGACGCCGCGCCGGACACCCTGCGCCGGCAGGCGACCGGTCTGACCGCCGCGCATCTGCAGTGGCATCTGGAACGTCAGCTGCGGACGCTGCCGCTGATCGAGCGGGACGCGCCGCATAGGCTGGTCATGAACGAGGCGGACCCGGCCGGGTCGCACACCGCCTGAGCGAGTTCCCCGAAAGGCGAGATCCACTGATGGCACGACTGTCCCGCCGTTCGCCGGCGCCCGCGACGGCCAAGGAGGTCCGGCTCCCGGATCCGCATCCGTCGGGCGCCGTGCCGCCGATCATTCCGCCGGAGTTCGTGCCGAACCACGTCGCCCTGGTGATGGACGGCAACGGGCGCTGGGCGCAGGAGCGTGGCCTGCCGCGCACCGAGGGACACAAGCGCGGCGAGGCGGTGCTGATGGACTCGGTCTGCGGCTCCATCGAGATCGGCGTGAAGTGGCTGTCGGCGTACGCGTTCTCCACCGAGAACTGGTCGCGAAGTCCCGAGGAGGTGAAGTTCCTGATGGGCTTCAACCGCGACGTGATCCGCCGCCGCCGCGACGAGATGAACGAGATGGGCGTGCGCGTGCGCTGGGCGGGCCGTCGTCCGCGGCTGTGGCGCAGCGTCATCAAGGAGCTCGAGATCGCCGAGGAGCTCACCAAGGACAACACCGTCATGACGCTGACCATGTGCGTCAACTACGGCGGCCGCTACGAGATCGCCGA
>JASGFV010000063.1:0-16051 GCA_047605365.1 Gordonia sp. (in: high G+C Gram-positive bacteria)
CGGGCTCTCGCGGGCGATCCGCCGTGCCGACGGCCGCTGCAGCGCCCTGCACTTCGGCACCTACGACTACACGGCGGCGCTCGGCGTCGCACCGCGCTGGCAGTCGATGGCGCATCCGGCCGCCGACCACGCGAAGGCGGTGATCGCGCTGGCCGCCGCGGCAGCCGGTGTGTGGGTCTCCGACGGGTCCACCCAGGTGGTCCCGGTGGGCGACGACGACGCCGTCCGCGCGGCCATGACCGCGCACTTCGCGCTGGTGAACCGGTCGCTGGAACGCGGGCTCTACCAGGGCTGGGACATGCATCCCGGGCATCTGGTGACCCGCTGGGCGGCGACTCTCGCCTTCTACAACGACGCCCTGCCCGCCGTCGCCGCACGCGTGCAGGCCTACGTGTCCGGCCGTGCCGCGGGTGCGGCCGTCGACGAGCCGGCCACCGCGCAGATGCTGGCGGTCATGCTGCTGCGCGGCCTCGAATGCGGAGCGTTCACTCTCGAACAGATCGCCGAGCACGCCCCGCAGTCGGGCCGGGACGTCCTCGAAGCACTCTCAGTCCGACAGGAGGTCACCCTATGACAAGCGCTTTCCGCACCCTTCCCGACCTCGCCGTCCGATCCATCGGCGGCGGCGTGATCTGGGCCAACGACGACTTGTTCGCCGAACGCGAGAACCTGATCAAGCCGGAGGCGGCGCAGTTCAATCCCGCGACGTTCGGCCACAAGGGGCAGCTGTACGACGGCTGGGAGACGCGTCGGCGTCGCAAAGAGGGGTACGACAGCGCGATCGTCCGGCTGGGCGCACCGGGCGTGATCCACGGCGTCGTCGTCGACACCTCGTGGTTCAAGGGCAACTATCCGCCGGAGATCTCCGTCGAAGCCGTCGAGCTGCCCGGCTACCCGAACATCGACGAGGTCCGCAAGGCCAAGTGGACGACCATCGTCGACCGTACGACGGCGTCCGGAGACACCGCGAACGACTACTCGGTGTCCGACCGTCGCCGTTACACGCACGTGAAGCTGAACATCCACCCGGACGGCGGTGTGGCACGTCTGCGCGTGCACGGCGTCGCCCGGCCCGACCCCGATCTGCTCGACCTGGGTCCGATCGATCTGGCGGGCATGGAGAACGGCGCGGTGGTCTCCGGCTGCTCGAACCGCTTCTACTCGTCACCGGAGAACATGCTGCTGCCGGGCATCGGCCGGTCGATGGGCGAGGGCTGGGAGACCGCCCGGCGACGCTCCGGCGGCAACGACTGGGTCACCGTGCGGCTCGCCGCGCAGGGCGTAGTGCGCATGGCCGAACTCGACACGTCGTACTTCCTGGGCAACGCCCCGGGCATGGCGTCACTGCACGGCCGCGACGGGACCGGCGACTGGTTCGAGATCCTGCCTCGCACGCGACTGCAGGCCGACACCCGGCACCGATTCGCGACGCCCGACTGCCTGCCGGCCACCGAGGTGCGCCTGGACATCTTCCCGGACGGCGGCATGTCGCGCCTGCGCCTGTGGGGCGACCTCACCGAGCGGGGCCGCGAGGAACTCCGGTGAGCGGTAACCCCTACCCCCGCGACATGATCGGGTACGGCGCGACCACGCCGGATCCCGGCTGGCCCGGCGACGCCCGGATCGCCGTGCAGTTCGTCCTGAACTACGAGGAGGGCGCCGAGCTCAACCCGCTGCACGGCGACGCGAACGCGGAGACCTTCCTCTCGGAGATCGCGACGCCCGAGCCGTTCACCAATCGGCACATGAGCATGGAGTCGATGTACGAGTACGGCTCGCGCGCCGGCCTGTGGCGGCTGCTGCGGGTGTTCTCCGGGCGGGACCTGCCACTGACCGTGTTCGCCGTCGCCAAGGCGCTGGAGCGCAATCCTGAGGCGGCGGCCGCGTTCACCGAACTCGGTCACGAGATCGCCTGCCACGGCCTGTGGTGGCATTCGTACCAGGAGGTCGACGAGCACGTCGAGCGCTCGCACATCGCCGAGGCCGTGGAACTGCTGACCGAGCTGACCGGTGTCGCGCCGCTGGGCTGGTACACCGGGCGCGACTCCCCCAACACCCGGCGCCTGGTGGCAGAGCACGGCGGCTTCGTCTACGACGCCGACTCGTACGCCGACGACCTCCCTTACTGGACTACTGTCGACACTGCTTCCGGACCGGTGTCGCACCTGGTGGTGCCGTACACGCTGGACACCAACGACATGAAGTTCGCGTCCACCGCGGGCTTCGCGACCGGCGACGACTTCTTCTGTTACCTGCGCGACGCGTTCGACGTGCTGTACGCGGAGGGCGTCGCGGGCGCACCGAAGATGCTGTCGATCGGGCTGCACTGCCGGCTGGCCGGACGGCCGGCACGCACGGCGTCGCTGGAACGGTTCTTAGATCATGTGCAGTCGCACGAGAAGGTGTGGATCGCCCGCCGGATCGACGTCGCACGCAGCTTCGTCGCCGCCAATCCGGCCATTCGCTCCAGGCTGCGGGAAAGTTAGGCGGTCGGCCCCGAGGACCTTGTTCATCGCGCCCCCGCGCGCGCGATGATCATTTCCGACCTGACATCGAGGATACGAGACCGCACCCAGCCGCCGCCTGAGTCGGAGGTCCCTGATCCGCCGCTGATCGATCGGTACGCTGTACAGAAGTCGCATCGACCACCGCGACCACGACCTGACGAGGGGATCTGCCATGCCGGCTCTGAAGAAGCGCAAGTGGAAAGAACTGACCACCCGGCAGCGGGTGGCACTGGTCGGAATCGCCGCGGTCGACGCCGCCCTGCGCGTCTGGGCCGGCAGCGATCTGGCCAGCCGGACGCCGGAGCAGGTGAACGGGCCGAAGTGGCTGTGGGGCGCCGGACTGACGGTCGTCAACTCCTCCGGAATCCTCCCCGCGACCTACCTGCTGGTCGGCCGCAAGCGCGACTGACCGCCGCACTCTGTCGCTACCCGGACGATGACGAGGGCCGGGCCGAATATCGGCCCGGCCCTCGTCGTACTCCCGGTCAGGGACGGCGATCAGATCACTTCACCGGCGGATCGGCCGGCAGGACGTGCTCGCCGGTCCGGTCGCAGGCCAGGGCCAGCGACGAGATGTACTGCTTCTTCCCGTCCGGCCCCGGCAGCGCGGAGGCCAGCATGTCGGGGCGCTCGAACTCGGTCTGGGTGACGCAGCACCACAGCTTGGCGTCGCTCGGGTTGCCGTACTCGTCGTACATCGGCAGGTCGATGCCGTCGTCGCCGCGTCGCAGGTAGTAGCGGCCCTTGGTGGCGATCGCCAGGATCGGCGGCAGGACCAGCGCGATGGCGGCGGCGAACAGCGGCGAGAACGGCTGCACGCCGTCGCCGAAGGCGCCGAAGAAGACGGCGATCGAGACGCCGGCCGCGACGACCACCGACACGAAGCCGACCGGGTTCACGGCGTACAGCATGCCGCGGCGGAACTCCGGGGCCTTCGGGCTGATCTTCAGCAGGTACTTGTTCACCACGATGTCGGTGGCGACCACCACGATCCACGCGATACCACAGTTGGCGTAGAAGTTCAGCAGCTCGGACAAGAAGCTGAACATGTTCGCTTCCATCAGCACCAGCGCGATGAGCAGGTTCACCACCACGAACACCAGGCGGCCCGGGTAGGTCTTGGTCACGCGGGTGAACGAGTTGGTCCAGGCCAGCGAACCCGAGTAGGCGTTGGTCACGTTGATCTTGATCTGCGAGATGACCACCAGGATCACCGCGAGCGTCATCGCCAGCCACGCCGGCATGAAGTCTTCGTAGATCATCACGAACTGGTGCACCGGCTCGTTGGCGACGCCGACGCTGTCGGCGACGTGCCCGATCAGGTAGACGGCCAGGAACAGGCCGGCGACCTGCTTGAGGGCGCCGAAGACGACCCAGCCCGGACCGGCGACGAGCACCGCGGTCCACCACTTGCGCTTGTTGTCGGGGGTCTTCGGCGGCATGAAGCGCAGGTAGTCGATCTGCTCGGCGATCTGTGCGATCAGCGAGAGGCAGACGCCGGCGCACAGCATGATCCCGGCCCAGCTGACGCCCTTGCCGAGCGGCTGGCCGTCGGAGTCCATTCCGGAGAAGCCCAGGAAGTCGTTGACCGAGCTCGGGTGCGCGGCCACCAGGTAGACGAACGGGCCGACCATCATGACCAGCCACAGCGGGGTGGTCCACACCTGCAGCTTGGCTAGCGCCTTCATGCCGTAGATGACCAGCGGAAGCACCATCAGCGTCGACACCAGATAGCCGAGCCACAGCGGTATGCCGAGTCCCAGTTTGAGGCCCTGCGCCATGATCGAGCCCTCGAGGGCGAAGAAGATGAACGTGAACGACGCGAAGATCAGGTTGGTCAGCACCGAGCCGTAGTAGCCGAAGCCGCTGCCGCGGGTGATCAGGTCGAGGTCGATGTTGTAGCGCGCCGCGTACACCGCCAGCGGGATGCCGGTGATGATGATGACGACGGCGAACAGCAGGATGCCCCACAGCGCGTTGCCGGTACCGTGCGCGATGCCGATGTTGGCGCCGATGGAGAAGTCGGCCAGGTAGGCTATGCCGCCGAGGGCCGACGTGGCGACCACTCCGGCACTCCACTTGCGATAGCTGCGCGGCGCGAACCGCAACGTATAGTCCTCGAGCGTCTCCTTGAGCGCCTCGCGCTCGGCGGGATCGCTCGCAGAACGCCCTGCGGCGCCCACCAACTGATCGGTCATCAGATCCTCCTGTCACCGGCGGCTGACGCCGTCCGTGAGAAGAAGGTAAGAAGCGGCGATGTCGTTCCCGGTGCGTGGAAGTTTCCGTGACGTTGCGCGGACCGCCGCCGTGTTACAAGAACGGCAGATTGCGAAAAAGCAAGCGCCGCATGAACTAACGTGCCGCCTGGCGGCGCCCCTGAACCGCGACGACGACGCCCGCCACCATCCACACCGCGACCAGGAAGCCGGTCAGCGCGATCCTCGCAAGTGCGGTGGCCGGCCGGTGGTCGTCGTTCGTCACGCCGGTCTCCTGGTCTGGAGATCTGTCGTGTCGGGGTGTGCCGCGTCGAGCCCGGCGCGCCAGGCGTCCCAGACGTCGCCGAGAGTGCTGGCGTGCAGTTCCGCCCCGAGGTACCGGACCAGCGAGCCCGGGCCCTCCAGGGCCATGGCCCCGAGCGCGGCACCCTCGGCGGGCCGTCGTCCCACCAGGAGCACGGTGTCGACGATGCGCGAGTCGCCGACCACGCCGGGCACCGGGTCGTCGCCGGAGAAGTCGGTGTCTTCGACGAGCAGGGGCGCACCGTCGTAGGCGATGGTGCTGACCAGGCGGGCCCGCCCGCCGCGCTCGCCGGTCCGGCCGAGCACCGTCGTCTCGCGCAACAGCGCGCAGGCGCCGGCCTCGACGTCGACCGTCAGCGAGCGCGTGAGGTCGGCGCCGTCGGCGACGACGGTCTCCCGCCCCATCCAGAGCAGCGTCGCGCCGGCGGCTAGCTTCACGTGAACCCGCCACTGGCACGGCTGCGCCGCACGCCCGGACTCGCCGCGGCCGTAGGCGACGGTGCCGCCGATCTCGCTGAGCTCCAGCCGGCAGCCTGCGCCGACCGAGATGCGCACGTCCAGCCGGTCTCCGCCGAGCAGCATCGCGCCGCCCGCGACCAGTGCAACGTGCACGGAGTCGGCGGTGCGCCCGAGCAGGCGCGGGATCAGCACGGTGCCCGCGCCCGCCGACATGGTCAGCCGGGCGCGGCCGTCCGCACGCTCGACGTCGACGACGGTGGACTGCATGGCGGACGCGGCCTCAGTGCTCGTGGTCGTGGCTGTGCACGTAGCCGCCGTCGGGGTGCTCTTCGTCGGCGTGAAAGTGCGGCGCCATCGGACCCGGGTCGATCGGCGTGCGACCGCCCGCCCGATGCTCGGCGATCAAGCTCATCACCCAGCCGCGCAGCAGCGCGACCGACGACGGCTCGTGCCGCGAGAGCGCCAGCACCGGGCCGTTCTCGCGGGCGTTCTCGGCGTCGATCACCATCTGCGTGACGTCGACGTTCACATGCGGCGCCAGGTCGATCTTGTTCACCACCAGCAGGTCGGCGCGGGCGATGCCGGGGCCGCCCTTGCGGGCGACGTCGCCGCCGCCGGCCACGTCGAGGACGAAGATCTGCGCGTCGACCAGCGCCGGCGAAAACGTGGCGGTGAGGTTGTCGCCGCCGGATTCGATGAGGACCAGGTCGAGCGGCGCGAAGTCGTGTTCCAGATCTTCGACGGCGATCAGGTTGGCGGTCACGTCGTCGCGGATGGCGGTGTGCGGGCACGCGCCGGTCTCCACCGCGCGGATCCGCGACGGGTCCAGGACGCCGGCCGACTTGAGGAAGCGGGCGTCCTCGTCGGTGTAGATGTCGTTGGTGATGACGCCGATCCGCACGTCGTCGGCCAGTTCGCGGCAGACGGTCGCGATCAGCGACGACTTGCCGGTGCCGACCGGTCCGGCGACGCCCAGGCGGAGCGCACGGCTTTCGGGGGCGGTGGTGGATGAGTCAGGCACGGAACAACCTCCGGGACGATTCGGCGTGAGCTTGTGCCCACTCCTCGGTTTCGGGCGATCCCGCGGCGGGGATCGCCGCGGGATCGGTCAGGGCGGCGAGGGCTTCGACGTGGACCTCGCCTGCCGCACAGGCGTCGAGGATCCAGCCGGTCACCTCGGCGGGATCGCGGGGCTCGAGCTTCAGCAGGGCGGCCGCCGCGCCGGCCGCCTCGTCATAGATCACCAGCCGGGCCAGGTCCGCAGGGCTCAACTGAAGTTCGACGGCCATCGCGCCGAGCACCAGTGCGCGGCTGGGCCGCTCGACTGCACGGACGGTCTCGATCGCCGGGCTCGACGGCCACAGTCGACGCGCCAGCCGCAGATAGCCGCGGGCCAGGTCCCGCGACGCGTCGCGCAGGGCGGGCGACGGCGTGCGCGCCGCCCACGCGGCGTCGACCGCGGCCAGTAGTGAGATGCCAGAGGCTTCGACAAACTCAGCCGGTTCCGCTGCTCCCTGAGCGCGTCCATCCGCTCCCTGAACCACTCGAAGGGTCACCTTCCGGGCCACCACCGCGGTCCCCGCCTCCACGCGCGAGGTGGTGACGGCCCGCCCGATCATCAGGCCCCGCACCCGGTCGGGCTCGAGTCCGCCGCGCAACGCCGGCTCCACGCCCGACGAGTATGCGTGCCCGCCCGTCGGGAGCCGCGCGTCCGCGAGCAGCATCACGGCGGCGGGAACAGTCGCTGCGCTCATCAGAACATCGAATACAGCTGCGCCAGCGGCAGCTCCTGCGCGGGGGCAGGCGTGACCGGACGGCCGTCGATCGAGATCTCGAACGTGTCCGGGCGGATGTCGATGCGCGGCAGGGCGTCGTTGAGCTTCATGTCCGCCTTCCCGACGTCGCGGGTGGGGCGCAGCGGGGCGAGTCGGCGTCGTAGGTTCAGGCGGTCGGCGAGCCCGTCGTCGAGTGCGGCCGGGGAGACGAACGACACCGAGAGGTCGGCGCCGATCGCATCGCCGAACGCCGGGCGCATCAGCACCGGCTGCGGGGTGGGGATCGACGCGTTCGGGTCGCCGAGCGCCGCCCACACCAGCGTGCCGCCCTTGACGACCACCGACGGGCGGACGCCGAAGAACTTCGGCTCCCACAGGGTGAGGTCGGCCAACTTGCCGACCTCGACGGAGCCCACCTCGTGGTCGATGCCGTGCGCGACGGCCGGGTTGATCGTGTACTTGGCGACGTAGCGCCGGGCGCGGAGATTGTCGGCGACCGACGGCTCGTCGAGCGCACCGCGTCGTGCCTTCATCACGTGCGCGACCTGCCAGGTGCGGGTGATCACCTCGCCGATGCGGCCCATCGCCTGAGCGTCCGACGACGTGATCGAGAGGGCGCCCAGGTCGTGCAGGATGTCCTCGGCGGCGATCGTCGTCGCCCGGATGCGCGACTCCGCGAACGCCAGATCCTCCGGCACCGCCGGGTTGAGGTGATGGCAGACCATCAGCATGTCGAGGTGCTCGGCGACGGTGTTGTGCGTGTGCGGCAGCGTCGGGTTGGTCGAGCCCGGGATGATGTGCGGCAGCGAAGCGATCGACAGGATGTCGGGCGCGTGGCCGCCACCGGCGCCCTCGACGTGGAAGGCGTGAATGCTGCGGCCGCCGATCGCCTCGATCGTCGACTCCACGAATCCCGTCTCGTTGAGCGAGTCCGAGTGCAGCGCGACCTGCAGCCCCCAGTCGTCCGCGGCGGTGAGCGCGGCGTCGATCGCGGCCGGCGTCGATCCCCAGTCCTCATGCACCTTGTAGCCGGCGGCTCCCGCCAGCGCCTGCTCGGCGAGGCCCTCGACGGACACCGTGTTGCCTTTGCCGAGGAGCAGGACGTTCAGCGGCAGAGCGTCGAGCGCGCGGTGCATCTGCGTCAGATGCCACGCGCCCGGCGTGACGGTAGTGGCCTTGGAACCCTCGGACGGGCCGGTGCCGCCGCCGACGATCGTGGTGATGCCGGTGGCCAGCGCCTCATGACACTGCGACGGCGACAGCAGGTGCACGTGCGAGTCGATCGCGCCCGCGGTCAGAATCTTGCCTTCGCCGGCGATCACGTCGGTCGACGGCCCGATGATCAACGACGGGTCGACGCCGTCGGCGACGTCCGGATTTCCCGACCGCCCGATCCCGACGATCCGGCCGTCGCGGATGCCGACGTCGGCGCGGACGATCCCCCACCAGTCGAGGATCACGACGTTGGTGATGACGGTGTCGAGCGCGCCGTCGGCGCGGGTCGTCGTGGACTGCGCCATCGACTCCCGGATCGATTTGCCGCCGCCGAACACCGACTCCTCGCCGCCCGCGGTGCGGTCGGTCTCGATCTCGATCCACAGGTCGGTGTCGCCGAGGCGGATCTGGTCGCCTGCCGTCGGCCCGTAGACGGCCGCGTAGCGTTCCCGGTCGATCTGCACCATCTACCCGTCCACCTCACTCGTGTTCTCGCCGGGCTGGTTCTCAGTCGGCTTGTTCTTGGCCAATTGCAGACCCGGCACCCGGCGGCGTCCGCGCAGTGCGACGGCGTCGACGCGCCGCGACGCCCCCGGCTCGAAGCGCTGCGAGGTGCCCGACGGGATGTCAAGGCGGAAGCCTTGGGCGGCGTCGCGGTCGAAGTCGAGGGCTGTGTTGGAGTCCGGCAGATGCAGGTGTGAGCCGATCTGCACGGGCCGGTCGCCGGTGTTCACGATGACCAGCGAGATCCGCTCGTCGTCGGTGCGGTCGGCGTTGAGTTCGATGAGTCCGGGCTTGACGCGGACTGCGCCCGGGCCGCTGGAATTGAGAGACATCGCCGTGCTCCTAGTCGATCGGGTGGTGCAGGGTGACGAGCTTGCGGCCGTCCGGGAAGGTGGCTTCGATCTGCACGTCGTCGATCATCTCGGCGACGCCGGGCATCACCTCGTCACGGCTGAGCACCGTGCGGCCGGTCTCCATCAGCTCGGTGACGGTCTTGCCTTCGCGGGCGCGTTCGATCACCCAGGTCGACAGCAGTGCGACGGCCTCCGGATAGTTCAACAGGACGCCGCGTTCGCGCCGGTCCCGCGCGACCATTCCGGCCACGGCCAGCAACAGCTTCTCGCTGTCTCCGGGTGTCAGATGCATCGTCGTGCGCTCCTATCTCTGCCCTGTCTTCACCGCTGATGTTGCCATCCGGTGAGGCCCGTTTTGACCAGGTAAGAGACATTCTGCGAGGTCGGACCGACCTGCGTAACCAGAACGTCATAGAGCAGAAACTCCAGAGCAACGCCTCCTCCCGATCGGCGCCTCCGCAGCACCCACCAGTGCGGCTTCATCGACCGGGTCCGCGTCGTGAAGCTTCCCGACGGCCCGCCCGCCCACGCCTACGACTCCGGGGTGACCTTCTCGCACTCGCACGGCGACATTGCGTTCCGTTCTGAAACGCGGCACGGAGGTCCCGGCGACACACGCCCCTGTCAGACCCGTGTTGCAGAATCAACGCGTGCCGAAGTTCAGAAGCCGCCACGCCGTGGTCGCCGCCGTCGCCATCAGTCCCCTCGCCCTCGCGGCGTGCGATCCGCTGTTCGCCGACAAGACGCCCGCCCCGGCGACGGTCACCACGGTCGTCACCCAGAGCGCGGGGTCGGACGCCACTCAGCCGACCGCCACTGCGGAACCGACGCAGACCACGTCGCAGGCGGCGGAGACCTACCGCTACCTGCACAACGGTCAGCTCTACTTCACCTCGCCGTCGGGCAAATGGAAGTGCGCGATCCTGAACTACCAGTCGACGATCGCCGGCTGCCACGGACCGTTCCCGTCCACTGCGCCGGAGGTCCCCGCCAGCGCGGGCGGCGGCGCCACGCGACCGAACTCGATCGTTCTGAATGCCGGGCAGCCGGGCAAGTTCGAGCACCGCGGCGACCCCGCCTACCAGCGACTCGACGGTGGGACCACGCCTGTACTGCCCTACGGACAGTCACTGACTTACGGACCGGTCACCTGCAGCATCGACCAGACGACCGGCGTCACCTGCCGCAACACCGACGGACATTCGTTCACCGTCTCCGACGTCGCCTACGAGCTCCACTGACTCGAGTTCGACGCTGTCCGGCTCACCGGCCGCGCCGGCGCCCGCCGTTCGAGCAGCCCGGTCCACCGGCCGAGCATCCCCGAGTGCCGGATCCGGGCGGCGAGCTCGGCGTCGTACTCGCACGATCGCACGTACCAACCCCGCCGCAGCCGGACCAGCGCGCCGTCGTGCACGTGCCTGCGCAGCTCGCTCCGCGAGACCCCGAGCCGGTCGAGTTCTGCCTTACTGAACACCCCGCTAGCTATCCCCATACTGCTTAGACGCAGCACACGGCAGTCCGGTTCCACGACACGCCGAACAAGACTGCACCTGTCGAGGGCGTACAGCTAGAGTTTTTCGACCTTGACCGGGGCCGATCGATCGGAGGTTCCGCCGTCGCCGAGCTGACCGTCCGCGCCGACACCCCAGCAATAGACCGCACCCTCGTTGATCGCGCAGACGTGATTGCCGCCCACCGCCACCGCGGTGGCCTTCGTCATCCCGGCCGGCCCCGCCGTCTTCTCACCATCGGCCAACGTCAGCGAGCCGTCGCCGTACTGCCCGTTGTTTCCGTCTCCCCAGCAGCGCAGGCCGTTCGAAGCGAGGGCGCACGCCGTATACGAGCCGCTGGCGATCCGCGTCACCCCGGACAGTCCGAGCTCGGCCTTGGGCGTCGGGTTGGTCCAGTCCGAGCCGATCCGATACGGCCCCTGCCAACGGCCCCAGCACATCAGCGGTCCGGCCCCGTCGGATGCGCACGTGCCCGCCTGCAGCGAACCCAAGAAGGTCGCCGACGTGATCCCGTGAACCAGCGTCGGCACATTCCGATCGGTGGTGGATCCGTCGCCGACCGCGCCCTCGAGATTCCACCCCCAGCAGTACGGCTTGGCGCCCTCCAGCGCACACGTCACGGCGTAGCCCACCGCGACCGCGCGCACGTCCTTGAGGTACGGCACCTTCACCGGCGCGCTGCGGTGCGTCGTCGTGCCGTCGCCCACGTTTCCGCTCCTGTTGTCGCCCCAGCAGTACAGGTCGGCGGCGATCGCACAGATCGTACGGCCACCCATCGAAAAGGCGGTGACTCCGGAGAGTCCTTCGACTCTGGCCGGCGTGGACGAAACGGGAGGATCGGTGGCCTCCGTGGCTCCCTCCGCCGTCGACTGCACACCCCAGCAGTACAGATCGCCTGCGGAGAGCGCACACACGCTGTCACCGGTCGCATCGATGGCAGTGACCTTCGAGATGCCGTCGATCTTGGTCGGGGCGTCGACGCGTGCTCCGGCCGCCTCTCCCATCACCCGGCTGGTGTTCTTGCCCCAGCAGTACACGTCGCCGTCCTTCACCGCGCACGAGAACCCCTCGCCGGCGGCCACCGCCGACAGACCCGGTCGTACGCCACCCGCTCCCCCGGGCTCGCCGCCTGACGCCGAGAACTGGGTGAACGCGAAGATCCCGCCGACCACCACAGTCAAGAACACCGCGATTCCCCCGAGCACGACAGTGCTGTTCACACGCCGTCGCTGCGGCGGAATCGGAGGCGGTCCGGCGTACGTGTACGGCTGCGGCCCGCCGCTCCGATCGACCCGCGGGACGAACGACGACGGGGCCGTCGCCGTCCGTGTCGGCGGCCCAGGCGAAGCCGCGAGCGCGTCCGAGAAGTCGCGGCACGTCGGGAACCGCTCGTACGGATTCTTGGCCAGCGCCCGCGCGAAGACTCCGTCGAGGTGCGCCAAGTCCGGCCGGTGAACGCTCAGCGGTGGCGGCGGCTTGCTGAGGTGGCCCATCATCAGCGACGACGGCGAGTCCCCGCTGAAGGGAGTCACACCGGTCAGCAACCGGTACATGGTGCAAGCGAGGCTGTACTGGTCTGACGCCGGCGACGCGTCGTACCCGTCGATCACTTCGGGCGCAGAATACAGCACGGTGCCGAGGAACGTGCCGGTGCCCGTCATGCCGGAGGCCGTGGTCAGCTTGGCGATGCCGAAGTCCAGCACGGTGACCTCGCGCAGCCGTCCCCCGTCGTCGCGGGCCACCTGGATGTTCGCCGGTTTGATGTCACGGTGCACGACGCCGTTGCGGTGGGCGTAGTCGAGGGCATCGGCGACGCGGGCCGCCACCAGCAGCGCTTCCGGGTCGGTCAACCGAGCGGCGGCCAGGTCCTCGCCGGGCAGATACTGCATGGTGAACCACGGTGTTGCACCCTCGACGCCGTATCGGAAGAGGCGGACGATGCCCGGATGATTCAGCGCCGCGGTGGTGTGCGCCTCCCGCGTGAACCGCTCAGCGAACTGAGGGCTGCCGCCGGGAGCCGTGGCGATCACCTTGAGCGCCTCCTGCCGGCGGAGCGACGGGTTCTCCACGAGGTAGACCTCGCCCATGCCGCCGCGGCCGAGCCGCCGGATCACGTGATACCCGGCGAAGGCCGAACCGGGACTCAATGCCATGCGAGGTTCCTCGATCGGGGTCGGCGCAGAGCGTACTCAGTCATGCGAACGTCACACGCTGCGGAATGGTGTTGTTGCGGCCGGCCTTGCCGTCGCCGAGCTGGCCGAACTGATTGTCGCCCCAGCAGTAGACGTCGCCGCCCGCGACCGCGCAGGCGTAGTCGGTCTCGACGCTCACGTCGGACACTCCGCTCAGGCCGGGCACCGGGGTCGGAACGACGCGCGTCGTGGTGCTGCCGTCGCCGAGCTGACCGTCGGAGTTCTCTCCCCAGCAGTACAGCTGCCCGCCGCTGATCGCGCACACGTTCTGGGCGGCGGCGACCAACTCGACGTCGGTGACGCCGTCCACCTGGACCGGCACACTGGTCTGACCGCCGGCCTCCTCGGCGCGGTCGCCCCAGCACCACACCTTCGCGCGGTCCGTCGCGCACGACTGGAAGCCGGCCGACACCTGCACGGCGTCGTCCAGTCCGGACACCCGGACCGGGCGCGCGGAATCGGTTCGGGAGCCGTTGCCCAGCTGACCGTCCTCGTTCCATCCCCAGCAGTAAGCGGCGCCCTCACTGACCGCGCACACGGTTCCGTTGCGCACCGAGACGTCGGTGACCGCCGGCAGGTCGACTCTGGTCGGACGGATCACGCCCGTGAAACCCTGGCCGGCCTCACCGCGGTCGTTCTCACCCCAGCAGTACGCCGTGCGATAGACCAGCGCGCAGGCGCTGCTGTGCCCTACCGAAAGTTGCGACACTTTGACGTTCGCGATGTTCACGCGTGCGGGGGTCGACCGGTCTGCGGCGACGCCGTCGCCCAGTTGCCCGTACTTGCCCCGGCCCCAGCAGTACACGTCGCCGCCGGCCAGCGCGCAACTCACTCCCCAGCCGGCTCCGACCGCGGACGCCCTCGGCAGATTCGGCACCTTGACCGGAGTCGCACGAGAGGTCTGGGTGCCGTCGCCCAACTGGCCGTAGTCGTTGCGGCCCCAGCAGTACACGTCACCGTCGCGCAGTGCGCACGCATGCTGATCGCCCGCCGTCACCGTCCCCGGCACCACCGGTACCGCGGCCACGGAGACCTTCGCGGGGTCGTGGCCGTCGGGCCCCGGCCCGCCGTCGAGCTGGACGACGACAAGCACCGCGATCAGCACTAGGACGGCGACCAGCGCGCCGCCGATCAGCCAGGGCTTTCGACTTCGGGCCGGCGCCGCTCGCCCCGCCGGGCCTGGAGCCTGCATCGCCGGGTACGGCATCGTCCCTCGCTGCACCGGCAGGGTCGCGGGCCGAGCCGGAGCCACCGGCCGCACCTGCGCGGCCGCCCGCGGATCGACCAGCGCCCGAGCGAACTGGCGGCAGTCGGTGAAGCGGTCCGCGGGATCCTTGGCCAGAGCCTTGTCGAACACCCGATCCAAGTGCGCCAGGTCCGGGCGATACGTGCTGAGCGGCGGCGCGGGCTTCACCATGTGCGCCAGCATCAGCGCCGAGGGCGTCGCGCCGGTGAACGGCGGCACTCCGGCCAGCAGCTGATAGAGGGTGCAGGCCAGGCTGTACTGGTCCGACGCCGGGAGCGGCCGCTGTCCGTCGATCACCTCCGGCGCCGAGTAGGTGAGCGTCCCGATGAACGCGTCCGCCGCGGTCAGACCGGTCTCGCTGGCGAGCTTGGCGATGCCGAAGTCCAGCACGGTGACGTGCGCCCACCCGCCCTGCACATCGCGACTGACGTAGATGTTGGCCGGTTTGATGTCGCGATGCACCACACCCTGCGCGTGTGCGTAGTCGAGGGCGTCCGCGACGCGCACCGCGACGGCGAAGACGTCGGCGTCGTCGAGGCGTGCGCCGTCGAGGTCGTGTCCGGCGAGATAGGTCATGGTGAACCACGGGAGCCCGTCCTCGATGCCGTGGTGCAACACGGCGACGATCCCCGGGTGGTGCAGGTTGCCGGCGACCCGCGCCTCACGGATGAAGCGGGTCTGGAAGGTCTGATCGCCGTCGCTCGCGGCGATCACCTTCAGCGCTTCGAGCCGGCCGAGCTCGGGATTGCGGACCAGGTAGACCGCGCCCATGCCGCCCTGGCCCAGCTGCCGGACGACCCGATATCCCGCGAACTCCGCACCTGGAGTCGGTTGCACGCGGCCTCACTCGTCGGGGTCGGCCGGCGGCACAGCGGCGCTGCCGGTTGGGTGGACGGGGTACTGGGATCGTAGCGGTGCGGTACGCCGGCATCCCAGCTGAGCAGCCCCCATCCGCGCAGATTCGTCGGATCGGACGACACGGGCCTCCCATCCGGATTCGTGACGGGATCGCGATGTCCCGGACGGACCACACCAACAGCGAACGACCCCGCTTCCACGAGGGAAGCGGGGTCGTTCGAGCTTGTCAGCGCGAAGCTGGAGCTAGCTCACCAGCTCGACTTCTGCACGCCCGGCAGCTCGCCGGCGTGCGCCATGTCGCGCAGGCAGATCCGGCACAGGCCGAACTTGCGGTACACCGAGTGCGGGCGACCGCACTTGTTGCAGCGCGTGTAGGCGCGCACGGCGAACTTGGGCTTCTTGTTGGCCTTGTTGACCAGAGCCTTCTTTGCCATTGGATTCCCTACCGTCAGTTCTTCGCGTTGTTGTCTTTGAACGGGAAGCCGAGCTCCTTCAGGAGCGCACGACCCTCGTCGTCGTTGGTGGCCGACGTGACGACGGTGATGTCCATGCCGCGCGGTCGGTCGATCGAGTCGATGTTGATCTCGTGGAACATCGACTGCTCGTTGAGCCCGAAGGTGTAGTTGCCGTTGCCGTCGAACTGGCGGTCGGACAGACCGCGGAAGTCGCGGATGCGCGGGAGGGCGATCGACACGAGACGGTCGAGGAACTCCCACATGCGGTCGCCGCGCAGGGTGGTGCGGGCGCCGATCGGCATGCCCTCGCGCAGCTTGAACTGGGCGATGGACTTGCGGGCGCGGCGGATCTCCGGCTGCTGACCGGTGATCAGGGCCAGATCGGCGACGGCGCCGTTGATGAGCTTGGCGTCGCGGGCGGCGTCACCGACACCCATGTTGACGACGACCTTCACCA
>JASGFV010000064.1:0-15913 GCA_047605365.1 Gordonia sp. (in: high G+C Gram-positive bacteria)
CGGTGATGCCGCCGAAGACGTTCACGAAGACGCTCTTGACCTGCTCGTCGCCCAGAATGACGTCGAGACCGGCGGCCATCACGTCGGCCGATGCGCCGCCGCCGATGTCCAGGAAGTTGGCCGGCTTCACGCCGCCGTGCAGCTCACCGGCGTAGGCGACGACGTCCAGGGTCGACATGACCAGACCCGCGCCGTTGCCGATCACGCCGACCTCGCCGTCGAGCTTCACGTAGTTGAGGTCGTTCTGCTTGGCCTTGAGCTCCAGCGGATCGGTGGCCTCGGTGTCCTCGAAGACCGCGTGGTCGGGGTGCCGGAAGTCGGCGTTGCCGTCCAGGGTGACCTTGCCGTCGAGAGCCAGGATCCGGTCGTCGGGGGTGCGGACCAGCGGGTTGACCTCCACCAGCAGCGCGTCCTCTTCGACGAAGACCTCCCACAGCTTGGCGATGGTGACCGCCGCGGCGTCGAGGACCTCCTCCGGCAGGTGTCCGGCCTTCGCGATCTCGCGGGCCTTGGCGACGTCGACGCCGGCGACCGGGTCGATCGAGATGCGGGCCAGGCGGTCAGGCTTGGTCGCGGCGACCTCTTCGATCTCCATGCCGCCTTCCACCGAGCACATGGCCAGGTAGTCGCGGTTGGCGCGATCGAGCAGGAATGAGATGTAGTACTCGGCTGCGATGTCGGCGGCTTCGGTCACCAGCAGCTTCTTGACGATGTGTCCCTTGATGTCGAGACCAAGGATGTTCTCGGCGTGATTGAACGCCTCGTCCGCGGTGGCGGCGAACTTGACGCCGCCGGCCTTGCCTCGGCCACCGACCTTGACCTGCGCCTTGACCATCACAGCCTTGCCGATCTGCTCGGCGATCGCTTGGACGTCGGCGGTCGCCTCAGCCACGGAACCCGCCGTGCTCGGTACTCCGTGCTTGGCGAACAGTTCCTTCGCCTGGTATTCGAAGAGATCCATTCAGCTCACCATCTGGTAATTGACGTTTGCCCGCAGTGGGTTACGCGGGCCACATCGGACTCTAGTCTCCTGCCGAAAGGCCCGCACGAGAGGTCGCCGATGTGCCCGGCGTCACTGGATCGAGCATCTCTCGTCAACGAAAAAGTGGACGGGAAGCCGCCGAGTCGCTACCGTGCAAGGGGTTGGTAACGGGATGGTTACGACCACACGAGCTTGTCTGACGAGGTGACTTCATTGACCGCACGCAACGACGTCACCCGCGATATTCCGCTGCCGCCGCGCGAGCTCCGACTGGGTCTGCAGCCCGCCGACGCCCCCAAGCCCGCCGCCCAGAGCAGCTTCGTCAAGAACCAGCCGGCCGGGAAACCCGCCACCAAGCATCGTGCGGTGCCGCCGAACGCGCTGAAGGCCCGCGTGGCCCTGGTCGCCGTCGCCGCGGGAGCCACCGCGATGGCGATCGGCGGAGCCGCCGAACGTCCCGCCGAGTCGGTCCTCGCCGACCAGCCCGCCCGCACCGATGATCCGGCCGACACTCAGGTCGCGAAGCTGGCCAACAGCGCCACCGACCTCGGCTCCGGCGTCGTCGCGGCCGGCAGCACCGCCGACATGGACAGCTTCAGCAGTCAGCTCAAGGTCGGCAAGTCGATCGCCGCGGCCAAGGAAGCACAGGAGAACGCGGCCCGCCAGCCGCTGTTCGTCTCGCCCATCCAGCTCGGCAAGTACACGCTGACCTCCGCTTACGCACCCCGCTGGGGCACCTTCCACGGCGGCATCGACATGGCGGCCCCGCTCGGCACCCCGATCCATGCCGCCACCGACGGCGTCGTGATCAACGCCGGCCCCGCTTCCGGTTACGGCCACTGGGTCCAGATCCGGGCCGCCGACGGCACGGTCACCATGTACGGCCACATGGCGCAGTCCGGCGTCCTGGTCAGCAAGGGCCAGAAGGTCACCGCCGGCGACGTGATCGCGCTGGTCGGCAACGAAGGCTTCTCCACCGGCCCGCACCTGCACTTCGAGGTGTGGAAGAACGGCAAGTTCAAGATCGACCCGGCCCCCTGGCTCGCCAGCAAGGGTGTTCGCGTCTCGGGTCTGTCGGGCTGATTCCGCCTCATTGTCGTGGGCGGCCCGTACGGTGTCGCCATCGATGCCGGGGACGTCCGCAAGCCGTGACCCAGGATCAAATCTTCGCCTGACCGGTCCGGCCAGGCGCCCCTGGGGACCGCCGTCCGGTGCGATCTGTCAGACCCCTTCGGTAGTCTTGTCGAGCGATGATGAAGTCTCCTGAAGCACCCGGTACCAGCCCCGACAACGGCGGCGAAGCACTCCTCGACGGCCTGAACCCGCAGCAGCGGCAAGCTGTGGTGCACACCGGGTCTCCGCTGCTCATCGTGGCCGGAGCCGGGTCCGGCAAGACCGCCGTCCTGACCCGCCGGATCGCCTACCTGCTGGCCGAGCGAGACGTCTCCCCCGGCCAGATTCTGGCGATCACATTCACCAACAAAGCCGCCGCCGAGATGCGTGAGCGTGTCGTCGGCCTCGTCGGACCGCGCGGGGCCTACATGTGGGTCTCCACATTCCACTCCACGTGCGTCCGGATTCTGCGCGCTCAGTCCGCACTGCTCGGACGCCGCAACTCCAACTTCTCCATCTACGACGCCGACGACTCGCGCCGGCTGCTCGGGATGATCATCCGCGATCTTCAGCTCGACCCCAAGAAGTACAGCCCCCGCGGCGTCGCGACATTGATCTCGAACTACAAGAACGAGCTCAAGGACCCGGAAGAAGCCAAGGCCGAGGTGACGGCGGGCGGTGCCGACGAGGCGACCTCGCCGGGCGTCACCATGGAGTCGATCGTCGCGATCTACGCCGAATACCAGCGCCGTCTGGCCGAGGCGAACGCCTTCGACTTCGACGATCTGATCGGCGAGACCGTCGCACTGCTGCAGCGCCACCCCGAGGTCGCCGCCTACTACCGCCGTCGCTTCCGGCACGTGCTGATCGACGAGTACCAGGACACCAACCACGCCCAGTACGTGCTGGTCCGCGAACTCGTCGGCGAGGAGACCACCGCCGACGGCCTCACCCCCTCCGAACTGTGCGTCGTCGGCGACTCCGATCAGTCGATCTACGCCTTCCGCGGCGCGACGATCCGCAACATCGACGAGTTCGAACGCGACTATCCGAACGCCGAGACCATCCTGCTGGAGCAGAACTACCGCTCCACCAACAACATCCTGCGGGCCGCCAACGCGGTCATCGCCCGCAACGCGAACCGGCGCGAGAAGCGACTGTGGACCGACTCCGGCGACGGCGATCTGATCGTCGGCTACGTCGCCGATTCGGACCGCGAAGAGGCCGCGTTCATCGCCAAAGAGATCGAGGAGCTGGTCGACTACTCGATCGGCGGGTCGTCGAGCCACACCTACGGCGACGTCGCGGTCTTCTACCGCACCAACACCGGCTCGCGCGCCGTCGAAGAAGTCTTCATCCGGCACGGCATTCCGTACAAAGTGGTCGGCGGCACCAAGTTCTACGAGCGCAAAGAGGTCCGCGACATCGTCGCCTACCTGCGCGTCGTCGCCAACCCGGACGACTCGGTCAGCCTGCGACGCATCCTGAACACCCCGCGCCGCGGCATCGGCGATCGCGCCGAAGCCTGCGTGGCCGTGCACGCCGAGAATCTCGGTGTCAGCTTCTACCAGGCCCTGTTGGAGGGCGCCGAGGGCCGCGTCCCGCTGCTCAACACCCGTGCGGTCAAGCAGATCGGCGGATTCGTCGATCTCATCGAGGGACTGCGCACCGACTTCCTGCTGTCCTTCGCCGACGACGACGCGCAGGCGGACGCGACCACCGAAGGCGCCGACATCGGCGACCTGGTGGACGCCATCGTCGACCGCAGCGGATACCGCGCCGAACTCGAGGGCTCCAACGACCCGCAAGACGGCGCCCGACTGGACAACCTCAACGAGCTGGTCGCCGTCGCCCGCGATTTCAGTCTCGAAGCCGCCCAGCGCGACGACGAAGACGAAGACGTCGACACCGGCGAGTTGATCGGGGCCGACGCCGGTGACACAGTGGGCGGCGGCGAGCCCGAACCCGGATCGCTGGCCGCCTTCCTGGAGAAGGTCGCACTGGTCGCCGACGCCGACCAGGTTCCCGACGAGGGCGAAGGCGTCGTCACCATGATGACCCTGCATACGGCGAAGGGCCTGGAGTTCCCGGTGGTCTTCGTGACCGGCTGGGAGGAGGGTCAGTTCCCGCACATGCGCGCGATGGGCGATCCCGACGAACTCAGCGAAGAACGACGCCTGGCCTACGTCGGCATCACGCGTGCCCGCAAGCGCCTGTACCTGTCGCGCGCGGTGATGCGCGCATCGTGGGGTCAGCCGGTGGAGAATCCTGAGTCACGGTTCCTGCAGGAGATCCCGCAGGAGCTGATGGACTGGCGACGAGTGGAACGACGACGCCCCGCCCGCGGCGGCTTCGGCTCGCCCGGCGGCGGCTTCGGCTCCGGCGGCGGTTTCGGTGGCGGCCGGGGTTCGTTCGGCTTCTCGTCGACCGGCGGCGGGGCCCGTGGACGCGAGTCCTACAGTTCGGACCCCACCCGAGGCCGCAACAAGAACGTCCAGTACGCGATCGGCGACCGCATCAACCATCCCAAGTACGGCATGGGCAAGGCCGTCGCGAAGGAGGGCGCGGGCCCGACCGAGAAGATCACCTTCGACTTCGGCGGCAACATCGGCCGGGTCACGCTGCTCACCCTCGGCGGTCTGCCCGGCGAGAAGCTGTAGCTCCGGCAGCACCTTTGCCCGTTCCCGCTCCAGCTGTCGGCTCCCGCTAAATGCCAGACAATTAGCGGGAGCTGAGTTCCGGAGCGGGAACGATCAGCCGCCCGCCACTAGCGAGGCGACACCCGGCTGGCCGACGCGGCCCTCGCCGGTGTGCAGCTTCAGCCCCGGCGTCACGGGTCGCACGTCCAGTGCGTCGCCGCCGCCGGAGACCTGGAAGTACACCGGGTGCAGCCCGGACCGGACCGGCACGCGCACCTCGTCGCCGCCGGCGAGCCGGACGGCGATCTCGCCGTCCATGTCGGCGCAGTAGCTGAGCGACACCGTCCACTGCCACTGGATGAGCGGCCCGGACAGGCGCAGCCGGGTCGGCTCGTCGAGCCGGGGGCGTCCGCAGCTGCCGCCACTCTCCGCGACTTCGCGCACGGGGGTCACCGCGCCGGGCACCAGATGCCCCTGCGGGTCCAAGACCACCAGCTCGTCGGTGACCGTGCCGAACTTCGGGCGGTCGGGCACGCGGCCGAAGACGTTGCTGATCTGGTTGTACGGGTAGGCCACCGGCAACAGGACCTCCAGCGGCACCGGCTGGTCGAACATCACCAGGTCGGGATGCCCGGAGAGCGCGTCCCGCGCGGTGGCGAGGTAGGAACCGGTCGGGTCGTCATGCCACGACGTGGTGAACGCGCTGGTACTGACCAGCGCCGACACCAGCACCGCTGCCGCTCCCACCAGCGCGAGTCCGCGCAACACTCCGCCCTCCGCGGGGGCCGGATCGCTCACCGCCTCGCCGGACTCCGCGACCGGAGCGTCCGGCACGGGAGTCTGCGAGGCGGCCGCGACGACGGCCGCTTCGGTGTGCTGGGGCCCGCTCCGCCCAGACTCGGCGCGTTCGGCGTCCCGCCAGCCCTGCGCCCGGCGGCCCTGGAACAGCAGGCCGTCGCCGTAGGGGCCGGTCGGCACGTCCTGTGCACGCTCGACGGGCTCACCGTCGACTGCCTTCTGCCCGGCCCCGGGCTCGACGACCCGCGCCCCGCGCGGACGCGCAGCGACCAGCAGCGCCATTGCGACGGCCAGCACCAGCGCGGCGTCCGGCAGATAGCGCAGTGACTGGGCCAGCACCAGGCCGGTGGTGTGCCCCGACCGATTCCACATCACCGGAACCTGCGCGGCCACCACGTACAGCAGTGCGCAGGCCCAGATCACCGCGGCGCCGCGGCGACGCAGAACGGTCCAAACCACTGCCGCGATCAGCACCAGCCAGCCCGCGACGATCATCCACAGCGCGGGGTCGCCGAACGGCGGACCGGGCGTCCAGCGCTCCCACACCCACGGTCCGCCGACGAGTGACGGGACGACGCCTTGATTCACACTGCGCCAGACGAGTTGCGCGGTCTGCGCGGCGTCGTGCGGCCCCGAGGTCGACGACGAGACGGACAGGTACACCCCGCCCCAGACGACGAAGACGCCGGCCAGCCACAGCCACAGCGTCTGCGCACGACGCCACGCCGCCGCGACTGGCGAGCGCGCCCCCTCCCCGTACAGCGACAGCACAGCGGCCGCGAACGCGACCGGTGCGATGAAGAGGGATTTCTCGAAGAACAGCAGTGCCACGACGAACGCCACCACCGCGCCGACGGTCAGCCTGCGCCGCGACGACGCCGACCGCTTCCCGGCGCGCACCAGCAGCACGACGTCGGCGATCACCACGGCCATGCCGATCTGCATCGGCAGCGCGTTGAGTCCGGCCGCCCACCACACGTACGACGGCACGGTCATCGGCACGAACAGGTAGAAGGCCAGTGCCGCCAGCGCACCGACTGTGGCCGCCGGCGCGATGGCCCGGATCATCCGCCACACGGCGACCGAGGCCAGCGCCTGCAGCACCACCAGGGTGGCGGCGGGCAGCCACCACTGCACCGGGGCGATCAGCGTCGTGATCCCGGCGACGAGAAATGCGCCGGGCATGAAGTGTCCGTCGTGGTCGTAGCCGAGGTAGTCCCAGCTCAGGATCGGGTGCGACGAGGCACGGCCGATCAGGACGAGGTCGTCCCAGTAGAAGTCGCCACGCGCCACCATCCAGGCCCGAATCACGATCTGCGCGACTATCAGCGTCGTGGCGGCCACTCCGGCGAAACGGGTGAGAGGCATGTCCTTCGAATCTCCTGCGAGGCGACGTGGCAAAATTCGGTTCGTGAGTACTGACGACGCAGCCGACAGCCCGGCGATCGATCTGACAGCCTACGACCTCGGCAGCGACGTCACGGGACTGCCCGACGACATCGATGTGCTGCGCGGCGAGATCGACCGGATGGACGCGATCATTCTGGCGGCGATTCAGCGTCGCTCCGCGGTGTCGAAGAAGATCGGCGCGAAGCGGATGGCCGACGGCGGTCCGCGGCTGGTGCACAGTCGCGAGGTCAAGGTGCTCGACCGCTTCTCGGACCTGGGCCCGGAGGGTCACACGCTCGCGATGCTGCTGCTGCGTCTGGGACGCGGACCGCTCGGTCGCTGATCCGGGCGCGCACACCCGAACCGGCGACCGAGCGTCACAGCGGTTCTTACTTGAAGACTCCGAGCTTGCCGTACTTGTCAGCCAGCTTGTAGTACACGGCCAGACGCGGGTTGGCCTTGCCGTCCTTCATCTCGGCCAGCACGTCGGCGATGGCCTTGTCGAGGTCGGCGTCGCTGTCGGTGAGGCCGAGCTTCTTCTTGAGGAAGTTCTCGCGGACGGTCTTCAGCTCTTCCGGATCGCTCGCCGAGACCAGCGCGGCGTCGCGGTTGCTGAGCACCAGGCGGTAGGTCTTGGCCATCGAGTCGACGACGTCGAGGTCGGCGTCGGGGACGTAGCGCAGAACGGTTTCACGGGCGTCGCTCATGGGTCATCCTTCTGGATCGTTCGTCATCTGGGTGGGTCATCTGACCTGGAACAGACACTACGGCGTGGGGACCGCCGACGCCCACCGTCGTCCGTTCGCCCGATTCGTCGTAAACCGCTCAGACGGTGCGGCCGCGACGTTTCCGGTACCAGCGCACCAGGGCGTCGGTGGACGAATCCGGCAGGCGCTCCGGGGCTTGCGCGTCACCGAGCACGTCGATGAGCTTGCCTGCCTGCTTCTTGCCCAGTTCCACGCCCCACTGGTCGAACGGATTGATGCCCCAGATCATCGCCTTCACGAACACCTGATGCTCGTAGAGCGCGATCAGCTGGCCGAGGACCGACGGGGTCAGCTTGGGCGCGAGGATCGAGTTGGTGGGCCGGTTGCCAGGCATCACCTTGTGCGGCACCAGCTGCGGGTCGACGCCTTCGGCGGCGAGGTCGTCGGCGCTCTTGCCGAAGGCGAGCACTTCGGTCTGCGCGAAGAAGTTGCTCATCAGCAGGTCGTGCATGGACTGGCCGTCGGCGGTCGTGACGTCGTCGGTGGGTTCGGCGAAGCCGATGAAGTCGGCGGGGATCAGCCAGCTGCCCTGGTGCAGCAGCTGATAGAAGGCGTGCTGGCCGTTGGTCCCGGGCTCGCCCCAGACCACGGTCGCGGTGGGGGCGCAGACTTCGCGGCCGCCGACCGTGACCGACTTGCCGTCGGACTCCATCACCAACTGCTGCAGGTAGGCCGGGAATCGTCCGAGGTCGTCGGAATACGGCAGCACGGCTTGGCTCTGCGCGTCCCAGAAGTTGGAGTACCAGAGGCCGATGAGCGCGAGCAGCACAGGGGCGTTGCGTTCCAGCGGCGCGGTGGCGAAGTGCCGGTCGACGGCGTGGAAACCGGCCAGGAAGCCCGCGAAGTTCTCCCGGCCGACGGCGATCATCAGCGACAGCCCGATGGCCGAGTCGACGGAGTAGCGCCCGCCGACCCAGTTCCAGAAGCCGAACATGTTCGCGGTGTCGATGCCGAACGCCGCCACCTCGTCGGCGTTGGTGCTCACGGCGACGAAGTGTTTGGCCACGGCGTCGTCGCCGGCGCCGAGGCGGTCCAGCAGCCAGCGGCGCGCGGCCCGCGCGTTGGTGAGGGTCTCGAGCGTCGTGAAGGTCTTGGAGGCGACGACGAACAGCGTCGTCTCGGCGTTCAGATCGCCGAGCACCGAGACCAGGTCGGCGGGGTCGACGTTCGAGACGTAGTGGCACCGCAAGCCGGCCTGCCGGTAGTGGCGCAGCGCGCGGTAGGCCATCGCGGGCCCGAGGTCCGAGCCGCCGATGCCGATGTTGACGACGTCGGTGATGGCCGCCCCCGTGTGGCCGGTCCATTCGCCGGAGCGCACGCGGTCGCTGAAGTCGCCCATCGCGCCGAGCACGCGGTGCACGTCGCCGGCCACGTCCTGCCCGTCCACCGACAGTTCGGCGGAGGCGGGCAGGCGCAGCGCGGTGTGCAGTGCGGCGCGGTCCTCGGAGGTGTTGAGGTGGGCGCCTGCGAACATCTTGTCTCGCAGATCCTCGACACCGGCCTCCCGCGCCAGCGCGGTCAGCAGGCCGAGGGTCTCGTCGGTCACCAGATTCTTGGAGTAGTCGACGTGCAGGTCTGCCGCGTCGACGACGTACCGCGTGCCGCGTTCGGCGTCGCCCGCGAAGAGCTCACGCAGATCGCTCTTACGCAGCTCACGCTGATGATCGGTCAGCGCGTGCCACTGCGCCGAGGCCGTGATGTCGTAGTCGTCGCCGTGCTCGTAAGGCCAGTCCGCGCGCTCCATGTCACAAGACTATTCGGTCGCGCAGTTCGGCGCAGTGTCCCCGCTCCCTGAGCTTGTCGTCCGTTCCCTGAGCTTGTCGAAGGGTCTGGCGGCCCCCGAGCCTCAGACCAGCTTCGCCGCCAGGAAGTCGGGAAGGTGCCGCAGCGCCACCGCAATCGGCGCCCACGGCCACGACGGGACCTCGACGCGCTTGCGTTCGGATTCGATCGCCTTGACCAGGGCCTGCACCCCGGACTCGGTGTCGGCCATCATCGACGTCTTGACGCCGCGGTTGATGTCGGTCTCGATGTAGCCGGGCAGGATCACGCTGACCTTGATCGGGCTGCCGGCCAGTTCGGTCTGCAGTCCCTGACCGATCGCCGACAGACCCGCCTTCGACGCCGAGTACGCGGTCTGCGCCTTGGGCAGGCCGCGGATGGCGCTCATCGAGCTGATCAGCACCAGGTGGCCGCTGTTCTGGGCACGGAAGATCTCCATCGCCGCCTCGATCTGCGCGAGGGCCCCGACCAGGTTGGTCTGGACGGTCTCGAGGTTGGCCCACGCCTTGCCGGTGCCGATCCGCGCGCCCTTGCCGATGCCGGCGTTGACGATCACCCGGTCGACGCCGCCGAGGCCTTCGGCGAGTTCGCTGAAGGCGCCGGGCACCTCGTCGACGTTGCTGACGTCGAGTCGTGCGGTGACGACCTTCCGGGCCTGCGTGAGTTCGCCGGCCAGCGCGTCGAGCCGGTCCAGCCGCCTCGCGGCGAGTCCGAGAGAGCGTCCGCGGGCGGCGAACTCCCGGGCCATGCCTTCGCCGAGTCCGGAGCTGGCGCCGGTGATGATGATCTTGTCGCGGGTCATGGGAGGAGAATGTACCCACTCCCAAGCACGCGCGACGGCCGCGGCTTCACCGCAAGGTCTGGCGCGGGAACCGTGAACTGTGGTGGGGTGGTTCACAACGGTCACTCAAGACCCAGGAGTAGTCACATGCGTCTCGGACTGCCGCATCGCGTTCGATGTCTGGCGGTGGCGGCCGCCGCGGTGTCGGCGGCCGGCCTCGTCGCGATCGTGCCGCCCGCACTCGCCTCCGCCGCCCCCTGCGACCTGCCCACCGCTGGATCCAGCGGCAAACACGCCCCCAAGACCCCGCGGGTCCGCGGGTCCGGTCCGCAGGGCGCGCTGCCCGAGTGGCGCAGTCCGCGCACCCGGATCGTCTCCTGGGTCACCGGCCGCTTGAGCCCGAACCACACCCTGTCGCGATTCACCATCTCCGGCACCGACCTCGGCGTCGCCTGGGACAACGGCCGCGGCCAGACGCTGCTCGCCTTCGGCGACACGTTCGGCTGGTGCCACGCGCCGAACCGGCAGTGGCGCAACAACGTGCTCCTGCGCACCGGCGACAAGAACTACTCCGACGGCCTCAACCTGCAGCCCGGTCCGGGCGGTCGCTTCACCCGCGACATGAACCGCGCGCTCGGCGTGAACTTCATCGAGATGACGATGATCCCGACGTCGGGCATCAGCATCGACGGCGCCCAGTACGTCAACATGATGTCGGTGCGGAACTGGGGCCCGGACGGCGTCTGGTGGACCAACTACTCGGTGGTCGCGAAGTCGACCGACAACGGCAACACCTGGCACCCGCTGCCCGGCACCACGCGCTACAACGTGCCGTTCGCCAACGACTCCCGCTTCCAGCAGGCCGGCTACACGCGCGGCCGGCCGGGCGACCCGTACATCTACCAGGTCGGCACGCCCAATGGGCGGTTCGGTTCGGCCTATCTCGCCCGGTTCATGCCCCGCGACATCGGGAACCTCGGACGGTACGAGTACTGGACCGGCCGCACCTGGACCCGCGACGCCGGGCAGGTCACCGACGCCTCGCGGATCTTCGGAGGCCGGGCCACCGAATTATCGGTCGCCTGGAGCCCGTCGCTGAACAAGTACGTGATGCTCGACGGCGACAATGCGATCACGCTGCGCACGGCGTCGTCGATGAGCGGCCCGTGGAGTGCGCCCAAGACGCTGGTGCCGAAGAACGCGGCGATCCTGTACGGCCCGATGATGCTGCCCGACTCTCCGGCCCTGAAGGGCACCGGAGATCAGCTGTACTTCAACGCTTCCCGCTGGGCCGACTACAACGTGATGCTGGTGGAGTCGAACCTCGATCCGCGCTGGTAAACGCTATTTCAGCAGCCGGGACATCCGGCGGTCGGCGAGCGCCTTGCCGCCGGTCTGACAGGTCGGGCAGTACTGGAACGACCGGTCCGCGTACGACACTTCGCGTACGGTGTCGCCGCACTCCGGGCACGGCAGACCGGTGCGGGCGTGCACGCGCAGACCGGTCCGCTTCTCGGCTTTGAGCTTGCCGACGCCGAGCCCCTCCAGATGTTCGGCGGCCCCGGTCAGCACCGACCGCATCGCGGCGTACAGCGCGTCGACCTGCTCGGCGGTCAGGCTCTTGGCGGCGGCGAACGGCGACAGCTTCGCCACGTTGAGGATCTCGTCGGAGTAGGCATTGCCGACGCCGGCCATGATGCGCTGGTCGGTGAGCACCGTCTTGATCCGCGACCCGGTCGCGGCCAGGAGCGACGCGAACTCGTCACGCGACAGATCGAGCACGCCGGGCCCGAGCGTCGCGATGCGCTCGACGTCGTGCACGTCGCGCACCACCCAGGCGGCGAGCCGCTTCTGCGTGCCCGCCTCGGTCACGTCGAAGCCTTCGCCCGGCAGCCCGCAGTGCACGCGCAGGGCGATCGGTCCTTTGCCGCCCGGTCGGGGCGGCGTCGGCGACAGGTTCTCGCTCCACCGCACCCAGCCCGCCCGCGACAGGTGCAGAACGAGTGCGATCGCCGGCTCCGCGCCGTCACCGCCGGAGTCGGATCCGGGCACGGTGTTGATGACCAGGTACTTTCCGATGCTCTCGACCGACGCCACCACTCGTCCGGTGAGCGCCGAGTACGGCGGGTCGGCGGTCTTGAGCACCGAGAGCGACGCCACGTCGACCCGCCGGATCGGCAGTGCCGCGATGCGCCCGTCGAGGAACGCGGCGATCGCGGTGACTTCGGGGAGTTCCGGCATGAGTCCAGTGTGCGCGTCCGCCGCCGGGAGCGTGTGCTGTAGTGGATTGATGACCTCGCCTCCGCCCACCATGAGCGACGCCGAGCTCGCCGCGCTCATCGCGGGCGGAGCCGGGGAGATCCTGCTCGGCATCCGGCACGGCGAACTGTTGCGGCGTCGCCTGCTCGGCGATCTGGGCGACGCGATGGCGCAGGCGTGGATCGGCCAGGTGCTGGCCGCACAGCGCCCGCACGACGCGGTGCTCTCCGAGGAGGCCGACGACGTCGGCGACCGCGCCACCGCCGAACGCGTGTGGATCATCGACCCGCTCGACGGCACCAGCGAGTACGGCATGGGCACGTCGCACTGGGCGGTGCATGTCGCGCTGACCGTCGGCGGGCGGCCCGAGGTCGCGGCGGTCTCGCTGCCGGCGATGGGAGAGCTGTTCCGCTCCGACGAGGTGCCGATGGTCGACGGCCCGCTCAGCGGCCGGATCGCGGTCTCGCGCTACGGGCACTCGTATCCGAGCGCCGCGGTGGCGCAGCGACTCGGCTTGCAGGCGGTACACATCGGGTCCGCGGGGGCCAAGGCGATGGCGGTGGTCCGCGGCGACGTCGACGCATACGTGCACGCCGGCGGACAGTACGAGTGGGACAACTGCGCGCCGGTCGGCGTCGCGCTGGCGGCGGGTCTGCACTGTTCTCGCCTGGACGGAAGCGAGATCGTCTACAACAATCCGCAGCCGTACCTGCCGGACTTCCTGATCTGCCGGCCCGAGATCGCCGACGACGCGCTCGACGCGATCACCACCGACTTCGCCGGCTGGTGAGGCGCTAGGCCCGCCGCAGCAGGTAAATGTCCATGATCCAGCCGTGCTCGGCCCGGGCCTGCTCCCTCACCTGGGCGATCTCGGCGGCGACGTCGCCGACCCTGCCACCGCGCAGCAGCTGGTGCTCGGTGCCGAGGTAGGCGCCCCAGAACACTTCGTCGTCGTCGGACGCGGTCTCGGCGAACGCCAGGTGCGAGTCGAGCATGACGATCTGGTTGAGGTCGGCGCCGGGCGGCGTCTGCGCGAGTCGTCGTCCGGTGGTGATGAGGATCGGTTCGCCGATCCCGTGCGCCACCATACGATGCGCCGCGGTCAGCGCCGACGCGCTGGTGACTCCGGGGATCACCGCCACGTCGAGCGTCAGCGCGTCGCGTTCGGCGAGCTGGTCTACGATGCGGAGCGTCGAGTCGTAGAGCGCGGGGTCGCCCCACACCAGGAACGCGGCGCTCTGCCCGTCGGCGACGTGCTCGCGCAGGGCCGTCTCGATCGCGTCGACGCGCGCGGTGTGCCAGCGACGGACTTCGGCGCGGTAGTCGGCGGGGTCGCGGTCACGCGGCGGGTCGTCGACCACCACCACCCGATGACCGGGGGCGGCGTGGGCGTCGAGCAGCGCCTGGCGGGCCGCGGCGAGGTCGTCGACGCGGGCGCCCTTGTCGAGGAGGACGAAGACGTCGGTGGCGGCGATCGCGTCGACCGCCTCCAGCGTCAGCTGGCGCGGGCCGCCGGGGCCGATGCCGATGACCCGCAGCGTGAGCGCGTGCGGTCTGCTCACGGCCGGATCCGGCCGAGTCCATGGGTGCGGTTCGCGATGTCGATGATCACCTGCTGCGGGACGAGCCGCTTGACGAGGAACACCAGGCCGGCCCGGTTGCCGCGGGCGTAGAACGGGCGGGGCTTCTCGGCGAGCGCGGCCTGCACGATCTGTTCGGCCATCGACTCCGCGCTGATGCCCTTCGCCTCGTTGGCGCGGACCGCTGCCGCGTAGGTCTCGTATTCGGCACGGTAGGGCGAGTCGTCGACGACGTCGCGGTTGCGGCGGTCGCCGATGCCGGTGGCGATAGTGCCGGGCTCCACGGAGATCACCCGGATGCCGTAGGGCGCGACCTCGCGGCGCAGCGACAGCGCGTAGTTCTTCAGCGCCGCCTTGGTCGCCGAATAGGTGGAGCGGAAGGCCACCGGGAAGCTGGCCAGCATCGATCCGACCATCACGACGGTGCCCGTGCGGCGCGCCCGCATGCCCGGGAGGACGGCCTTGGTCAGCGCGATCGGCCCGAAGACGTTGACCGCGAAGATGTGCTCGATGCTTTCCAGCGGGGTGTCTTCGAGCGGGCCGTCGTGGCTCTCGCCGGCGTTGTTGATGAGGATGTCGACGTCGCCGACCTCGTCGGCGCAGCTCTGCGCGGTGGAGTAGTCGGCGTTGTCGAGCCGCACGTAGGTGACGCCGTGGATCTTCTCGCGCACCGAGTCCGGGTTGCGCGTGGTGCCGTACACGCGGTGCCCGGCGGCCGCGAACTGTTCGGCCACCTGCGCGCCGATGCCGCTGGTCGCGCCCGTGACCAGCACTGTCAGCACTTTCTGGTTCGATTCGGTCATGCGGCCACTGTAACGCGCCGGTTCAGCCGATCCCGAGCACAGCGACGAGTGAGGCCTCGGGGTCTAGCGCCGACACCGTGCCGGCGGCGGCCAGCCCGAGCAGCAGCACGGCGCCGACGGTCGTGACGACGCCGAGCACTGTCGCCGCGGTGCGGTTTCGGGAGGCGTGCTCGGCACCGCTGCGGCGACGCCATGCGACGACGGCTGCACCCGCCGCGACCACGCCGAGCACCAGCGACGCGACGGCGAGGGTCCAGTGGTAGCGCGCGGCGTCGTCGATCAGAGTCTGCAGTGCGGGCGACGCCGCGGCCGTGCTCCCGCCGTCGGTCAGGCCGGTCTTCATCTCGCGCAGCGTGCCCACGAGGGCCGGGTCCGCGGGCCGCTCGGACAGCATCGGCAGCAGCGCGATCGACGGGCCGGCCGTCGCCTGCACGTTCACCGCGAGGACGAAGGCCGCCGCGAACACCAGCACCGTGACGAATCCGGCGGCCGTCGCCCAGACCGGTGCACGAGAAGTCGCCGCCACGTACCGGATCCACAGCCCCCAAGCGAGCGCGATCAGCACGACGACCATGAACACGCAGATCACGATCTTCGTCGCGTGCCACACCCGCCAGTAGTCGACCAGATTCGCAAGCTCGGGCGGGAATCCGGGGCCGCCGGACCGCCAGAATTCGGTGAGCCCCCGCGACAAAGCGTCGATCCGTGCCGTCTGGTCGCCGAAGCCCGAGTGACACGCGTCGGAGATCGCCTGCGGCAAGAACCTGAACGCCGCCACCAGCAGCACGAAGAGCGTCGTCGTGACGGCGATTCCGCCAGTCGACGCGAGACGTCGTTTCATGCCCAAAGCGTAGCCGCGCGCCGCGACCGTTGTTCCACGCCGCACTCTAGTCCCCTGTCGGCTGAGGTCGTTCTGCCGGCTGAGCCTGTCGAAGCCTCTGGCAGCACGGCGGCCTTCGGCAGTGCGCCCACGTGAAGCCTTTTCAAACAACACAGTGGGCGCACACCGGCCGGAGGCCG
>JASGFV010000065.1:0-15779 GCA_047605365.1 Gordonia sp. (in: high G+C Gram-positive bacteria)
ACCTCACCCTTCTTGATGTTTCCGCCGGGGACGGCGTCCTTGACGGTGGCGACGATGACGTCGCCCACGCCGGCGTATCGCCGCGAGGATCCACCGAGCACGCGGATGCAGAGGATTTCCTTTGCACCGGTGTTGTCGGCGACCCGCAGGCGAGATTCCTGCTGAATCACTGCTTGTCTCCTAGACCTGGATGTATCTGCACGCCGGATTTCCGACCCGGCGCACACGGTCGGCTGCCGTCGAAAACACGCGCCTGCCTGGGCTTGTGCGCCACAAATGGACGCACCCAGTGGGTTCGCGAGTCGACTGCGGCGCGCAATGCACCGCGGGCAACCGCTCTAGCGTACGTGTTTCCGCAGGCCAACGCCAAATCCGGCCGAGGCGAAGGACGTGGTCACCAGTCGGAGAGGCAGGTGTAGCCGTCCTGCAGGGCGCGAGCCAGCAGATGAGTCTTGGTCGGCGCGGTACGGCCGATCGCCGAGTACTTGGCGCGGATCCGGGAGATGTGGGTGCTGACGGTCGACGCCGAGATGTACAGCCGGGCGGCGGCCTCTTCCTTCGACTCGGAGATGAGCCAGGCGAGCAGTACCTCCACTTCGCGGCTGGACAGCGCAGGCTTGGCCGGCTGCGCGTCGCGCGCGGCGGCGGCCTCGCGGTACGGCGCGAGACCGGTGACTGAAGCCCGCTCCCGAAGCACCTCTCGGCTGTCGCGCAGCGCCTCGACGGGGCCGGTTGCAGCCAGGCCTCCGTGTGCAGGTCGAACGTCCATTGCAGCAGTTGCCAGTGCGGTCACGATATTTCTCCCCGTGAATCAAGTTTCCCGACCCGATGTTCACCACGCCGCGCGACCTGCGATGACGACACGTCCCACAGCGTTCTCTCAGCCTAGGATCAGTGATCGTGTAGCTGTAGACCCAGAAAGGGGGACACCCGTTCCGGGTGATCGACGAGAAGTCAATCCCTCGACCGGACCATGTTCATGTGGTTCCCGCCTGCATCAACGTTCATGTATGACCGCCATCACATCGCCTATGCCAGGGTACGCGTCGCCGAGCCGGTCCGCCGATCGCGCCGCGTGGCTACACGACGAAGACCTCGTCGGCGAAGCTCTAGTCGGCGAAGCGTCGCTGCCCGCGGGCGTCGAAGACCCGGCGGTCGGTGCCGCCGTCGTGCACCACGGTGATCATCGCGAGCTCTTCGCGACCGTGCGGCAGGATCCGGGCGACCACCTCGTCGCCGCAGCCGGTGTCGCCGAGCACCTCGACCAGCGCGGCCCGGATGCGGCACAGCGCCGTCGGGGCGGGGGCGGTCGATTCGCGCGAGTAGTCGTCGAGCAGCAGTACGTGCACGCCCCGCTCGCGGGCCCGCGTCGCCGCCTGCTCCACTTCGGCGCTGTCGAATCCGGCGGCGCGGATCCGGTCGCGCAGCTGGGCCTCCACCAGCCGGCATTCGGCGATCTCGTCGGCCGTCAGCTCGCCGCCGGCGACGATCCGGTCCAGCAGCGGGCGGGCCCGCTCGTCCAGGCGTGCCAACCGCTGCCGGCGCACCTCGCGCACCGCGTCGTCGGACCGCTGTTGTGCGGCGGCCCTCACCGCCTGCTCGCGGAGCGCGGCGATCCGCGCCGCCCGCGGGCGCACGATCCGCGTGAAGACCGTCGCCATCACCAAGATCCCGATGGTGCCGGCCTGGCCGTACATCGCCCCCGATTCGGTTCCGGCGAGCACCGCCACCACGACGAGCGACGCGGCGAATGCCGCCCACGACCACAGGACCCGGCCCCGCAGGCACAGAAAGGTCATCACGATGGCGGCTCCGCCGGACACCATCAGGTTGGCGAGCCGGTCGTCGGAGTGCGTCGAGAGCACCGCGAACGCCTGCGCGCCGACCAGGCCGGCGGCGATCACCGCGGTGGACGGCGTCGAGACGGGATCGTCGTCGTCGAGCAGCACCAGCACCCCGCCGACCGCGATCAGCACGAACGACGCCGCATACAGCCAGTCGTTCGCCACCCCGTGGCTGGTGAGACCGAGCACCAGGTAGAGCACCCACACCGCCACGCCGATGTAAGGGGCGCCCGGCGCGCGCAGTCCGACGACCTGCGCGGCGTCGGTGCGCCGGGCGCCACCGCTCACTGGGCGGCCCCCGCCTGCACCGTCCCGGCGTCCGCCGCGGAGTCCTGCGCCGCGGAGTTCTGCGCCGCCCACGACAGCAGGATCGTCGTCCCGCGTCCAGGTTCGCTGATCACCTCGGCCGCGCCGCCGGACAGCAGGCCCAGCCGCTGCCGGATGCTGAGTTCGATACCGAGTCGCTGCCGGCTGACCGCCGCCGGATCGAAGCCGACGCCGTCGTCGACGATCATCACCTGCAGTCCGCCGTCGTCGTCGAAGCCGGCCAGCACCGCCCGCCCGGCGCCCGGCCCGGCGTGCCGCAGGCTGTTGCGGAGCGCTTCGCACGACGCCTCGACCAGCGCCGACGCCGCCGCTCCGGGGACGCGGGCGTCCGGCGTCGCGCCCTCGGCCGTCTCGACGGTGAACGACGCGTCGGCGTCGAGGGCGACGACGGCCTCGCGCAGCCGGGTCAGCAGCGCGGGCACGGCGACGCTGTCGGCTCCGGAGTGGGGCTCGGACAGTGATTCGAGTTCGTCGAGCGCGTCGCGGGCCTGCCGTGCCAGCCGCAGGTCGACCGGCCCCGGCGTCGCCGACACCAGGGTCGCGATCACCCGGTCGTGGACCAGGGCGTCGATCCTGGCGCGTTCGACGGCCAGCACGTTGGCGGTCGACGCCGCGACAGCCCCGGCCCGGGAGCTCTCCAGCACCTCACCGGCCTGCAGCACCCGGTTGACGACCAGCAGGAAGATCGTGACGAACGCGAATCCGAACAGCGCCTCGATCAGCACCACGTGCAGGGCGTCGCCGTGGAACGGCGCGGCCGAGACCACCGCGGCCAGCCCTTTGCCGACGATCAGTGCGATCATCGCGGTCCGCAGCGGCGCCACCAGGATCATCGCCAAGGGCGCCATGCCGCCGAACTCCATCAGCCATTCCTGCGGGCCGGGCGTGAAGCCGGGGGCCCGGCCGAAGCCCCACGCGATGACGGCGAGCACGAAGCCGACGCTGCACAGGACCGCCAGCGCAGGCAGCCGCCGGTGCCATTGGTCGCCCGGCATCAGCGTGGTCAGTCCCATCACGACGCCGGGGCCGGCGACCAGCACCAGGGCGACCGGCGCGAACCACGGAAGGTACTGGGTGCGATCTAGGAGGACGCGCAGAAACAGCAGCGAGTAGGCCAGATAACCGGCGGCGACCAGCCTGGTCATCAACAGCTGGATCCGCCGCCGATCGGTTTCGCCGGACGGCTCGGGCCGCAGCATGCCGACTCCGATCGACGTGAGCATCCCGGCTCCCTCCTCACCCCTAGAAGAAGCTTCTCACCTCTGGCGTGTTCGCGTCGAGACAGGTCAGAGGTCCAGGACCCCGTCCACCTGCAGTGCACCGTCGTCGCCGAACTCCAGCCGCCGGATCCGCCGCCCCTGGGCGACGGTGATCATCGCCGCCTCGGCGCGTCCGGCGGGCAGCAGCCGCACCGTCACCTCCGATCCGTGCTCGACGGCGCTGAGCACTTCGATCGCCTTCTCGCCGACGCCCGCGTACGACGGCGACCCGGCCTGCGGCGACCCGGTCCGCTGCAGGTCGTCGAGCAGCACCACCCGCACTCCCCTGGCCCGGGCCGCCCAGACCGCGGCGGCCAGTTCCTCGCCGTCCAGGCCGGGCGCACGGATGCGGTCCCGCAGCTGCTCGCCGACCAGGCCGAACTCCTGCATCGTCGACTCGTCGAACGGCCCGCCCTCCGCGATGCGCTCCAGCAGCGGCCGCGCGCGGTCGTCGAGGCGCGCGATCTGGTCGTCGCGGACGGCGAGCATGGCCTGCTCGGCGGCTTCAGCCGCGGTCTGCAGTTCGGTGCGCCGCCGCAGCGCGTAGATCTGGCGGGCCCGCGGCCGGACGATGGCGGCGAAGAACGTGGCCATCAGCATCACCGCGAAGTTCGAGGTGATCGGCGAGGTCAGCGCGGGCAGCGGCCCCGCGAGGTGGTCGGCGGTCAGCGCGATGACGACGAATCCGGCGTAGCCGGTCCAGGCCGCCCAAGGCCGGCCGCGCACGCACATGAACGACTGGACCATCACCATCAGGCCGGTGAGGGTCGCGTAGGCCATCCCGGGACGCTCGGCCAGCGCCGGGATCGCGATGATCAGCGCCAGCAGCGGGGCCGCCGCCGTGATCAGGGTCGCCGGCCAGACCATCGGATCGCCCGGCGCCATCAGCAGGGTCGTCGCGGACAGCGCGAGCAGCGCGGCCGACACCGCGAACACCCACGGCTGCTCGACGCCACCGGCCAGATAGCTGAGCACGGTGCAGACGATCACCATCGACGCCGCGAACACGGCCGCTCCGCGAGTCTGCATGCCCATGATGGTGGTGGCGTCGTTGCGCGGGGCCTGGTCCAGGATTCGCCTCACGCCGGCCGCTCCCATCGAAGCGCGACCACGGCGCCCCGGCCGGGCTCGCTGGTCACCGTCGCCGATCCGCCGGGCTGCGCTTCGAGCCGCTGCCGGATCGAGACGGCGATGCCGAGCCTCTCCGGAGGCACCGCGGCGGGCCGGAAGCCCACGCCGTCGTCGACGACGGTCACCCGCAGTGCGTCTCGGCTGCCGGCCAACAGCACCATCCGTTCCGCTCCGGCGCCCGCGTGCCGGACGCTGTTGCGCAGCGCCTCGCCCAGCGCCTCGGACATCGCCCGCACCACCCCGGCCGGGTAGCGGACGTCGTCGTCGGGCTGTTCGACGGCCACGGTGACGTCGACGTCGACGGCGTGCACGGCGGTCCGCAGGCGCGCGACGGCCTCCGCCGCGGGCAGCGGAGGAACGGCCTCGTCGGACAGCGGCGCCTCGGAGACCGCGTCCATCTCGGCGAGCGCCCTGCGCGCCTGGCCGGGCAGCCGATCGTCGTCCGGGTGCGACTTGGCGGAGGCGAGCGTGGCGATCACGTGGTCGTGGATGAGCGCGTCGAACCGCCCGCGTTCGGCGTTGCGCGCGATGGCGGCGGCACTGTCGCCGGCCACCCGCACGGCGTCGGCGCGCGAAGCGTCGAGCAGCGCACCGGACCGCACCACCATCCGCACACCGAGCGCGAACGGCAGCGTGAACAGAAAGCTCCACAGCAGGTCGACGGCCAGATTGCTGGAGCCGTGCAGCGGCTCCCGGGCCATCGACGTCAACAAGCCGGCCACCACCGAGCAGATCAACAGCACCACTGCGGTCTCGCGCAGCGAACGCGCCAGGGCCAGCGCCATCGCGGGCATGCCGCAGAAGTTGAACAGCCAGCAGACCAGTTCGGACGATTGCACCGACCCGGTCCACGCCAGAAACCAGACGCCGCACGCCGCCAGATACGCCGGAGTCACCAACAGGGCGAGTCGCGGAATCCATCGGTCGCGGATCGACGGCACAAAGGTCACCGCCAGCAGTGCGAAGCCGGGTCCGTAGCCCAGCAGCATGCCGACCGGGGTGAACCAGCCGGCCACCATCCCGGGCGGCTTGTTCAGCACCGGCAGCGCGATCAGGAGGTACGCGAGGAAGCCCGTCCCCACGAACCGGGCCATGACCGCCGTGATGCGCGAATGCTCGACGGCCCCGGTCGAGAGCCCCGACTCGGGCGTCACTCCACCGACTGCGACCGGTTCGGCATGGGCAGCCAGCCGTCCTCGACGGCCCGTTTGAACAGGTCGAGCTTGGTCCGGGTCGGGCGGCCCGCGTCGGCGTACTTCTGCCGGATGCGCTTGAGGTACTCGTTGACCGTGTCGGGTGCGACGCTGAGCTCCTGCCCGACGCTGACCGACGTGCCGCCGGAGGCGTACAGGGTCAGCACCCGCTGCAACTGCGGGCTCAGGTCGACGGCCGCCAGGTTCGGATCGCCGTCGATGGCCGCCGCCCATTCGGTGGTGAGCACTTCGCGGCCCTGTCCGGCGGCGCGGACGGCGTCGACGATCGTGTCCTCGGGCACCGACTTCAGGATCACCCCGAGGGTGCCGGCGCGGGCCGCGGACCGCAGCAGGTCCGGATGCTCGCCGGAGGTGTAGACCACCGTGCCGATGCCGCGTTCGGTGAGGGTGTTGACGTTCTCGCGGGGCGTCGTGCCGTCGTTGAGGCGCAGGTCCAGGATCACGACGTCGAGGTCGGCGGTCTGCGCCAAAAGTTCCCGCACGGTCACCGCGGAGGCGACCAGCTGCAGATCGTCGTGGCGTTCCAGAATGCGTTCGATGCCCCACACCGGAGACCGGTGGTCGTCCACCATGCCCACGCGCACGACACCGCTGCCCGGCACGCCGGGATGCGCACCGTCGTCGTTCGTCATTTCTGATGCCCCGTTTCTCGACCTTCTTGCAATACGCAGCCACTGGCGGGCGCCCTCCCCCGGACCACGCCCTCAACCACATGCCGTCCCTCGTATCCGACATTAAGAGAATCGTAGTTGTCGCCTGCGACAAATTTCGGGCTGTACCCCATTCTGGGGACACCAAACACCGGATCTGAGAACCTTCGGATCCCGTCCCCGAACGTGGTTCGCGGACCGTTTCGCCTCCGACCACCGTCTGTTAGGGTCGCCTCAGCCAACTAGGAGGTTCCTTTGACCACTCAGAAGAAGCTGTTCCGTCCCACCGTCGCCGTCGCCGGTCTCGCCGCTGCCGCCGCCCTCGTGCTGGGCGGCTGCTCCAGTTCGGACACCGACACCGCGACCAGCAAGGCCAAGGAAGCGACTTCGGCCGCGGCCGGCAAGGTCGAAGACGCCACCTCGGTCGTGACCAGCGCGGTCGACGCCGGCAAGGCCGCCGTCGAGGGCCTCGCCAACGCCAAGGCCCAGGAGATCCTGCGCAAGGCCGTCGACCCCGCGACCCCGGCCGATCAGATCGCCACCGTCGTCGACACCAGCAAGCCGGGCACCGAGCAGGCCGTCATCGGCTACGCCAAGGGCTCGTCGGCCGGCGGCTACACCCCCGACGTGTACACCGTGACCCATGTCGAGTCCACCGACGACGTCGACGGCCACAAGGCCGCGAAGGTCACCGTCTCGGTGAAGTCGCCGCACGCACCGCAGCCGGTCGACATCCAGCTGACCTACGTCAAGATCGACGAGGACTGGAAGCTCAGCGGCGACGCCGTCACCCAGCTCGCGTCGATGGGCGGCAGCCACCACTGACCCTCCCAGTCACAGCAGAGCGCCGCGAAGCCTCGTGCTTCGCGGCGTCTTCTGTTCAGCGGCCTTGCGGGGTCTACCCGCTCCACACCAGTTCGCCGGCGATCTCCCGGCACACGCGACGTACGACATCGTGCCCGTCGTCGACCGTGATCGACGCGACGATCTCACGCCCGGCCGGGAGGATCCGAGCCGTGATCGTCGACCGCCAGGTCGCGGCGCGCAGATCGTCGAGCAGGGCCTCACGCAGCACCTTCAGGTCGGCGGCGCCGTATCGCGGGGCCGCCGACGAGGCCCCCAGTCCGCTGTCGTCGAAGACCGTGACCTGTCCCCCTGCCGCGCGCACGGCGTCGACGGCCTCCGAGACCTGCGGATCGATCCAGCCCCGGCCGCGCACCTCGTCGCGCAGCTGATTCTCCAGGCGACGGCCCGCGTCGACGTCGTCGATGGTCGACGCCTCACCCGCGGCGATCCGCTCCAGCATCGCCCCGGCGCGGGCCGAGAGGTCGTCGAGCCGGTCGGCGCGTTCGGCGTCGCGGGCGGCGACGGTCGCGGCCGCCCGGACCGCGGCCAGTTCACGGTCGCGCAGGGCCCCCATCAGGGCGACCATCGGGCGGATCATCACCGCGACGGCGGTAGCCGGCACCAGCACCGCGATCACGCGTGAGGCCAGCGGCAGCCCGGACTTGACCGCTCCCCCGTTCTGCAGGCCCCACAGCATCGCGATCCCGATCAGTGCGGCCGCGATGATCCAGGCGAGGATCGGCCGGCCCCGCATCACCATCAGCCCGGCGGTCAGCGCGCACATCGAGCCCGCCGTGCTCATCATCGGAAACCGCAGTTCGGCGAGGTCGGCCGGCAGCGTCCACCACGAGAGCATGGTCAAGGAGGGCGCAAGGATCGTCGACGCCAGGGCGACGCCGAGCGGCGTCGGATCCCCGGGCACGCGCAGGTTGACGGCGGTCAGCGTCGCAAGCAGCAGGAAGATCGCCACCTGGAGCCACCAGCCCGCGCCCCACATGCGGTGCGCCGCGAGCGCCAGCACCGCGACGTCGCCCACCACCAGCGCGGCGAAGACGACAGTCACCGTCGTCGACCGCAAGCCTAAGAGCTGCTGCAGGCTCAGCAGGTCGGGCACCTGGCGTTCGGCGGGCGGAGCCCGGTGCGCGGTGCGCGGCATCAGAGTCTCAACCATTCGATGGAGACCATGGTGCCTTCGCCGGGCGTGCTGTCGACCCAGCCGCGGCCGCCGGGCACGTCGTCCATGCGGCCCGCGATACCGATCGCCACGCCCGAACGGTCGAGGGGCACGCGCCGGGGGTCGAAGCCGCCGCCGTCGTCCACCAGCCGCAATCGCAGGCCGTCGTCCCCGAGGCTGCCGACCGCGATCCGCGACGCCCGGGGTCCCGCGTGGCGGACACTGTTGTCGAGCGCTTCGTCGAGCGCGCCGAGCACCGCGTCGATCACCGACGCCGGGATCGCGCCGGCCCGCTCGTCGGCGTCGATCATCACATCGATGTCGTCGCCCCGCGCCGCGATGGTGTCGCGGACCCGCCGCACCGCGCGCGGAACGTCGACTTCGGCGAGCGGCCGGCCGAGCGTCGTCGACGTCGTGGGCGACATGCCGGCGAGGGCGTCGGCGGCCAGCGCACGGCTCGCCTCGTCCGGAGCACCGGGAACCATGTCGCGCAGGACTGCGATCACCCGATCGCGGACCACCGCGTCGATGCGGTCCCGTTCGGCCTGGCGGGCCTCGCGCTCGGCGGCCTTCGCAGCCGCGTTGAGGATGCGGTCGCGGTCCACGTCGAGCGCTCTGGCTCGACGCAGCGTCACCTGAACCATCGCCGCGAAGACCAGGGTGAGGATTCCGGTGATCGCCTGGGTGACCATCGACGCCCAACCGAACTGACCGTAACCGCCGAGTTCCTGGGTCGTCGCCAGCAGCGGCAACGCGACCACGAGGTAGGCGACGGCCCAGCCCATGCCGAAATACGCGACCAGCAGCAACGACGGCAGAGCAACCTCGAAAGAGATCCAGTTGATGAGCCGGACCGGGCCCGTCTTGGTCTCACCGTTCCAGGCCAGCAGCCACAGCAGTTCGGCGGCGAGGCTCGCCAGCGCGGTGTACGCCACCGCGCGCGGCAGCCGGCGACGACCGCGCCCGGTACATCCGAAGAGCATGGCGACGCCGCCGCAGACGATCAGCAGCAGACTCACCGGCGGCCACCACGCCGCCGTGATCCGCGCGTCATCGATGAACGTTACGACGGTGAACGCCGGCTCGAGGATCAACGCGACAGCTGCCGCGACCGTGATCCTCGACTGCAGCCGCCAGTGGTTCACCGGTCCGGACGGCCCGTCAGCGGGTGGCGTCGATGAGGCTCTGCGGCCTCAGATCGGTCCAGTTCGTCTCCACGCACTCCAGGCACGCCGCACGACAGTCCTCACCGAAGACTGTGGTCCAGCCGGCCGGAACATCGGCGAAGACCGGCCACAGGGAGTGCTGGTTCTCGTCGTTCACCAGCACCACGAAACGGCCGTTCTCATCGTCGAAGGGGTTGGTCACCGGAAGCGCTCCTCGTTGGTCGGACTTCTCATCGTTTCACAGCACCGCGCCTGTTCCGCGGACCGCCGCGGCGATCGCGTACGAACAGGTGACAGTACAGACGACGGCAGCCCACTTCCCCGCAGGGAAAGTGGGCTGCTGCGTAGGTGTGCAGTGTACCGGGAGGCTAGACGACGGCGCCGAGTGCGTGACGCGAGGACCCGAAGTCCCGGCTGAGCCAGACGAGGGCGTCGGACACCCAGCGAGCCTGTTCGGCCGGCGGCAGCTTGCGGAGCGGCTCCGGGAAGAAGGTCATCAGGGCCGTCGCGACGGTGGCGTTCTCGGAGAGCGCGTGACGGTCCATCAGGTCGTCGTACTCGCAGACGCGCTCGTACAGTTCGCCATAGGTCACCACGGATCCACCGAGTCGCACCGCGGTCATCCACGGCGTCGCGACACCTCGATCTTCGATGTGCTCGTACAGCTCCGTCATTGATCTCACCATCCTGACCCTGCGACCGGGCCCCCCTCAATTGTCCACTAGCTAGTGGATTACTTGCGAGTATTACACATGTGCGCCGAGATGGAAATATCTGCAAACGATCGTTGCCAGAACATTTCACCCCGCCGTAACAATCCTTATGAAGTGTGCCTCACCTGGGTCTTGTTACACATGTGACGGATGGGAATGATGTAGAAGCGTGATCTGACTGATGCGTCCGCTCCACCCGTTGAAGGGTGGAACGGACGCACGTTCACTCAGCGTTCATTCGGATGCAGATGCGCGATTCGCCGCGTCGGCCTCCATCGCCTCGATTAGACTCTTCGGCCGCAGATCGGTCCAGTTCTCCTCGACGTACTTCAGGCACGCCTCGCGACTGTCCTCACCGAACACCTTGTTCCAGCCGGCCGGAATGTCGGCGAAGGTGGGCCACAGGGAGTGCTGGTTCTCGTCGTTCACCAGCACGAAGAAGCGGCCGTTTTCGTCGTCAAAGGGGTTGGTCATCAGTTGTGATCCTCTCTAGTCCACTTTCGATTCTGTCATGTCGGGCATGCCTGAGGCAGCCAACAGTTGTGCGTCGAGAGCCGGCCCGATCAGCTCGAGCGCCTCGGCGTTCGCCATGCCCAGGTGGTGGGTCGGCACCTCGGTGACCGTGACCGCACCGGCCACGAACGGCCGCCAGCTGGCAGCGACCGCGTCGGGGTCGTCCTTGTCCTCTGTCGCCACGAACACATGAAGGTCACCGTCGAAGTCGCGCGGCACGAAGTCCCGCACCAACTTCCCCGACGAGTCGAAGCTCTCCATGATCCGCTCCACCTGGTCCTGCGACAGCAGGCCCATTCCGGCGATCTGCTCGCGCACGATCTCGACCACCGAGTCGGCGTCGCCGGCGGTGATCGAGGCGTCGATGTCGAACAGGTCGCGCCAGCTGCCGAGGAGGTCGACGGCGGAGTCGACGGCCGCCTCTTCCGGCCCCGCATCACCGGGGCCGGCCTGATCGCCCACGACCTTCTGCTCGCCGTCGACCACGTCGCGGTCCGGCACTGCCGAGTCCATCATGCCGAGGTAGGCGACGTCCTCGCCGGCGGCGCACAGCGTCGTCGCCATGGCGTGCGCGATCACACCGCCGACGGACCACCCGAGCAGGTGGTACGGACCGGACGGCTGAACGCGCCGGATCTCGTCGATGTAGCGCGCGGCCAACCGGTCCGCGTCGGTCTCGATCTCGTCGCCGGCCACCACGTGCGGATCCTGCACGCCGTAGATCGGCCGGTCGGAGAGATACGGAGCCATGCCTCCGTAGAACCAGGCGAGCCCGCCCGCCGGGTGGATGCAGAACAGCGGCGCGTGGACGCCGGTACGACGCAGCGGTAGCACCACTTGCGACTGCGACGATCCGGCGTCGAGCGCAGCGGCCAGCTTCCTCGGGGTCGGGTCGTGGAACACCGCGGCCAGTTCGACGTCGCCGCCGAGGGTCTCGCGCAGCTGAGCCACCACCCGCACCGCGGCCAGCGACGTGCCGCCCGCCTCGAAGAACGACTCCTCGGCAGACACCTCGTCGAGGCCCAACACGTCGGCGAAAGCGGCGGCGACTAGACGTTCGGTCTCTCCCACCGGCTCCACGTATTCCTTCCGCAGCTCCGTGAAGTCGACGGCCGGCAACGCGCGCCGGTCGAGTTTGCCCGCACTGTTCAGCGGTGCCTCGCCGAGCCGCATCCACGCGCTGGGGCGCATGTATTCGGGCAGCACGGCGGCCACGTGGGCCTTCACCGCTTCCAGGTCGACCGACGCCGGAGCGACGTAGCCGACGAGGAAATCGCCGCCGGCCGGGGCCGCGGTCACCGTCGCGGCCGCATGCACGACGCCGGGTGCGTCGACGATCACCGACTCGATCTCTCCGAGCTCGATCCGCTGACCGCGCAGCTTCACCTGGAAGTCGGTGCGGCCGAGGTATTCGATGTCGCCACTCGGAAGGCGGCGGACGAGGTCGCCCGTCCGATACATGCGCGCGCCGGGCCCGCCGTACGGGTCGGCGACGAACCGCTCCGATGTCAGTTGTGTCCGCGCGGCGTAGCCGCGCGCCAGCTGGACACCTCCGAGGTAGAGCTCGCCCGGCACTCCCACCGGAACCGGGTTCAGTCGCGGGTCCAGGACCAGCATCGAGCAGTTCCGGACCGGCGTGCCGATCGTGACCAGTTCAGGAGCCTCGGAGACGTCCGCCCAGCCGACCTCCACGCCGGCCTCGGTCGGACCGAAGAGGTTGTGGATCCCGACGTCCGGCCAGATCTCGTGCGCGGTGCTCACCAGCGCCGGCGGCAACGCCTCACCTGAGGCGAACAGCCACTTCAGCGATCGCAGATCCGCCAAGACGTCTCGATCGACGACGTCGAGGAACACGGCGAGCATCGACGGCACGAAGTGCACCGACGTCACCTGGCGCGCGGCGATCAGCTCTGCCAGGTATGCGGGGTCGCGGTGCGCGCCGGCCCGGGCCACGACGACGGTCGCGCCCGCGATCAGCGGGCCGAACAGCTCGGGCACCGACACGTCGAACGTGTACGGGGTCTTCAGCATGACCCGGTCGCCGGGCGACCACGGAAACGCCTCCAGCCCCCATCGCAGCCGGTTGAGGGCCGCGGCGTTGGACACGGTGACGCCCTTCGGGACACCGGTCGAGCCCGACGTGAAGAGGGTGTACAGCGCATGTTCGGGCCGCAGCGGCGCGAGCCGTTCGGCGTCGGAGACCGGCGGCGCCGCCGGGTCGACGCCGCGCGAAGCGTCGACGCCGATGGTGCGGACTTCGTCCAGTCCGGCGATCGGCTCCGGCGTCGTGCCCGCGGTGACCAGCACCAGCTCCACGCCGGCCGTCGTCACCATGTAGGCGGCGCGATCGGCCGGCAGGTCGACGGCGATCGGCACGTACTGACCGCCGGCCGCCACGACCGCATGGATCGCCACCACCGACTCGACGCCGCGGTCCATGCAGACGGCGACCGGGACGTCCGGCCCTACGCCGGCCGCGATCAGCTCACGGGCGAGAGTCGCCACGCGTGCGCCGAACTCGGCGTACGTGATGTCCCGGTCCTCGACGAGCAGGGCCGTCGCCGACGGCGTCTCGACGACGCGCCGCGCGACTTCGTCTGCCACCGAAACCGGCGGGGTCAGATCGACCGGCCCGGTCGCGGCGGCGAGAATCGCCGTGCGCTCCCCGTCGTCGAACATCGAGTGCGCGCCCACCGCCCGACCTGTGTCCCCGGTCAGTTCGTCGAGCAGCAGTACGAATCGACGCGCGAACGCTGCGGCCGACGACCGATCGAACAGGTCCGTCGCGTAGACGATCGAGCCCGGCCAGTCCGCGCCTTCCGGCGCGGTGTCGACGGCGAAGGTGAGATCGACTTGCGCGGGTGAGATCCCGGGATCGATCGGCTCGGCGACGACGCCGCCGACCGGGACTTCCGCCTTCCCCACCGACGCCGCCGTGTCGAAGGTCAGCATGACCTGCGCCAGCGGCGCGAACGCTTCGCTGCGCACCGGGTCGAGCGCTTCGACGACGGTCTCGAACGGGGCGTCGGCGTTCGCCAGCGCTTCGAGATCGGCGGTGCGGACTTTCGCGAGCAGGTCCGCGAACGACTCTCCGACGTCGACACGTGCGCGAAGCACCAGGGTGTTGACGAACATGCCGACGAGACGGTCGAGCTCCGCGTGTCCGCGGCCCGCCGTCGGCGTGACCACGGTGACGTCGTCGGTGCCCGACAGTCGAGCGAGCAGAACCGCCAGCGCGGCGTGCACCACCATGAACGGCGTGGTCCCGGCCTCGCGGCTCAGGCGCGCCACTCGATCCGCGGTCCGGGCCGGGATCGCGAACGGCACGCGATCGCCGGCGTACGACGCGACGGCCGGGCGAGGGCGGTCCGCGGGCAGCTCCAGCACGTCGGGACTGCCCGAGAGGTACTGGCGCCAGAACGCGAGTTGCCGCCCGACCACCGACTCCGGATCGTCCGGTGAGCCGAGCACCTCGTGCTGCCAGATCGCGAAGTCGGCGAACTGCACCGCCAGCGGCGCGAACGCCGGCGCGGCTCCTTCGCTCCGCGCCGCATACGCGGTGAGGATATCGGTGACCAGCGGAAGCATGGACTCGCCGTCCGCCGCGATGTGGTGGGTGACGACCGCGAACAGGAAGTCATCGGCTCCGGACCGGTGGATCACGACGCGAATCGGCCAGTCCACCGTCACGTCGAATCCCGCGCGCACCGCTGCCTCGAACTCGGCGAGCGATGTCGCCTCGACCCACGGCAACGACGCGTCGACAGTCGACTCGTCGGCCACGGCCTGCCACGGCATGCCGTCGGGCGCAGGGAACGTGGTCCGCAGGACCTCCTGCCGCCGGACGGCGTCGCCGACCGCGGTCCGCAGCGCCGCGACGTCCAGGTCGCCGGTCAGCCGGATCACGGCGGGGATGTTGTACGTCGGCAGCGTCGGGTCGAGCTGGTTGATGAACCACATGCGCTGCTGTGCGAACGACAACGGGATCCGCTCCGGACGCGGCGTCACCGCAATGATCGGCGCCAGCGCCCGGGCCTTCCCGATCGACGACGCGGCGAGTGCACGCACGCTGGGCGCATCGAAGACGTCGCGGACCGACAGGTCGACGCCGAGCGCGGCCCCGGCCCGCGCGACCAGTCGCATCGCCGCCAGCGAGTTGCCGCCGAGAGCGAAGAACGAGTCGACCACCGACACCCGATCGACGCCCAGCAGGGACGCGAACACCTCGGCGACCCGCTCCTCCGCCGCCGACTGCGGCGCCACGTACTCGGCCGCCTCGATCTCGGGTTCGGGGAGCGCGCGCCGGTCGACCTTGCCCGCCGAGTTCAGCGGCATCGTCTCCAGCAGCACCCATACGGTGGGCACCATGTACTCGGGAAGCGTCCTGGCGAGTTCGGCTTCGACCCGGGCCGCGTCGACTCCCGCGGGGGCGAGGTAACCGACGAGCTGGTCGCCGGCCGGCCCCGCGACGACGGCCGCCGCTGCGTGCACCACCCCGGAGACCGCGGCCATCGCAGACTCCACCTCGCCGAGTTCCATCCGCTGGCCGCGCAGCTTCACCTGGAAGTCGGTGCGCCCGAGGTACTCGAGGTCGCCGCTGCGGTTGCGGCGCACGACGTCGCCGGTGCGGTACATCCGCGCGCCGGAAGCGCCGAACGGGTCCGCGACGAACCGGTCCGCGGTCAGGTCCGGCCGAGCGGCGTATCCGCGTGCCGACTGGACGCCGCCGAGATACAGCTCGCCGGACACCCCGTCGGGCACCGGGTGCAGCCGTCCGTCGAGCACCCACGCGGTGGTATTCGGCATCGGCCGGCCGATCGGCACCACGTCGGCGACCTCGTCGAGCGTCGCGGACATCGTGTACACGGCCGCTTCGGTGGGGCCGAAGAGGTTGACCAGCTTCGCTGCCGGCACCCGGGAGCGGAAGGCCCGTGCCACTGCG
>JASGFV010000066.1:0-15644 GCA_047605365.1 Gordonia sp. (in: high G+C Gram-positive bacteria)
GAGGAGGGCATCTCCAGCTCGCGCATCCGCATCGATCCGGAACGACCCAGTGTCGAGGATCTGATCGACCAGATCTGCTCGGGCGTCCGCAGCACCGCCACGTACACCGGCGCGCGGTCGCTGCAGGAGCTGCACGACAAGGTCGTGCTGGGCGTGCAGTCCGCCGCGGGGTTCGCCGAGGGCCGCCCGCTCCCCGGAGGCTGGTGACCTCACCGACGTGGACGCACTGATCATCGTTGCGAAGCTCGCGGGCTTCGTCGCGCTGACCCTGGGCACGGCGCTGTTCGTGGCCTCGGAGTTCTCGCTGACCGCTCTGGAACGGTCGACCATCTCCGACGATGTCGCACGACGCGGTGATCGTCGTGCGCGTGCTGTCCGGAAGGCACACGGCTCATTGTCGTTCCAGCTCTCCGGCGCGCAGCTCGGCATCACCATCACCACGCTGATCACCGGTTACATCGCCGAGCCGGTGCTCGCACAGCTGATCGACCCCGGGATCGACGCGCTCGGCGTACCCGACTCGGTGGCGTCCGGCATCTCGCTGGCGCTGGCGCTGATCATCGCCACATCGTTGTCGATGGTGCTCGGTGAACTCATTCCGAAGAACATCGCCATCGCCAAGCCGCTGGCCGTCGCCCGCGGCACGTCAGGCGCGATGATGGCCTTCTCCGCCCTCTTCAAGCCCGCGATCCTGGGACTGAACGGCTCGGCGAACTCCATCGTGCGCCGACTCGGCGTGGAGCCCACCGAAGAGTTGCAGTCCGCACGGTCGGCCGCCGAACTCGGTGCACTGGTCCGCAATTCGGCCCTGCGCGGGGCGCTCGACGCCGACACCGCGACCCTCGTCGACCGCTCGCTGCGATTCGGCGAGCTGACCGCGGAGGACCTGATGACTCCGCGCGTGCGGGTCGAGTCGCTGGAGCCCGGCGACTCGGTCCGGGAACTGGTCGCGGCCGCCGCGCAGACCGGACACTCGCGGTTCCTGATCGCCGAGGACGGCGACCTGGACAACCTGATCGGCGTGGTGCACATCAAACAGTCGTTCGCGGTGCCCGGCAAGGCGCGGCCCACCACGTCGTTGCGCTCGCTCGCGCGACCGGTCACCCGGGTGCCGGACAGCCTCGACGGCGACGCACTGATGGACCGAATCAAGGCCGACGGGCTGGAACTGTGCGTCGTGGTCGACGAGTACGGCGGCACCGCCGGGATCGTGACCTCCGAGGACCTGATCGAAGAGATCATCGGCAACGTGACCGACGAGCACGACCGGGAAGAGTCCGAGCTCAGCCGGATCGGCAACGGCTACCGATGCTCCGGACTGCTCCGCCTCGACGAAGTGAACGACGCCATCGGCTACCGGGCCCCGGACGGCGCGTACGAGACCCTCGGCGGTCTGGTGATGTTCTGTCTGGGAGCCATCCCGGCGACCGGCGACATCGTCGACCTTCCGCTGCGCGAATCCTCCGACGACGACGCACAGCGCTGGCGCGCGACCGTGGTGAAGATGGACAACCGGCGCGTGGACCAGGTGTGGGTCACACCGATCGACCCCGCCGTCGGCGAGCACGGCGAGCAGGAGGGCCAGAAGTGAACGATCTGTGGGGCGTCGTGCTCACCGTCGTTCTGCTCGCGGCGAACGCCTTCTTCGTGGCCGCGGAGTTCGCGGTCATCGCGGCCCGCCGCGATCGCCTGACCGCGCTCGAGGACGCGGGCAAGAAGCGCGCCCGGACCGTGATCAACGCGTCCGAGCACCTGTCGGCGATGCTGGCCGGATCGCAGCTCGGCATCACCATCTGCTCGATCCTGCTCGGCCGGGTCGGCGAGCCGGCCATCGCGCATCTCATCGAGAAGCCGCTGCACCTGGCCCATGTGCCCGAAGCGATGCTGCATCCGATCGCCTTCACACTGGCCCTGGGGCTGGTGGTGATCCTGCACATCCTGCTCGGTGAGATGGTGCCCAAGAACATCGCGCTGGCCGGGCCGGAGCGGGCGGCGATGCTGGTGGTTCCGCCGCAGCTGCTGTTCATCCGGCTGATGCGCCCGGTCATCTGGTTCTACAACGCCATTGCGAATCTGGCCTTGCGGATGATGCGGATCGAGCCGAAGGACGAGCTGTCGTCCACGGTGACCGAGACAGAGCTGGCCCAGATGATCGGCGAGTCACGCGAACTCGGACTGCTCGACGCCGAAGAGCACGAGCGGCTGACGCGCGCCCTGGTGACCGTCGAGCGCACGGTCACCGAGCTGATGATCCCGCTCACCGAGGTCCGCACCGTGCAAGTGGTGCTCGACCGCGACACCGGACGCCTGGGCCCGCAGCTGGGCGCCGTCGAGCAGGCCGTCCGGGAGACGGGGTACTCCCGCTTCCCCGTACGCGGCCTCGACGGCGCCTACGTGGGCTACCTGCACCTCAAGGACGTCCTCGACGACATCCTCGACGACGAGAGCGGACCGGAGACTCTGCTGCCGGCCGACAAGCTGCACGTGCTGCCCAAGGTGCCGGCGGCCACGCCGCTCGACGAGGCCAGCGTGATCCTGCGCAAGGCCAGCGCGCACCTGGCCGCCGTGGTCGACGAGGCCGGCGCCACCGTGGGCGTCTTGGCGCTCGCCGACCTCGCCGAGGCGTTCGTCGGCAGTCTGCGCGATTCGACGCACCGGATCGGATGACTCCGGCTGTATCCTCTCCCGAGCACACCGCCAGCCGCACCGTTCCGCGAACGACGACGCTGTCGCGCACGGATGTTTCGGGCGGCACGAGCGGGCGACGGGCTACCGGACCGACGACGTCCGCAACCAGATCCCGCTGCGGCTGGGCGCCGCCGGCCGAGCTACGGGCGGGTAAGTCTAGTAGGCTGTTCGCGAACGCGCACGCCGTGCGCGGAAACTCTGTCCGCGTCTCACCGCGGGTGATACAGCGCGGCAGAGCTGTCTAGTCAAAGAAGGGTTGCCATGACTGATCGCGTCACCGTCAACGGATTGCAGGTCGACAAGGTTCTGTACGACTTCATCACCGACGAGGCTCTGAGCGGCACCGGCGTAGACGCCGACAAGTTCTGGGCGGGCGCTGCCGACGTGATCAACGACCTGGCTCCCCGAAACCGTGAGCTCCTCGCGGTCCGCGAAGATCTCCAGACCAAGATCGACGCCTGGCACCGCGACAACCAGGGCCCCATCGACCAGGAGGCCTACCAGGCGTTCCTGTCCGAGATCGGCTACCTGGTCCCGGTTCCCGACGATTTCGAGATCACCACCGGCAACGTCGACGTGGAGATCGCCGACACCGCCGGCCCGCAGCTGGTAGTCCCGGTTCTCAACGCCCGCTTCGCACTGAACGCGTCGAACGCTCGCTGGGGCTCGCTCTACGACGCGCTCTACGGCACCGACGCCATCCCGGAGACCGACGGCGCCGAGAAGGGCTCGTCGTACAACAAGGTCCGCGGCGACAAGGTCATCGCCTTCGCCAAGGCATTTCTCGACAAGGCCGTCCCGCTGGAGACCGGCAGCCACGCCGACGCCACCAAGTACGTCGTCGACGGCGACAAGGTCGATGTGGTCCTCGGCGCGGACACCGACGTCACGACCTTCGCCGACCCGGACGCCTTCGTCGGCTACCGCGGAGACGCACTGGCCCCGACGTCGATCCTGCTGCGCCACAACGGGCTGCACATCGACATCCTCTTCGACCCGAACTCCCCGATCGGCTCCACCGACGCCGCCGGCATCAAGGACGTCGACATCGAGTCCGCGATCACCACGATCATGGACTTCGAGGATTCGGTCGCGGCCGTCGACGCCGAGGACAAGGTGCAGGGCTACCGCAACTGGCTGGGCCTGAACAAGGGCGACCTGGCCGAGGAAGTCACCAAGGGCGGCAAGACCTTCACCCGCGTCCTGAACCCGAACCGGACCTACACCGGCCGCGACGGATCGGACGTCGAACTGCACGGCCGCAGCCTGCTGTTCGTGCGTAACGTCGGTCACCTGATGACCAACCCGGCCGTTCTCGACGCCAACGGCGACGAGGTGCCCGAGGGCATCCTCGACGGCCTCGTCACCTCGGCGATCGGCATCCACGGTCTGAGCGCCGAGGGTCTGCAGAACTCGCGCACCGGCTCGATCTACATCGTGAAGCCCAAGATGCACGGACCGGACGAGGTCGCCTTCACCGCCGAGCTGTTCGGGCGCGTCGAGGACGTCCTCGGCCTGCCCCGCAACACCCTCAAGGTCGGCATCATGGACGAGGAGCGCCGGACCACGGCCAACCTCAAGGCCGCGATCAACGCCGCCTCCGAGCGCGTCGTGTTCATCAACACCGGATTCCTGGACCGCACCGGCGACGAGATCCACACCTCCATGGAAGCCGGACCCATGGTCCGCAAGGCGGAGATGAAGCAGCAGACCTGGATCAAGGCGTACGAGGACTGGAACGTCGACACCGGCCTGGCGGCCGGCCTGCAGCACAAGGCCCAGATCGGCAAGGGCATGTGGGCCATGCCGGATCTGATGGCCGACATGCTGGAGCAGAAGATCGCGCACCCGCTGGCCGGAGCCAACACCGCGTGGGTGCCGTCGCCGACCGCCGCGACGCTGCACGCCCTGCACTACCACGAGGTCGACGTCTTCGAGCGCCAGGACGAGATCGCCAAGCGCGACCCTGCCAAGCTCGAGGACATCCTGACCATTCCGCTCGCTCCGAACACCGACTGGAGCGACGAGGAGAAGCAGCAGGAGCTCGACAACAACGCCCAGTCGATCCTGGGCTACGTGGTTCGCTGGATCGACCACGGCGTCGGCTGTTCCAAGGTGCCCGACATCCACGACGTCGCGCTGATGGAGGACCGCGCCACGCTGCGCATCTCCAGCCAACTGCTGGCCAACTGGCTGCGCCACGGCATCGTGACCGAGGACGACGTGGTGGCGGCGCTCAAGCGGATGGCTCCGGTCGTCGATCGGCAGAACGCCGGCGACCCCGAGTACCGGCCGCTGGCGCCGGACTTCGACTCCAACATCGCTTTCAACGCGGCCAAGGAGCTGATCCTGCAGGGCACCACGCAGCCGAGCGGATACACCGAGCCGATTCTGCATCGCGCTCGCCGCGAGTTCAAGGCGGCCAACGCCTGATGTAAAGTTCTATGCCGTCCGAGCCCAGACCGCCTCCGGTCTGGGCTCGGACCGTACAACGCGGCGGTTGCGTACGCCGTATTTCAGATCGAAGGGGACGAAGGTGGGCATCCACAACAGGGGTCGAAATCGCCAGTTGGTCAGCCGACCGCTGGTCGCTGGAGCTCTGACGTTGATTCTGATCGCCGCCTGCGTGGTCGCGTGGCGTCATCTCGGCGACCGGATCGAGCAAGACTCGACCAAGGCCGCAGCCGTCAGCAACAACTCGTGCAGCGAGGGCGATGCGACCGTCTCGATGATCGCCGATCCCGGCGTCGCCCCCGCGCTGCAGGAGGTCGCCAAGGTCTACAACGCGACCAAGCCGGTCGTCCGCGACCACTGCGTGCAGATCAACGTCCGGCCGGGCGACGCACACGCGACGCTCGACGGACTGATCGCCAAGACCTGGGATCCGGCGACCAACGGCGACCTGCCGTCGGCGTGGATCCCCGAGTCCTCGATCTGGGCGGGAGCACTGCAGGAGACCCGCCCGGACACCATCGCCGGCGCTCCTGAGTCGCTGGTCCAGTCCCCCGTCGTGATCGCCGTCCGCAACGAGATGGCCGTCGCCGCCGGTGGCCGCGTGCAGTGGGTGCAGCTGTCGGCGCTGACCATGCCGGACTCGTTCCAGTCGTTCGGTCACACCGACATCACCGGTTCGGCGCGGATGGCGGTGCCGAACGGCCCGCAGTCGGACGCCTCGTCGCTCGCCGCGCAGGGCTACGTGTACAACACGGTCAACGACAAGAAGCCGGTGTCGGCCAAAGACATCTCCCAGCCGGACATCCTCAAGGGCCTGCAGGCGATCATGAAGAACGCGCCGTCCACCAGCGACGGCAGCGCCGAGTCGGCGATCGAAGCGATCCAGAAGGCCCCGAACATGTCGTCCGCCGACATCCGTTCGGTGCCGATCAGCGAGCAGCGCCTGTTCCTGGCGACCAAGTCCGACCAGCGCGTCCGCATCTCCATCGTCCGCCCGCGCGGTGCCACCCCGATGCTCGACTACCCGGTGATCCGGCTGACGGCCGGGGTTGATCCGTACGCGTCCGACGCCGTCGCCGAGTTCATCAAGTTCGCCAAGACTCCCGAACAGGCCAAGATCTTCACCAAGATCGGCTTCCGCACCGGCAACGGCTCGCTCCCCTCGCCGACCGCCACGGTCGAGTTCCCGGAGATCTACAAGGTCATGCCGACGGCCGACTCCGACGGCGCGGTCGCGATCAACCGGGTGATCATGCCGGCCGCCGTCCCGCCGGAGTGATCCCGCCGCGGCGCACCTCGCCCCCTCGAGTGAGCTGCATCGCGAACTGACCGACCCCCGTGCCGTTTCGGCACGGGGGTCGGTTCGTTTTCGACGAGACCTACTCCGCGAACGCGTCGACCGACGGGCAGCTGCACACCAGGTTGCGGTCGCCGAAGGCGCCGTCGATCCGGCGCACGGCGGGCCACGCCTTGGCGCGGGCGCCGGCCGAAGGCAGTCCGTTCGGGTACACCGCCGTGAGCCGGTCGTAGCCGTGCGGCCAGTCCCCGACCAGGCATTCGGCGGTGTGCGGCGCGCCGGCCAGCGGATTGTCGTCGACCGCCCAGGAACCGTCGGCCACCTTGGCGATCTCGCCGCGGATCGCGATCATCGCGTCGATGAAGGCGTCGATCTCGGCGAGGTTCTCGCTCTCGGTGGGTTCCACCATGAGGGTTCCGGCCACCGGGAAGCTCATCGTCGGCGCGTGGAAACCGTAGTCGGCGAGACGCTTGGCCACGTCGTCGACCGTCACGCCGGTGTCCTTGCTGAGCTGACGCAGGTCCAGGATGCACTCGTGGGCCACCCAGCCGAGCGCTGACTCGTCGCCGCCGGCCGAGGTGTAGAGCACCGGGAAGTGCTCGTCGAGCCGCCGGGCGATGTAATTCGCCGACGCGATCGCGGTCAGCGTGGCCTTGCGAAGCCCGGCCGGGCCCATCAGCGCGATGTACGCGTAGGTGATGGGCAGGATCGACGCCGAGCCGTACGGCGCCGCCGAGATGGTGATGCCGCTGTCCGGGAGTTCGGAGGCCAGCGGGTGGCTCGGCAGGAACGGCGCGAGGTGCTCGCGGACAGCGACCGGCCCGACGCCCGGACCGCCGCCGCCGTGCGGAATGCAGAACGTCTTGTGCAAGTTCAGGTGCGACACGTCGCCGCCGAAGTGCCCCGGCCGCGCGAGGCCGACCAGCGCGTTCAGGTTGGCGCCGTCGACGTAGACCTGTCCGCCCGCCTCGTGGACGGCGGCGCAGATGTCGGTCACCTCGTGCTCGAAGACGCCGTGCGTCGACGGATAGGTGATCATGATCGCGGCCAGCTGCTCCCGGTGGGCCTCGATCTTGGCCCGGAGATCGTCGGTGTCGACGTCTCCGTTCTCGCGGCAGCCGACCACCACGACGCGCATCCCGGCCATGACGGCCGACGCGGCGTTGGTGCCGTGCGCGCTCGACGGGATGAGGCACACGTCGCGAGCGTCGTCGCCCCGCGACAGGTGGTACTTGCGGATCGCCAGCAGACCGGCGTACTCGCCCTGCGATCCGGCGTTCGGCTGCAGACTGACCCGGTCGTAGCCGGTGATGGTGACCAGCCAGTCCTCCAGGCGGCCGATCAGTTCGCGGATGCCCGCGGTGTCGCTCAACGGCGCGAACGGGTGCAGCGCACCGAACTCGGGCCAGGTGATCGACTCCATCTCGGTGGTCGCGTTGAGTTTCATGGTGCACGAGCCCAGCGGGATCATGCTGCGGTCCAGCGCGATGTCCTTGTCGGCCAGCATCCGCAGGTAGCGCAGCATCGCGGTCTCGGTGCGGTAGTCGGCGAAGGCCGGGTGGGTCAGGTAATCGCTCGCACGGGACTCGATCGAAGCGCTGAACGACGCGACGGCGCCGGATTGCACACCGAACGCGGCGGCGACGTCGGCGACGTCGGCCTCAGTGGTGGTCTCGTCGCAGGCGACGCCGACGTGATCGGCGTCCACCAGCCGGAGGTTGATGCCGTGCTCGCGCTTGGCGGTCTCGACGACCTCCGCGGCCCGGCCCGGGACGTGCGCCAGCACGGTGTCGAAGAACGCCGCGTGCCGCACCTCGACGCCGCCGGCGACCAGCGCGTCGGCCAGTGACGCCGCACGGTCGTGGACCTGGCGCGCGATGGCCTTCAGTCCTTCCGGACCGTGGTACGAGGCGTACATGGCCGCCATCACCGCCAGCAGCACCTGCGCGGTGCAGATGTTGCTGGTGGCCTTCTCCCGGCGGATGTGCTGTTCGCGGGTCTGCAGGGCCAGGCGGTAGGCCTTGTTGCCGTCGGCGTCCACCGACAGGCCCACCAGGCGGCCCGGCAACTGGCGGGCGAGCTTGGTGTGCACAGCCAGGTAGCCGGCGTGCGGCCCGCCGAAGCCCATCGGCACGCCGAAGCGCTGTGTGGTGCCGAAGCAGGCGTCGGCGCCCTGCTCGCCGGGCGCGGTGATCAGCGTCGCGGCCAGCAGGTCGACGCCGGCCGCGATGAGCGCCTTGCGGGCGTGTGCGGCCTCGATCACCGGGCCGAGGTCGACGATCCGGCCCGAGGCGCCGGGCGTCTGGACGATCACGCCGAAGAAGTCGCCCTCGGGCAGGCCGGCGTCCGGTGCGGCCGGGTTGAGCTCGGCCTCGACCACCTCGATGCCGAGCGGCTCGGCCCGGGTCTCGACGAGTGCGCGGGTCTGCGGGAACAGGTCGGCGTCGACGACGACGCGGTTCGACTTGGACTTGCCGGCGCGACGCAGCAGGGTCATCGCCTCGGCGGCGGCGGTCGCCTCGTCGAGCATCGACGCGTTAGCGACCTCCATGCCCGTCAGATCGCCGACCATCGTCTGGAAGTTGAACAGCACCTCGAGACGTCCCTGACTGATCTCCGGCTGGTACGGCGTGTAGGCGGTGTACCAGGCCGGGTTCTCCAGGATGTTGCGCTTGAGGACTCCGGGGGTGTGCGTACCGTAGTAGCCCAGGCCGATCATCGAGCGAGCGACGACGTTCTTGTCGGCGAGTTCCCGCAGCGCGTCGATCGCCTCCGGCTCGGTGAGCGGGGCGTCGAGCGCGTCGAGGGAGTCCAGGCCGTCGGCGATGCCGGCCGGCACCACCCGCGCGGCGAGTTCGTCGAGCGAGTCGACGCCGAGAACGTCGAGGATCCGGGACAGTTCGGCCGTGTCCGGTCCGATGTGGCGGAAGGTGAAGTCTCCGGGCGTGAAATCGGCAGCGGGGGTCGTCATCGGTGGGCGCCTTCGCGTCTAGTCCCGGGCGGCCCGGAACACTGTGCCCTCCCCCTCTGTCATATCGCGTCGAGCGCGATGCCTGAGAGATTCGCTGCCGCGCACGAGGCGACGGCAACTTTCACCGTGGGCGGACGGAACGACCGTCACTTTCCAGAGACGCCGGCGCATGCCACGGTCCGGGTGCCTGAGAGTTTGACGGAGAGGTATTGCTCCTTCGGCGGCCCCTGCATCGTCGTCGACACTGTCGACGGCGATTCAGACGGCGCTCTCCCGCGGCATAGCGGCGCGGGGGCAAGTATACCCGTGGAAGAGGAAGCCGCCCGACTGCGCACAGACGGCTCGGCCCCGGGGTCAGCCGATTCCGAGATCGACGAGCAGTTCGGCGGCGACGCGCTCCAGGTCGGTGCGGATGACGGCGAGGTCGGCGTTCGACGGCACGCGCACCTCGAACTCGGCCTCGAACAGCAGTCCCCCGGCCATCGGCGCCTCGCGGGTCGACGTCGTGAGCCGGTCGATGCTCACCCCGTTCTCGCTGAGCGCCGACGACAGTTCCTGCACGATGCCCGGCCGGTCGTTGCCAAGCACCCCGATGGTCAGCGACTCCTCCGAGCCGGGCGTCACATCGACGCCGCCCTCGTGAACCACCACGTCGAGCAGTCCGTCGAGTGCCGTGGCGGCCTCGATGAGCGACGACGCGTCGTCGGCGGGAACGCTCACGACGACGATGCCCGCGAACTTCCCGGCGAGGTGTGCCAGCTGACTTCGGTCCCAGTTGCCCCCGTGGGTGGCGACGGCGTCGGCGAGAGCGGAGACCAGGCCCGGACGATCGTCGCCGATCACTGACAAGACGAGAGTGCGCATAGAAAAAGCCTATGGGAGCCAGGCCTTTTCGGGAGGCTCGTCGCGAGGATTGCGCCGCAGGCGAAACCGCGTGCGGCGGGGCCGGGGACTATCCGGTGCGGCGGGTGCGACTCTTGCGACGGACCGCGAGCTCGTCCTCGGGTGCCGACTCGGCCATGCCGCCGTCGGCGCGCTCGCCCGGGAAGTCGGCGATGGCGCCGGTCAGCTCGCGCATGGCGCCGGAGACTGCGATGCCGAAGACGCCCTGGCCGCCCTGGAGGAGGTCGACGACCTCTTCGGCGGAGGTGCACTCGTACACGGTGGTGCCGTCGGAGAACAGCGTGATGCGGGCCAGGTCCTCGACGCCGCGCTGGCGCAGATGATCGACGGCGACGCGGATGTTCTGCAGCGAGATGCCGGTGTCCAGCAGTCGCTTGACGATCTTGAGAACCAGTACGTCTTTGAAGGAGTACAGCCGCTGGCTGCCCGAGCCGGCCGCACCGCGGATGGACGGAACCACCAGCGAGGTACGGGCCCAATAGTCGAGCTGACGGTAGGTGATGCCGACGATCTGGCAGGCGCTCGGCCCGCGGTAGCCGACCAGTTCGTCGGGAATGGCGTCGTCCGGGAACAGGCCGGGGGCGATGTCGTCGAGGCCGCCCTGAACTCCCACCGCGATGCGGCCGTCGGACTTGTCGACGCTGCCCTGCTGCTCGTCGGTCGGCTGATCGCCCACGGTCACTCCCTTACGCAACGGGACCTGAACAAAGACGTCCCTCGTACGAGGGTACTCCGCCAGGTCACGGATCGGTGGTCCGACGAAGTTCACGTCGGCGTTGAGAGTGAAGTTATGACCGATTCGTCTCCGGCACAACGCGACGCGCGGGAAACCTAAACCTAAAGTTGAGATGTAGGTCAACGGTGACCCGACGGAGACCGTTCTGTTATCAATCTCCACTTTAGTCACACCAGCAACACTGGCAACAGCTGGCACGCTCAGATGGGGTGCTCAGGAAGCAGTCGGGCCTTCGGGACCGAGGAAGTCCTCCGGCGACACTTGATCGAGGAACTCGCGGAACGCCTCGAGCTCGTCCTCACTGGCCGGCGAATCGCCGTCGGCGTCATCGTCGCCGTCCTCGTCGGGCATCAGCAGGCCGGCGTCTTCGAGCACCTGATCGGCGGCGACGATCATCGCGCCGGTGCGCATCGCCACGGCGATGGCGTCCGACGGCCGCGCCTGCACGACCGTCTCTCCGGCGCCGGAGCCGCCGAACACCATCTCGGCGTAGAACGTGCCTTCCTGCATGTCCACGATCCGCACCTCGGTCAACTCACGACCGAACGCTTCGCAGAGATTCACGATCAGATCGTGAGTCAAGGGCCGCGGCGGCTCGATGCCGCGCTGCTGCAAGGCGATCGACGCCGCCTCGCTCTGCCCGATCCAGATAGGCAGGTACCGCTCGCCAGCCTCCTCGCGGAGGAGCAGAACCGGCTGATTCTGCGGGGGTTCCACCCGGATGCCGACCACTCGCATCTGGCTCATCGCGATCCCCTGTCCCTTCGGCGTCAGTCCAAGGCGCTGCGGACAGCGGCCTTCACAAGCTGAGTATGCAGCGTCACCGAGAGTGCCGCCATTTCGCGGATCAGCTCCTCGGCACGATCGCGCGCACCGGTCCCCTTGCCCTTGGCGATGGGATTGGCGATCTGCGCGACCAGCCCGGCCTCCCGCTCCGCGCTCACTTTGAACGCACGCAGGTGACGGGTCTCCAGGCCGAAGTTGGCCAGCGCGGCCGCCGCCTCGACCAGCCGGACGGCGTCCTCGTCGAAGAAGCCGCCGGGACCGGCCGACAGCAGGCCGTTGCGGGTCAGCTCGGCGATGAACGCCGAGTCCGCACCGGTCCGATCGATCAGCGCTTCGCGCGACACGCGGCCGCCGCGCGCCGAGAAGTCGGTAGCCGGAGCCACCGCGCTGCGTGCCGACGACAGCAGCCGCGGAGCGCCCGACGGATCGCCGCTCTCAGCGGCCATCTCATCGAGCTGTTCGCGAATCACCTTCAACGGAAGATACCGATCACGCTGCGCGGTCAGCACGAACCGCAGACGCTCGCAGTCTGCGTCGCTGAACCGGCGGTAGCCCGACGGAGCGCGCTCGGGCGTCACCAGCCCCTCCGATTCCAGGAATCGGATCTTGGAGATGGTGACGTCCGGAAAGTCTTCACGCAGGAGATTCAGCACCGCGCCGATGGACATCGAACGCGGGCTGTCGCCAGAGCGAGCCGCGGACGCCGTCACGATGCGGCGGTACCCGCTTCACCGGCACGCGGGCCGGACAGGAACACCAGACGGAACTTGCCGATCTGGACCTCGTCACCGTTGCTCAGCGACGCCGTGTCGACCGGCTCGCGGTTGACGTAGGTGCCGTTCAGGCTGCCCACGTCAACCACTTGAAAGTCGTTGCCGGAAAGGCGGAACTCCGCATGACGACGGCTCACGGTCACGTCGTCGAGGAAGATGTCGCTGTCCGGATGGCGACCCGCCGAGGTCGTCGCCTGATCGAGCAGGAACCGCGAACCCGCGTTGGGGCCGCGCTTGACCACCAGCAGCGCCGTACCGGGCGACAGGCGCTCGACGCCCGTGTCGGCCGGCTCCGGCGACGTCGCCGGGGCGTCGATCTCCTTGATGAAATCCTCACGGAAGACCGAAGTCGTCTCCACGGGGGCTTCGAAACCGTCGTCGATACCGCTCACCACAAAACTCCTTCAACCGGCACTAGGCCAGGCAGATTACTCGTCGATCCCAGCGATTTCTCCCGGAGCGGGAAGCGTCGCCTCCGCCAGCGGGTCCTTCACTGAAAACGTACCGGGTTCGCTCGTCTTCCGTCAGCTGTCGCCAAGACGAAGCGCGATCATGAAAATGATATCCGAGGACTACCGTCAGTCGCGGGCCAACTGCCCGCGAAGAACGGTCAGCCGCCGATGACCTTCTGGTAGCCCTCGGCGTCCAGCAGGCCCTCGAGCAGTTCATCGAGGTCGACGTCGTCGGCGACCTTGATCTCGACCAGCCAGCCGTCCCCGTAGGGGGCCGAGTTGACCAGTTCGGGCGAGGCGTCGAGCGCCTCGTTGACCACGGCGACCGTGCCGGCCAGCGGTCCGTAGATGTCCGACACGCTCTTGGTGGACTCCACCTCGGCGAAGGACTCGCCGGCGAGGACCTCGTCGTCGACGTCCGGCAGCTGCACGAACACGACGTCGCCCAATGCGTCCTGGGCGAAATCGGTGATGCCCACGCGCACCGTCGACGAATCGACCTTGCTGATCCACTCGTGTTCGGCGGTGTAGCGCAGGTCCTCGGGGATCGCGGTCTCGCTCACGTCATGCCTTTCGTCGCAGATGACCGGGCTTCGCCGGCCACCGGATTCGTGCGTCGGGAGAACCGACGGGGGCTGGTTCGCATGCCGCGAACCCTCACTTCTGTGACGGTCTGACTCTAGGGCATGCCGGACGTCAGAGGCCATCGGGGGCGGGCGCGACGCCGGCCGTTCGCCGCGGCATCTCACGCAGCACCATGACCGTCTGAATCCAGTACAGGACCAGCGACCACACGTACAGCCCGACACCCCAGAGCAGGAACGCCCAGCCGATCGGGAACGTGACAGTTCCGATGATTCCGTCGATCTGTCCGGCCAGCAGCCACGGGAACGCGCTCATCAGCGCGAACGTCGCGGCCTTGCCGATGTACAGGGTGGGCAGCGCGGTGACACCTCGGCTCTTCAGCAGTGGCGCGGTCGCGAACAGCAGCACGTCGCGTCCGACGATCAGCGCGATGATCCACCACGGCACGAAGCCCCGGATCCCGAAGCAGATCGGGATGACGATCACATACAGCCGGTCGGCGGCCGGGTCCAGCAACGCGCCCAGTTTGGACGACTGCCCGAGCCAGCGGGCCAGCTTGCCGTCGAGCCAGTCCGTGACGCCGGAGACGAACAGCACCACGAACGCCCAGCCCGCCGACTCCTTCCACAGCAGCAGCCAGATGAACACCGGGATCAGCGCGAGCCGTGCGAGGCTCAGCGCGTTCGGCACCGTCCAGATCGCATCGGACCGCGGTTCGTCGCGATGCCCGGTCCCGGCGGCCTCGGACTCGTTCCGGGCGCCGCCCTCGGTCATCGGAAGATGCCGACGATGCCCTGCATCGCCTGCGAGCCGGCCGAGAACTGGTTCTCGTGCACCAGGTAGGTCCAGGTCATCGTCGAACGGTGCATGTCCGCGTCCTCCAGGTCGAGTCCGTCGGCAGTGATCTTGGCGGTCCGGAAGGTCTCCCGCGACGCGGCCATCGCGTCGTCGAGGATCTTGGTGAACTCGCCGAAGATCAGCTTGTGGAACTCTTCCAGCGGACTCTGCTGACCGAGTGCGCGCAGGTGGATGCTCGCCTGGATGTCGGCGACGTAGGCCAGATGGTCGGCCCACGCGCGGTCCAGGTGGTAGAGCACGATCTGCCGTGCGGCGTCGATCAGCACGTCGTCGTCGACGGTCTCGCTGAGCTCGTCCCAGCGGTCCTTCTCGGACTCGCGCAGTTCGTCGGCGGCCTCGTCGGTCTTCAGGACCTTCATCCGGCGGCGGACGATCGACTCGCGCTGCTCGTTGACCTGCTTGTTGTAATTCCAAGTGTTGGAGTGCAGCGTCAGCATCCCGGCCTCGGCGATGCGCTGCGCGTCCTCGACGGTCTCGACGCCCTTCCCGCCGAGCAGACCGTCCGAGTCGAGCGGGTGCTGCTCACGGCGGTTCGGCAGGTTCTTGGTGACCAGCGGGTCCTCCAGACTGGAGAAGAACACCGACCGGCCCGGGTCGCCCTGACGTCCCGCGCGACCACGGAGCTGACTGTCGAGGCGCTCGGTGTCGTAGCGGCCGGTGCCGACCACGCAGAGCCCGCCCAGTTCCAGGACCTCCTCGCGATCGTCGTCGTCGCCCTTCGATCCGCCGAGCCGGATGTCGGTGCCGCGACCGGCCATCTGCGTCGACACCGTGACCGCGTTCTTGGCGCCGGCCTCGGCGATGATCGCGGCCTCTTCGGCGTCGTTCTTGGCGTTCAGGACGACGGCCTCGACACCAGCCTTCTCCAGGAAGTAGGCGAGCTCTTCGGACTGCGCGACGTCGTGTGTGCCGATCAGGATCGGCTGGCCCGTCTCGTGCACCTCGGCGACGAACTTCACGACGGCCTCGACCTTGTTGGCCTTGGTGTCGTAGACGCGGTCCGGCTCGTCCTCGCGGACGTTCGGAGTGTTCGGCGGGATCTGCGAGACGGAGAGGCCGTAAAACTGGCGGAACTGCTCACCGGCGGCGATGGCGGTTCCGGTCATGCCCGCGACCCGCGGGTAGCGGCCCAACAGCGCCT
>JASGFV010000067.1:0-15434 GCA_047605365.1 Gordonia sp. (in: high G+C Gram-positive bacteria)
GCCCGGCCCAGCCCCAGCGACCGGCCCCGCAGCAGCAGGCCCAGCCCCAGCGACCGGCCCCGCAGCAGCAGCAGCCGCAGGGCGCCGCCCCCAAGAGCCAGGCCCCGGGCGGCCAGCAGTGGTCGCAGCCGCATCAGCCGAAGGTCATCCCGGCCGGCGCCGACGAGCCCAAGAAGTCCAAGGGCAAGCTCAAGTGGATCATCGCCGCCGTCGTGCTGGTGCTGATCGTCGTCGCCGCGTTCCTGGTCTGGTTCTTCACCGTCGCCGAGTCGGATCAGTCCAAGGCCGCCGACGCCACCAAGGAATACAAGACCGCCATGGCCGACGGCGACCTGTCGAAGCTGCGCAGCGTGACCTGCGGTGAACTGCAGCAGTACTACCAGGGTCTGAGCGACGCAGACTTCGCGCGCACCTACGAGTCGCAGAAGAAGCGCAACGAGATCCCCGAGTTCAAGGACATCACCGGCGTCGCGGTCGACGGCGACACCGCGCGCGTCGGCGTCGAGGTCACCACCACCGACCACGGCAGCAGCACGGCCCAAATCACCGTGCACAAGATCGGCGGCGAATGGAAGGTCTGCGACAAGCCCTGACCTGCCCCCGCACAGACTCGCGGCCCCGCACCTGACGTTCAGGTGCGGGGCCGCGGTCGTCCTTCGACAGGCTCAGGAAGCAAGCCTCGACAGGCTCGGATCAGGCGCTGATCGACTTGCCTGCCGACTTCAGGTCGTTGCACGCCTCGACGACGCGCTCGGCCATGCCGAGCTCCGCCTTCTTCAGGTAGCTGCGCGGGTCGTAGACCTTCTTGTTGCCGACCTCGCCGTCGATCTTCAGCACACCGTCGTAGTTGCTGAACATGTGGCCGACGATGGGACGGCTGAACGCGTACTGGGTGTCGGTGTCGACGTTCATCTTGATGACGCCGTAGCTCAGCGACTCTTCGATCTCGTGCTTCTCCGAGCCCGAACCGCCGTGGAACACGAAGTCGAAGGGCTTGGCCGGGCTGTCCATCCCGATCAGCTCCTTGGCGGCGTTCTGGCCGTCCAGCAGCACCGAAGGCTTGAGCTTGACGTTGCCCGGCTTGTAGACGCCGTGCACGTTGCCGAAGGTCGCGGCCAGCAGGTACTTGCCGTTCTCGCCGGTGCCGAGCGCCTTGACGGTCTTCTGGAAGTCCTCGACCGAGGTGTACAGCTTGTCGTTGATCTCGGCCTCGACGCCGTCCTCCTCGCCGCCGACGACGCCGATCTCCACCTCGAGGATGATCTTGGCGGCGCTGGTCAGCGCCAGCAGTTCCTTGGCGATCTCCAGGTTCTCGTCGATCGGGATGGCCGAGCCGTCCCACATGTGCGATTGGAACAGCGGGTTCTGGCCGTTGTCGACGCGCTCCTGCGAGATCTTGATGAGCGGGCGGACGTAGGTGTCGAGCTTGTCCTTCGGGCAGTGGTCGGTGTGCAGGGCGATCGTGACGTCGTACTTGTCGGCGATCACGTGCGCGAACTCGGCGAGCGCGACCGCGCCGATCACCATCTCCTTGACGCCCTGGCCGGACGCGAATTCGGCGCCACCGGTCGAGAACTGGATGATGCCGTCGCTGCCCGCGTCGGCAAAGCCCTTGATCGCGGCGTTGATCGTCTCGGACGACGTGCAGTTGATGGCCGGGAATGCGTAGCGGCCGGCTTTGGCCTTCTCCAGCATCTCGGCGTACTTCTCAGGGGTTGCGATAGGCATCTTCACGTCCTGTTCTGCAGGCGGGGTCTCCGCACTGTTTCGGTCTGTCCCCACCAGTATGACGGTTCGATTTCAGCTCGCAGCCAAACCCCGGTGCAAGCACCCGCACGAGGCCCGTGCCGGTTTCGTGAACTCTCAGGAACGCCCGGTATGGTTGTCGCCTGTGATTGACTCCGTACTGGCTGTGACCACGACCCACGAGGCTTTGATGCCCGGGTTCCTCGACCCGTTCAAGCTCCTCGGCTACTTCGGAGCGTGGGCGTTCTGGGGTCTGCTGCTGGTCATCCTGATCGAGTCTGGCGTGCTGTTCCCAGTGCTGCCGGGCGACTCCCTGCTCTTCGTGGCCGGCCTGATCGCCGCGGGCGACGCCGCGAACGGCGAGCACGCCCAGGTGGTGCGCGAAGCCAACTTCCAGCTGTGGATGCTCCTGGTGTTCATCCCGCTCGCGGGCATCATCGGCGGCCAGATCGGCTACTGGATCGGTCGCTACCTGGGCACCAGCATGTTCAAACCGAATGCGCGCTTCCTGAAGGAGCGCTACATCGTCGAGGCGCACGAGTTCTTCGAGAAGCACGGCCCCATCACCATCTTCCTGGCGCGTTTCGTGCCGATCGTGCGCACGCTGGCCCCGATCGTCGCCGGCGCCGCCAAGATGAAGTTCGCCGTCTTCACCGCCTACAACGTCGTCGGCGCCATCGTCTGGGGCGCCGGCATCGTCCTGCTCGGCTACTGGCTGGGCCGCTTCGAGATCGTGCAGAAGCTGATCGAGCCGATCTTCATCGTGATCGTGCTGATCTCGGTGCTGCCGATGGTCGTCGAGTGGCTGCGCCGCCGCCGCGGCAAGGAGATCCCGGTCGACGTCACCGCCGACGAGCCCGCCGCGGAGTAGTCCCGCCTCCCGCCGAGAGGCTTCGACGGCTCACCAGGCCTGCGACAGGTCCGCGTGCCGGGCGATCCAGGCGTGCATGACGATCCCGGCGGCGACGCCCGCGTTGATGCTGCGGGTGGAGCCGAACTGGGCGATCGAGACGGTCAGGTCAGCCGCGCGGGTCGCCTCGTCGCTCACGCCCGGGCCCTCCTGGCCGAACAGCAGCACGCAGTGGGCGGGCAGCGGCGTCTCCTCCAGGCGCGTCGCGCCCGGCGTGTTGTCGACGGCCACCACCGTCAGGCCGTTCGCGCGAGCCCAGTCCAGCAGGTCGTCGACCGTGTCGTGGTGGCGAAGATGCTGGTAGCGATCGGTGACCATGGCGCCGCGGCGGTTCCAGCGTCGTCGTCCGACGATGTGCACCTCGGCCGCGAGGAAGGCGTTCGCGGTGCGCACCACGGTGCCGATGTTGGCATCGTGCGCCCAGTTCTCGATCGCGACGTGAAAGCGGTGCCGGCGGGTGTCCAGGTCGGCGACGATCGCCTCGCGCGTCCAGTAGCGGTAGTCGTCGACCACGTTGCGGCGGTCACCCTCGGCCAGCAGCTCCGGGTCGTAGCGCGGGTCGCCGGGCGGCGGGGCGTCGTGCTCGTCGCTCCAGGGGCCGACGCCGATCTCCGGGCCGACGCCGGTGCGCCACTCGGTGGGGCCGGCGTCAGGATCGGTCGTTCCGCTCCCTGAGCTGGTCGAAGGGTCAGGCAAGACCGAGGTCGGCCAGACCGAGCAGCGAGCGGTACGGCACGCCGAGCGCTTCGACGACCTCGTCGGCGCCGGTCGCCCGGTCGACGACGGTCGCCACGCCGACCACCTCGGCGCCGGCCTCGCGCGCTGCGTTCACGGCCTGCGACGGCGACGCCCCCGTGGTGGAGGTGTCTTCGACGACCAGCACGCGACGGCCGGTGATGTCCGGGCCCTCGATCTGGCGCTGCATGCCGTGCGCCTTGGCGGCCTTGCGGACCACGAACGCGTCGATCGGATCGCCGGCGGCGTGCATGATCGACGTCGCGACCGGGTCGGCGCCCAGCGTCAGACCGCCGACGGACACGTAGTCCCAGTCCGCGGTGAGCTGCCGCATCAGCGCGCCGATCAGGCGGCTCGCCTCATGATGCAGCGTCGCGCGCCGCAGGTCCACGTAGTAGTCGGCCTGCTTGCCCGACGACAACGTCACCGCGCCGTGCACCACGGCCAGCTCCACGACGAGTTCGGCGAGGCGGGCGCGGTCCGCGGCGTCGACGGTGGGAATCTCGGATGCCATCGGGCTCTCCACTCTCGTAGTCGAAATGCGCGAGTCAGTCGCGACGGCTCAGCGGCGGCAGATCCGGCGGATCCAGCCGGTCACGGCCGGCGGACGGCCGCGGGCGGGGACGAAGCAGCGGGTCTGGGCGCTGACCGGCCTCGCCGCGCACCGCGGAGGCCGGGCGGACACGCGACTCGCGGGCGGCCGGCTGGTAGGCGGTCGGCGGCTCCTCGTCGTAGTCGGCCGCCTGGAACGCGGCGCGGCGCTTCTCGTCGCGCAGCGCGTCGGTCTTCTTGTCGGCGAGTTCGGCGATGTCCGGGCCGTGCGGATCGCGGGGATCCGGCGCGTCCTGCGGTTCGACGGCCGGCGGCAGCACCCGCAGCAGGTCGGCGAAGCGGCGCACGGTGTCGAGTGCGACGTCGAGCCGCTCGTCGGAGGTGGTGATCGGCATGGAGCCCAGCGCCCAGTTGCCCTCGTTCCAGAGAATCTCCAGGTAGGCGGGCGCCTCGCCGGCCAGGCTCACCATACGGCGGTCGCACACGCGGCGCGCGGCGTCGAGGTTGCTGGCGAACATCACGCGCGGGCCCATCGCGCCGAGCAGGTCGACGTCTTCCTCGGCCGGGGCGAGGACGTCCTCGTGCCGCAGGTCGACGGTGACCGACGAAGCGGTCGGCCGTCGCACCGCGACGATCGTGGAGGTCTCCTCGAGGTCGAAGACGACGGCTTCGGCTCCCGCGTAGACGCCGTAGGCGACGTCTCGGACGCGCACATGATCGGGCGCGTCCATGGCGGCGCGGTGGAACACCGACCGCAGCTTGCTGTCGGTGTCACGGAACTTGAAGGAATGCTTCTGCCCCCACACGGCGCGCTGGTGGTGCACCTGCTCGGACCGGGTACGGTCCAACCACAGCAGCACTCCAGCGCCGACCAGCGCGAGGACGGCAATCACGAAGTAGACGATGGTCATCGGCCTTAGCCTACTATCGAGCGCCCTCGAGAACGTTGGACGACTCTCCGTCACGAAGGAACCGCAAGATGAACGCACCCGCGAACAACGCGGTGACTGCCCTCGCCGACACCGTCGACGAAGCCCTCATCGAGGCTCTGACCTGCGCGTTGATCGAGGCTCCGAGCATCAACCCGGGCGGGGTGGAGGCTCCGGCCGTACAAGTCCTGGCACGGGCCTGCGCGGACGCCGGATTCTCCGTGGACCTCTCCGAAGTGGCCCCCGAGCGGGAGAACCTGCTGGCCGTCGCCGACGTCGGGGGCGACGGCCCCGGCCTGCTGCTGCTCGGTCATTCGGACGTCGTTCCGGCCGGTCCCGGCTGGACCGCCGACCCGTTCGTCGCACGTCGCGACGGCGATCTCATCATCGGCCGCGGATCGGCGGACATGAAGGGGGGCATCGCCGCGGCGGTGGCCGCGATGCGCGCATTGTCGTGCGCGGGGGACTTCGGGATCACCCTCTCGGGCCCGGTCACGCTGGCGGTGACCGTCGACGAGGAGGAGTACAACAGCGGCTCCCGGCATCTGGTGGCCCATCCGCCGCGGGCCGAGTTCGTGGGCTGCGTGGTGGCCGAACCGACCAGCCTGCAGGTGGTGCGGGGCTGCCGCGGGGCGTCGTACCTGGACATCGAGATCACCGGTCGCGCCGCGCACTCCGGCCGGCCCTCAGACGGGGTCAGCGCCATCGACGCGGCCGCCGCCGTCATCGCGCTGATCTCCGAGGACCAGGCGGCACTGGCCGCCAACCCCGATCCGCTGCTCGGCTACGGCACCTGGAACGTCGGCACCATCAGCGGCGGGCAGGGCATCTCGGTGGTCGCGCCGAACTGCTCGCTGGGCGTCGACCGGCGGCTGATGCCCGGTGAGACCGTCGCGGTGATCGCCGAAGACCTGCGCGACGCCGTCGCCGAGGCGGGCGTCGAGGGCGACGGGCTCGAGGTGGAGATCGTGCCGACGATGGAGATGCCCGGGTTCGCGACCACCGCCGAGCATCCACTGGTCGTCGAGGCCGCGCGGGCCGTCGTGGAGGCGGGCGCGGCGTCTAGTGTCGGCGGCTGGTCGGCCGCCTGCGACGGCGGCTACATCAGCCGCGATCTGGGCGTGCCCACCATCGTGCTGGGCCCCGGCGACATCAACGGGCAGGCGCACCAGCCCGACGAGTCGGTGTCGCTGACCGAACTGGTGACCGCGGCCCGCGCGTATGTGCGGCTGGCCGTCGCGTTGCTGGGCGGCTGAACCCATAGGACACCTGACCTGCGACGTATAAGATTTCCGCCGATTTCTTTACATCATCCTCACCGGCGGCAGCTCGTTGTACGGTCGTTCCGCACTCCATCGGTCCACGGAGCCATCATGCGCTCCGACCTGCATCATGTAGAGTTTTTGCGAGTTTCTTTACACCAGATCGGTGCCATGTAAAGAAACTTTCATTGCACCGCCGGCCGGCTATCGACGACTCGGGCTACACCACGTCGACGATTGAGATACCGACGGTGTTCTTCTTGCCGCGGAAGAGCTTGCTCGCGTTGACCGAGAACCAGCCCATCACGCCGTACTTCTTAGCGATCAGCGTGCGGACGCGCGCGGTGCCCTCGGCGTCGAGGATCGTGCCGACTCCGGCCACCTGCGGGCCGGACGTCTTGTTGCCGCGGACGTCGCACGCCTGGACCAGCACGTTGTTGTTGCGGCGCAGGCGCTTGACCTTCCAGGAGTCGGTGACGGTCCAGAGCACCAGCGCATCGCCGTCGGGGGCCGCCCACAGCGGCGAGGCGACGGGCGTGCCGTCCTTCTTGTAGGTGGTGACCATGACGTACTTGTCGGCGGCGATGTCGCTCACTCGGGCAGCAGGACTCATGCGTCCAGCGTAGTGACCTGCGCGCCAGGTGCGCGACGACCACCGGCGAGACCAACGACATCGTCCGATCGGACGACTACCCGCAGGTAGTCGAGTTGCCGCCCCGTCCGGGAGGACTCTCGGATCCGGTGCCGCGCTGGCCGCTGACGTCCACACCGCAACGGCCATCGCCGCCGGGAACACCGTGACCATCAACCTCAAGTACGGTGTCGCGAACTCCAATTGCGAAGCGACGCTGAAGTCGGCCGGCTCCAACCAGAGCATCACCCGCACCAAGTCGCTGAACCTCAACGCCTCCGGCGTCGGCAGCACGACGTTCACCGGCCTCGCGAACGGCAAGTACAGCGGCCTTCGCGGCAACGAGCTGGCCGTCGTGATGAACATCGCGCGGACGTACTGCCCGCGGTAAACCCGGGGCCTCCGCGCCGCCGACACGGGGAATTCATCCTGGTACAGATCTCATCCCAGGATGAATTCCTGTCTGTTGCGGGTTCGGAACCTCCAGAAGGAAAGCATCCGGAAAAGAGAGCGTCGCCCCGACGCTTCCGGCCTCAGTTCAAGGACGAGACACAACTGCCACCGTCGACACCGTCAAGCACATCACTCTCCGCAACCCCGACATGTACTGGGACATCTCGGCTGACCTTACCCCCCCCGCCGACTTCGACGAGTCGAAGAAGTACCCGGCCGTCATCAGCGCCCACCCCATCGGCAGCTGCACGGAGCAGACCTCCGGCAACATCTACGCCGCGCGGCTGTCCGCCGAACGCTTCGTCGTCATCGCGTTCGACGCGAGCTTCCAGGGTGCCAGCGGCGGCAGGCCCCGCCTGCTCAAAGCGGGGCCGCTGTGCGTCTCGGCCGCGCGGCGAGCGGCAAGTGTCCAGCACCGTGAACAGGAGACCTGCGACAACCCTCGTACCTCCAGTGATGTCCATCACTCAATGTAGAAAAGGTACCCATGACCGCCAGTGCCGCCCCGACCAGACCACCCGCGAGATCGCCGAGGCCTGGACCAACTCCCTGAACAACCTCGGGACCTGCTACAGCGTCTGCGCCCCCGACTGCACGGTCCCGCTGACGAGATTCGTCGGCGGGGCGTCGTCGTGTCAGGGGCGATTGCCGGACTCTCATCGGCGGGCCTCGGTCAGAGTGGACTCTGAAGCCGCGCTGCGCGGCTCAAGTCGCCAGTCCGTACGCAGAGTCCCGCGTCAATCAGGCGATCGCGGTACGACTGGCCTCCAGCCGCGCCGCGACCTGTTCCATGCAGCCGATCGGATCGTCGACCAGGTCGAACCAGGTGAACGTCAGCCGGCTCCAGCCCGCCGCCTCCAGCGCGTTCCCCTTCCGGCGGTCGTTGACGAAGGCGTCGTGCGACGAATGGCTGGCCCAGCCGTCGATCTCCACCGCCAGCCGTTCGGCCGGCCACGCGAAGTCGAGCCGCCAGTTCTGGAACCACACCTGCGGCTCCCAGCCGGTGATCTCCTCGTCGCGCAGAAGTGCCAGGAAGATGCGCTCGGCTTCGGACTCCGCGCGATCGGCCGCGATGGTCAACAGTTCCCGGGAACGGGCCATCCCCCGTTTCCCGGCGTTGCGTTCCAGGGATTCTTCGAGTTCGCCGAGGGTCGTCGCTTTGGTCTGCAGCACGCGATCGAGCAGTTTGGCTCCTTCCTGTCCCGGTGCCGCGATCGTCATCAGGACCGTCAGCGGCAGTCCGGTCACCGGCAGACCGCGGACCTCCGCGACGTCGCCGTCGGGAAAGTCGCGCCGCACCGCGTCCACCTCGCACTTGCTCCAGGTCGCCGACGTGATCCGATGCGAGGTCGAGACGGTCAGCGGCGAGGGAAGGTCGTCGCACAGCCCGTGCCACCAGGCGGCCGTCGATCGATCGGCGACGCCGCCGCACGCCAGCACCGCGCCGCGCACCAGCACCGCCTCGCTGAACTCGTGCGAGGCCGACCGGTACACGCCATACGCCAGCCGCAACCACTCCTTCCGCTTGAGCCGTCCCTGTATGTCGTGGCGACTCAGGTTCAGGTCGCGCGCCTGCTGAATCGAGATCACGCCGTCGTGATCGGCCAGGTGCTGCGCGACCTCTCCGGTGTCCCCCATGAAACTTAGACGCGTGCGGCAGCGATCCGGTTCCACCGACGCGCCCAGTGACGACCTGAGCCGCACCACGCGGCTCAAATCGCCAGTCGAAAAATTCTGCCATGCACGGACGACGCCCCACTCCGAAAACGGAGCGGGGCGTCGTCGATCGTGACCTGTCAGGCGGCGGAGACCGTCAGCGAGTCGCCGTCGCCGGAGACGTCCACGCGGACGGTGTCGCCGTCGCGCACGGTGCCGGCCAGCAGAGCCTTGGCGAGCTGGTCGCCGATGGCCTGCTGCACCAGGCGGCGCAGCGGCCGGGCGCCGTACAGCGGATCGAATCCGCGCTCGGCCAGCCATTCCTTCGCCTTCGGCGTGACGTCGAGCGTCAGGCGACGCTGCGCCAGCCGCTTGCCGAGGGCGTCGATCTGGATGTCGACGATCGACACCAACTGCTCCGGGCTCAGCGCGTCGAAGATCACCACGTCGTCGAGACGGTTGATGAACTCCGGCTTGAACGCCGACCGCACGGCGGCCATCACCTGGTCGCGGTCGCCGCCGGCGCCCAGGTTGGACGTCAGGATCAGGATGGTGTTGCGGAAGTCCACGGTGCGACCCTGACCGTCGGTCAGCCGGCCCTCGTCGAGGACCTGGAGCAGCACGTCGAAGACGTCCGGGTGGGCCTTCTCGACCTCGTCGAACAACACCACCGAGTACGGGCGACGACGCACGGCCTCGGTCAGCTGACCGCCGGCTTCGTAGCCGACGTAGCCGGGAGGGGCGCCGACCAGACGCGCGACGCTGTGCTTCTCGCCGTACTCGCTCATGTCGATGCGGATGATCGCGCGGTCGTCGTCGAACATGAACTCGGCGAGAGCCTTGGCGAGCTCGGTCTTGCCGGTGCCGGTCGGTCCGAGGAACAGGAACGAGCCGAGCGGGCGGTTGGGGTCGGCGACCCCGGCCCGCGCACGACGCACCGCGTCGGAGACGGCCTTCACCGCATCGGTCTGGCCGATGACGCGCTTGCCGATCTCGTCTTCCATGCGCAGCAGCTTGGCGGTCTCGCCCTCGAGCATCTTGCCGGCGGGCACGCCCGTCCACGCCGAGACCACCTCGGCGACCATGTCCGGGCCCACCTCTTCCTGCAGCATGACGTCCTCGTCGGGGTCGGTGCCCGACTTCTCGATCGCCGCAGCGAGTTCCTTCTCCAACGTCGGCACCCGGCCGTAGCGGAGCTCGGCGGCACGGCCGAGGTCGCCGTCGCGCTCGGCGCGGTCGGCCTCGCCGCGGAGTCGTTCGAGCTCCTCCTTCACGTCACGAACGGCGTCGATCGCGGTCTTCTCGCTCTGCCAGCGCGCCGACAGCTCGTTCAGCTTCTCCCGCTGATCGGCGAGTTCGCCGCGCAGCCGGTCCAGGCGATCCTTCGACGCGGCGTCGGTCTCCTTCTCCAAGGCGACCTCTTCGACTTCGAGACGGCGGACGATGCGCTCCACCTCGTCGATCTCCTCGGGACGCGAGTCGATCTCCATGCGGAGTTTCGACGCGGCCTCGTCGACCAGGTCGATCGCCTTGTCCGGCAGGAAGCGGCTGGTGATGTAGCGGTCCGACAGCGTCGCGGCCGACACCAGCGCGGAGTCGGTGATGCGCACGCCGTGGTGCACCTCGTAGCGTTCCTTGAGTCCGCGCAGGATGCCGATGGTGTCTTCCACCGACGGCTCGCCGACGTAGACCTGCTGGAAGCGGCGCTCCAGCGCGGCGTCTTTCTCGATGTACTGGCGGTACTCCTCCAGCGTGGTCGCGCCGACCAGCCGCAGTTCGCCGCGGGCCAGCAGCGGCTTGATCATGTTGCCGGCGTCCATCGCGGAATCGCCGGTGGCTCCGGCGCCCACGATGGTGTGCAGTTCGTCGATGAAGGTGATGATCTGGCCGTTGGAGGCCTTGATCTCGTCGAGGACGGCCTTGAGCCGCTCCTCGAACTCGCCGCGGTACTTGGCTCCGGCCACCATCGACCCGAGGTCGAGCGAGATGACGGTCTTGTCGCGCAGCGACTCGGGCACGTCCCCGGCGACTATGCGCTGGGCCAGGCCCTCGACGATGGCGGTCTTGCCGACGCCGGGCTCGCCGATGAGGACCGGGTTGTTCTTGGTCCGGCGGCTGAGCACCTGCACGACGCGACGGATCTCGCTGTCGCGGCCGATCACCGGGTCGAGCTCGCCTTCGCGCGCCCGCTTGGTCAGGTCGGTGGAGTACTTCTCCAGCGACTGGTAGGTGGCCTCGGGGTTCTCCGAGGTGACGCGCGCGGTGCCGCGGACGGCGACGAACGCTTCGCGCAGCGCCTCCGGGGTGGCGCCCGCGCTGGTGAGCAGCCGGGCGGTCTCCGAGTCTCCGGTGGCCAGGCCGACCATCAGGTGCTCGGTGGAGACGTATTCGTCGTTCAGTTCGGTCGCGAGCTTCTGCGCGGCGGTCACCGCGGCGATCGACTCGCGCGACAGCTGCGGCTGCGCGCTGGCGCTGGAGACGGTCGGCGCCCGGTCGACGAGTGCCTTGGCCTCGTTCCGGATGCGAACCGGGTCGACGCCCACTGCCTTGAGCAGGGGCGACGCGATGCCGTCGGTCTGCTCGAGCAGAGCGACGAGGATATGGGCCGGCCGGACCTCGGAGTTACCCGCGGCGGCGGCGTCTTGGACGGCAGCCTGCAGCGCAGCCTGCGTCTTGGTGGTCGGGGTGAAGCTGTCCACTTGCACTCGCCTTTCGTTCAGTCGGTAAGTCGTCAACTCCGGACTGCGGAGTTAAGTCTACGAGGCTCAAGTCGGCCTCACAGTGAGTTCAACGCTGCAAGAGTTGAGTCTCTTCCGCTAAACTTTGCCGATTTTCGGTGATCTACGACACAGATTCACTCCGCGCACGGCGGCTGGTACGGCACACCGGGCAGATAGATGTCCCACTCGGCCCTGCTGATCTGGTCGCCCGGCCGGGCGCACTGGACCTTGATCAGGTCGCCAGGGTCCAGGTCGAAGGCCTGAATCCGGCCGCCGGCGCCGGAGGCGATGATCGTCTGGTCGTCGACGAACCTGACGTCGTAGACCAGGCCCGGGAACGACCGCAGCACCGCCTCGCGCGACGCCCCGTCGTCGTCGATCCGCCACACCCAGATCTCGGAATTGCCGCCGCCGGCCACCACCTGTTTCCCGTCCGGCGAGAACGCCGCGCTGTACAGCTCGCCGGCCGGACCGCTCATCGTCGCGATCTCGCGCGGGTGTTCCGGGTTCGAGACGTCCGCGACCTTCACCGACTTGAGTTCGGACGTCGCAACCAGCCGATTCCCGGACTTGTCGAACCGCACGGCGAGCGCAGCGCCGTCGAACTTCGCCGAATCCGGGTAGATCTTCGGCGCATACGGGTCGCTCAGGTCGGCCAGCCCCACCCGACCGTTGGTCGTCGCGAACGCCAGCTTCCGGCCGTCGGGGGCGAGCGAGGCCCACCAGACGCCCGAACCCGCGTCGATCGATCCGATCTTCTGCGGCGACGCCGGATTCGACGCGTCGAGCACCGCCACCGAATGCGAATCGGTTCCGCCCACCACTGCCAGCTTCGACTTCAGGCTGTAGTCGACGGTGTCGACCAGCGCGTCCTGCGCGACGACCGAGCCGAGCAGCCGCGGCTGCGACGTATCGCTGTAGTCGGCGAAGTACACCGCACCGTTGACCGAACCGGCAGACACCGTCGAGCCGTCCGGCGTGACCGACAGCGCGCCGGTGAAGACCACTCCGGGCGGCGGAGCCAGCTCCGGTCCCGCCAGGCGCAGGCCGGACGGGCCCCGTCGCCACTGAGTGATCGCGCTCTCGCCCTCGGTGTCGACTGCGAAGACCCGATCACCCGAGGATGCGGTGGGAGCCTGATACACCGGACGCGAACCGACGATCGCCGAACTGAGGTCGGCCGGCCAGTCGAGCACCTGGCCGTCGTCGACCGCCGAAATGATCCGGTCGCCGACGAACATCACCGACGACGCTCCGGCCGTCGTCGGCAGCGTCCGGACCGGGACGTCCGGAATGGTCATGTCGAAGACCCTGATCTTGTTGTCGGGTCCCGAACTGACCAGGCGCTGCCCGCTCTCGTCGAACCGCACCGTCGTCGCGTAGCTCGTGAATCCGCCGAACTCGCGGATCTTGCGCGGCTCGGCGGGATTCGTCACGTCGAAGACGTCCACCGAGCGGCTCCGCAACGCCGCGGCCAGATTCTTCCCGTCCGGGGAGTAAGAAAGTCCCTGAGCGACCTGATTGTCGCGGCCCGGGATCGGGATGTCGCCCGCCGCCTCGACGATGTCCCCGTCGACGCGCCAGAGGTCGATCCGCTGTGTCACCGAGCTGGTCGCCAGCTGCGTCCCGTCCGGGGAGAACGCGACCCCGCCCGCGATGCCGGCGACGTCACGGGGCATCGGCAGCTCACGCCAGCCGGCGCCGTCCCGCCGCCACAGCTGAACCCCCGACCCTATCGCCGAACCGGCCAGATACTGGCCGTCCGGACTGGCGGTGAGCGCATTGACGTCGCCGCGAGCACCCGTGAGGTCGGGCAGTCGACGCGGATGCTCCGGATCGGAGATGTCCCAGAACATCAGGCGGTCCGTGCCGCCGAGGGCCAGCGTCTTGCGGTCCGGAAGCAGCGCTACTCCGCCCACGTGGACGTCCGTGGCACCCGGCTTCCCGAGCCAGAAGTCGCCGACCTCCCGAAGCTCGTCGCTCACTTCGAACACGCGGATCTCACCGCTGCCGCTGGCCGCCACCAGCACCGGCCCCTGCCTCGACAGCAGCAGTGAACCGCCGGCCCCGGCGAACTTCGCCGGTCCTCTCGCCGAGACGCCTTCGATCAGCATCGACCGCGCCTCGACCGTCGGCGCGACCTGGTAGCCGATCATCGCCAGCTGCATGGCCAGGTGCGGGTCGCGGTCTCGCAACTGCCCCGACTGCACAGCGAGCTGCCGGCTCAACGTCTCGGCCTGCGACCGTTCGGCGGCCTTGCGGTGCGCGCTGGCGTTGACTCCGGCGGCGACGGCGAACACCGCGGCCACCGCCGCGACCACGCCGAACACGCCCGCGAACAGCGCGAACCGGCGCAGCTGGCGGGTGCGTCGTCGCTCTTGACTGTTCTGCGCGTCCAGTCGCGCACGACCCGCCGCCAGAAAGTCGCGGCCCGTCGGATCCAGCTCCCCGCCGTCGCCGAGCGGCGCGAACATCTCCAGCCGCGCACGACCGGGCAGTATGTCCTCGGGCCGGCCGTCGGCGTCCCACGGCTCGGCCAGCGCGCGCAGCCGACGTTGCAACAGCAACCGCTCCCGGTCCGCCTCGACCCATCCGGTCAAGCGCGGCCAGGCGGTCAGCAATGCCTCGTGCGCCATCTGGACGTGCGACGACGACACCGTCAGCAGACGAGCCTCGGCGAACGCCTCCACCACCTGTTGGGCCGGCGAACCCGCCTCGCCCAGCTCGTCGCGCCGCACGGTGCGGCGGGTCACCATCTCCTCGTCGACGTTGACCAGCGCCAGCAGCACCTGCCGCGCGACGCCCTGCTCCCCGGCCGACAGCGACTCGTACGCGGCTTCCGCGGTCTGCTCGACGGCTCCGCTGATCCGACCGGTGCGCACATAGTCGGCGACAGTGAGCCGCCGACCGTCCGACTGCTCCCAGGTGGCCCGCAACGCGTGCGACAGCAGCGGCAGCACGCCCACTCCGGGCGGCCCGCCACCCGCGGGGGTCAGGTCCGACAGCATCAGTTCGACCAGATCGTCGTCGACGACGGCCCCGGCGACCTCCGCCGGACGCACGATCACCTCGCGCAACTGCTCAACGGTCATCGGCGGCACCACCACTTGCCCGCGCTCGAAGATCGGCGCCAGCTGCGGCGCGCCCGCAGCGCGCCCGTAGAAGTCCGCGCGCAGCACCCCCAGCGGCGTCAGGCGGGGGATGTCGCGCAGTCGCGCGTGGAACCGGCGACGCGCCTCGAGCGTGTTCTGAGTCCACAGTTCTTCGAGCTGATCCACCACCAGCAGCACCGGGGCCTCGTCGTCGCCCAGACCGGCGAGCGCGGAGTCGAGAGCGGCCTCGGCGTCGTCGCCGGGGACGATCACTGTCGCACGCCAGCCCTCCAGCGGGCCGGGGGCGCCGGCCTGCGGAACCAGTCCGGCCCGCACCAGCGACGATTTGCCGACCCCCGACGCACCGACCACCAGCAGTCCGCGCGACGGATCGTCGACCGCACCCTGCTCGACGACCATCGCGGTGAGACGGGAGACCAGTTCGTCGCGTCCGAAGTATGCGCCGCGGTCGGCCGGCCCGAACGAGTCGAAGCCCCGGTACGGCGACTGCGGGCGAGGCCGCTTGCGGCCGCCGCGCCGCCCGGTCCGTTCCACCGCGCTCCACCACGCGGCGAGGTCGTCGTCGGACACTCCGCAGACGCGCAGCACCCGCTCGAACATCTCGCGACTCGCTTTGGTCGGCGCGTGCTGCCCGGCGAACCAGCCCGCCACGGTGCCGAGCAACGCGTCCGCCTCGTGCGCGACGTCGCCCACACTCAGATCAGCGCCCAGACGCAGCTCGGTGAGC
>JASGFV010000068.1:0-15399 GCA_047605365.1 Gordonia sp. (in: high G+C Gram-positive bacteria)
GTCGGGGCACGTCTGCGTCTGCGGCGTCGCCCGGGCCTGAGTCGGTTCTCGAAAGATCAGCGACGACGACGCCGGCGCAGCACCAGGATCACGAGTGCCACCAGGGCGGCCGCCGCGGCGACGACGACCGTCGACGGGCGGCCGGACGGCAGGGACGTCGGGGTGGTGCCGCGGAGCTGCGCCAGCAGATCGCGGTCGGCGTCGGCCCGGGCGACGGAGTCGTCGGCGGGCCGGCCGGCCGGCGGGATCGGGGCCTTCGGCGCGGCGGCTGAACTGCTCGCGCCGGCTGAGCCTGTCGAAGCCTTCGGCGGCTGGACGACCGGCTGGGCCGGGACCGTCGGAGCGGGACCGGCGTCGAACGCCAGCGGCTCGTGCGTCGCCTTCGGCGCCGGGGCCTTCTTGGCGGGAACCTTCTTCGCGGCGGCCTTCTTCGCCGCCGTCTTCTTGGCGGCCGGCTTCTTTGCGGGGGTCTTGGCTTCGACAGGCTCAGCCGGCTCGGCGGTCGCGGCCGGCTTGGCGGCCTTCTTCGCGGGCGCGGAGGCCGGCGGCGCGGGCTTCGGCGGGTTCGGCTCGACCGGGTCGGCCGGCTTCGCGTCGTCGGGCTTCTGAACTGGTCCGGTGTCGGCCATTAGGTGCGGGACCCCCTGGAATCGGTGTTACTGATCGGTGTTGCGGAAAACGGTGTCACGGGTGAACGTTGAGGCGCGCGAGCAGGTCGTTGTCGATCGCGGTCAGCTCGTTCTCGATGGCCCGCTGCGCGGCGCGTCGCTGCGACGGAGGCATCGTGTCGGCGGCGTCGGTGGCCACCAGAAGGTTGTCCAGACGCTTGCTCATGGCGGCGACGAACTCGCGGCCCTCGGCGGTCGACTCGGTGCCGGCGACCTTCGTCGCCGTCGTGCGGGCGCTGTCGATGCGGGCGCGCAGCGTCGCGCTCGGGCCGCCGTACTGCGAGAGGACCGACGCCGAGACGCCGGCGCGTCGTGCCTGCGCCTCCGCGATCTGCTGGCGGGCCGCGATGGCCGCCCGGTAGGCGAGCGGCGCGGCGACGGGGGCCAGCATGCGGCCGACCGTCAGGTAGCGCTTCACCTTGACCGGAGCCAGAACGCCGGCCTTGGCCGCGGCCTTCTCGTCGGCCTTGGCCTGGGCGGCGATCGTCTTCACCTCGGCCTTGGAGGCCTTCTTCTGCGCCTTGCCCGCGGCCTTGTGCGTCTTGCGTTCGGCGCGCTGGGTCTTGCTGTGGTGCTTCTGCTCGTCGTGCAGGGCCTTGCGTCGTTCGCGACGCTCGGCGCGGTGGCTGGCTTCGGCTTCCACGCGGGCCTTCACCTTGATGGCCTTGTGCTCGGCCTTGCGGATCTTGGCCTCGGCTTTTCGCTCGGCTCGCTTGACTTGCCTGGCTGACAACAGACCCATGCTGACCTTTCCCGCGTACTCTCGCCGCTTCTGACTCGAAACACTAGCGCGTGACTGTCACCAGCATTGCATAGTGTCTTGGGGTGGACGTCCGGCGACAACACAAAGAAGGCGCCGACGAGACGATGAGGAGGGCTCGGTGAGATCGGCAGTTCTGGGGGCGCGGAATCTCGCGGGCTGCGAGCACCGCCTGGCCCTGGACTTCAGCCGCGCCGACGAGGCGGCGGCCGGGGAGTCCGCGGAGGCGGGACGCCGCATGGAGGCGGCGCAGGAGCATCGCGCGCGGGTGATCGAAATGCTGCTCGGCATGCAGAGTTCGCGGCCGGGGACGTGCGTCGTCGTCGACGATCAGCGTCCGCACCGCGAACGTGTGGCGCAGACGCTCGCCGCGTGCGAGGCGGGCGCGGCGTGGATCTTCCATGCTGCGCTTCCGGTCGACGTCGAGCACGGCCGGCGCGGCCACTCCGAGATCCTGGTCCGCAGCGGTGACGGATACGTGCCGGTGATCATCGTGAACCATCGCGTCACCACGCCGGCCAAGGCCGCGCGCGACCCGGAGGTCCCACCGGCGCTGCTGACCAGCCCGCTGTGGGGCTGGCTGCCCGCGCCGGACGGCAGGCGGACGTCGCGCAGCAATCGGCGCGACGCGCTACGGCTGACCCACCTGACCGCGATGCTGCGTGAACTCGGTCTGTCGGCGGCCGCCGATCCCGACGAGCTGCTCGCCGGAGTGATCGGCTCGGACGCCGACTGCATCGTCGCACTGCGGATCGGACCGCTCCTCGAGGAGTACGACGACACGCTGGCCCGTCGCCGCGCCATCGCCGACGGCCGGATCGAGACCGTGCCCAGCAAGGTCAGCGAATGCCGCAGCTGCCTGTGGTGGCCGTCGTGCGAGGCCGATCTCACCGACCGCCGGGACGTCAGCCTGGTGGTCGGCGGCAGCGGTCTGGGCGTGCTGCAGCTGCACGGCATCGACACCGTCGACCAGCTCGCCGAGTTCCGCGGCGACCCGCCCGAGGACTGGCCGAACAACACAAAGTTCGACGACGCCGTCGTGATCGCGAACTGCTGGCTGCGCGACGTCCCGCTGGTCCGGAGGCTGGACCGGCCGCGCGTCCGGCGCGCCGACGTCGAGGTGGACGTCGACATGGAGAGCTTCGGCGAACGCGGCGCGTACATGTGGGGCACGCTGCTCACCGACAACACCGATTCGTCGGTGCCGGTGATCTATCGGTCGTTCGTGACGTGGGATCCGCTGCCGACGCTCGACGAGGGGCGGTCGTTCGGCCAGTTCTGGACGTGGCTGATGGACGAGCGCGGCAAGGCGCACGCGCAGGGCAAGACCTTTGCGGCGTACTGCTATTCGCAGCAGGCGGAGAACCGGTGGCTGCGCGGCAGCGCCGACCGGTTCAGCGATCAGGCCGCCGTGCCGACCCGCGCGGAAGTCGACGCCTTCATCGACTCGGACGAGTGGGTGGACGTATACGAGGCCGTCACCAAGAACTTCATCTGCCCGAAGGGTAAGGGACTCAAGGTGATCGCTCCCATCGCCGGATTCGGCTGGCGCGACGACGAGGCCGGCGGCGAGGCGTCGATGGACTGGTACGCCGCCGCCGTCGGGCTCGACGGCGGGCCGCTCGACGTCAGTCAGCGCGCCCGGCTGCTGGAGTACAACGAGGACGACGTGCAGGCCACCAAGGTGCTGCGTGAGTGGCTCAGTTCCGAGGAGATCCTGGAACTGCCGCGGGCGCGGGATCTGGTGCCGGCGACGGCGAGTTGAGCTGGGCTGCCGCGTAGACCCTTCGACACGCTCAGTGAGACGGGACGTCGAAGTCGAGATCAGACCCGCTCGGAGGCCGACTCGGCGTCGTGCACAGCGGCCTGCGCGGCACGGCGGCGGTTGGTCCGTACGATCACCACGGCTCCCGCGGCCAGCATGAGCACGGCGACGGCCAGTGTGACGCCGATCAGGAGCGGGGAGGCGCCGATCAGGCCTTCGACGATCAGCCACACGGCGAACACCAGGAACAGGAAGGCTGCGCCGAGTGCGATGGTGCGCTCGGGCAGGTGCTTGCCGAGGAGGCGGCCCACCACGATCGCCAGTGCGTCGGCGGCGACCATGCCGATCGTCGAGCCGATCCAGATGCCGAGCCAGTCGTGGTCGGTGGCCAGGGTGATGGTGGCGAGCATCGTCTTGTCGCCGAGTTCGGCGAGCATGAACGAGCTCATCACGGCCAGGAAGACCGAGCCGGAGATGCGGCCGGCGCGCGACGACTCGTCCTCGGACAGTTCGTCGCCGCGCAACGTCCACAGCGCGAACGCCAGCATCGCCAGGCCGCCCAGCACCGACATCAGACTCGACGGGATCGACAGGCCGAGGAAGTGGCCGAAGAACACCGAGACGGCGTGCACCAGTGCGGTGGCCGTCAGGATCGCCGACAGCACCACCCACCATCGGTAGCGCAGCGCATAGGTCATCGCCATCAGCTGCGATTTGTCGCCGAGTTCGGCGACGAAGATGACGCCGAAACTCAGGAGCAGGGCAGCAAGCATGGGCGCAACGTTAGGTGGCGCCCGCCGGGTGGCGCAACATCTCGCACAGCCGTATTCATGCAGGTCGGCAGCCAAAATCATGGGTTTCGGGGGCCCGGATCCTGGCATCTGGTCCCCCGTGGCGGACGAACCCGGGCATAACCCCAGGCACAATGGCTTTCGTGGTATCTCCTGCAATCGATTCGCGCCCGCACCGCGTCACCGGACCGCTGCGGCCGCTGGAGATCGCGACTGTCGCGATCATGTCAGGCCTGACCGTGGTCGCGGTGGTCGTCGCCGCCGTGATTCCGATGGCCAACGCGGCCGGCCTGCTCGCTCCCGTGCCGCTGGCGCTGGTCGCCGCCCGCACCCGGCTGCGCGCAGCGATCGCCGCGTTGGTGACGAGTTCGTGCGTCACGTTCGCGGTGGCCGGGCTCGGGCCGGCACTGTCGGTGGTTGCCGCCGCGATCGTCGGCGTCACGGTGGGCGAAGTGAAGCGTCGCGGGGGCGGCCTCCCGATGCTGACCGCGGCTTCGGTGGTCATCGCGCCGATCCTCGCGGGCGTCTCCGTCGTCGTGCTGTGGATTCTGGTGCCGCTGCGCAAGCTGGCGCTGGGCGTGCTCGACAACCTCATCCAGGGCACCGCGAAGCTCGCCGACCGCGTCAAGTTGTCCGGGGTGTCGAACTTCCTTGAGTCGTTCGGGCGCAGCGTCGTCGATCACTGGTGGATCTGGATGTGGGCCTCGGGCACGGTCGGAGCCCTGCTGTCGCTGTATGTGGCCTGGTGGGTGCTGTCGAAGGTCATCAAGCGGCTCGCGCACATCAAGATGGAAGACACGCTCGACGCCGATCGGGATCTGACCGCCGACGAGAGGATCGACCCGCTGCCGCTGCGGATGGCCGGCGTCGGCTTCCGGTATCCGGGCGCGGTGCGCGACGTGCTGCACGGCGTCGACCTCGCGCTGATCCAGGGCGAGTTCGTGGCCGTCGTGGGTGCGAACGGCTCGGGCAAGTCGACGCTGACGAAGGTGCTGGCCGGGGCGGAGCCGTCGATCGGCGTCGTCGACCGGCCCGGGGCTCCCGGCCTCGGCAAGCGCGGCGGCACCGCACTGGTCCTGCAGCGGCCCGAGGCGCAGATGCTGGGCTCGCGCGTCGCCGACGACCTGGTGTGGGGCCTCCCCCCGGACCAGGAGGTAGACGTCGACGGTCTGCTCGCCGAAGTGGGCCTGACCGGACTGGCCGAGCGCGAGACGTCGGACCTGTCCGGCGGGCAGCAGCAGCGGCTCGCCGTCGCCGCGGCGCTCGCGCGCGACCCGCGCCTGCTGATCGCCGACGAGGTCACGTCGATGGTCGACCCGCAGGGCCGCGACGAACTGATCGGGATCCTGTCGAGGCTGCCGGCGACCCGCGGCATCACCGTCGTGCTGATCACACACCGCGACGCCGAAGCGCGCGCCGCAGACCGTGTGATCCACCTCGAAGCCGGGCGCGTCGTCGAACACCATCCCGAGTGGATGGTCCCCGAGAAGCACACGCCGCCGCTGCCGGCCGACCAGGTCGGCGGTCACCCGCTGCTCGTCGCGCAGGACCTCTCGCACACTTACATGATCGGATCGCCCTGGGAGGTCACCGCGCTCCACCACGTGAACCTGCAGGTCAACAAGGGCGACGGCGTTCTGATCGTCGGTGGCAACGGTTCGGGCAAGACGACGCTGGCGTGGATTCTGGCCGGACTGATCGAACCCACCGAAGGCAGCGTGCTGCTGCGTGGAGAGCCGGTCGACGGCCAGATCGGCAAGGTGGGCCTCGGCTTCCAGCACGCGCGGCTGCAATTGCAGAAGACCACCGTGGGCGACGAGATCATGGCCGTCGGCGGCGAATCGGTGGGCAGCACCGAGGTCGGCCAGGTGCTCGACCTGGTCGCGCTGCCTCGCGAGATCGCCGCGAAACGCGTCGACTCGCTGTCCGGCGGACAGATGCGCCGCGTGGTGCTCGCCGGGCTGGTGTCGGCGCACCCCGACGTGCTGGTGCTCGACGAGCCGCTCGCCGGCCTCGACCCGGGCGCCCGCGAAGAAGTGCTCGACGTGCTCGCCGGCCTGCGGCGCGGCGGATCGACCATCATCATCATCTCGCACGACCTGGAGGCGCTGGACCGCGTCTGCAACCGTCGTGTGGAATTGACCGACGGCGTGCTGGAGGGACGACGATGACGCTGCGCACCCCGCCCTTGCGGCAGATCCCCGGCGATTCGGTGATCCATCGCCTGTGGGCCGGCACCAAACTGCTGATCGTGCTGATTCTGGGCCTCATGACTTGGGTGCTGCCGTCGTGGCCCGCGCTCGGCTTCGTCGCGCTGTGCGTCGTCGTCATCGCGGTCCTGGCCGGTATTCCGCTCGGCGCCATCCCGCGTCCGCCGTGGTGGTTCTGGGCGCTGATCGTCGTGGGTGCGGGCGTCACCGCACTGTCCGGAGGGGGCTCCGGCGTCCTGGCGTTCCTGCGGGCGACGGCCCTCGGCCTGATCGTGCTCGCCATGTCGGTCCTGGTGATCTGGACGACGCCGATGGCCGAGCTCGCGCCGGCCGTCGCACGGCTGCTGTCGCCGTTGAAGATGTTCCGGCTGCCGGTCGACGAGTGGGCCGTCGCCATCGCGCTGTCGCTGCGGGGGCTGCCGATGTTGATGGAGGAGATGCGCTTCCTGCGGGCCGCGCACCGGCTGCGCCCGACCTCGCGCGCCGACTCCGGGCATCCGTCGGCCGAGATGTCGGTCATCGACATGGTGGTCGCGGCGATGTCGTCGTCGATGCGCCGCAGTGCCGAGATGGCCGAGGCGATCACCGCTCGCGGCGGCACCGGCCGCCTCACCGCCTACCCGTCGCGTCCCGGGAGGATCGACGCCGTCGCGCTCGGGCTGGTGCTGCTGGCCTGTGCGGCCGCGGTGGTGCTGACGATCGTCTTGTAGGCGGGTCTCCCGTCGGCAGAGCTCGTCGACGCCTCCGGCGGCAGTCGTCGACGACAGCAGCCGCCGCCTCGCAGGATGCGAAACGGCGGCTGCCTGTCGGAACGTCGCTCAGGCGGTCACTTCACGCAGGAGACGTCGAACCTCCATTCAGTGTTGCTGATGTCGGTGGTCACCCGGATCTCGATCTTGGAGGTGTTGGCGGGGAGCGCGACGGTCAGGTCGCCCTTGCCCGATCCCTGCAGCGGGTGGTTGTGCTCGTTGTAGCTCCCGCCTTCGCCGCGCCAGCCGGTCGACTTGAGGACCTTGCCGTTGGCCATGACGTCGAACTTGTCGGGGTAGCTGTAGGCGTTGTAGTCGAGTGTCACCGAAGTGGTTCCCGCGGCGAGTTCGAACGGGTAGTAGGACGGGTCCTGGTTGTAGCCGCCGTTCTCCCAGCCCTGGCCGCAGTGCTTGATCGGTGCGCGCTTGTTGTTCAGCGGGGCGGCGCCGTCGTCGTCGTTCTTCGGCTTGCTCTTGCTCGGCGGCTGGCTGTACTTCGGGTTCTTGGTGCCGTCGGCGTGGGCGAGGGCGGGGGACAGCAGCATGGCGGCGGCGGCCGAGCCGGCGACGGCGGTGCCGATCACGCGAGTGCGCGAGGTGCTCATTCTTCTCCAATCGATGTCGAACACAGGACGGTGTGAACGTTACGAGGGAGCAGGAGGGCGTCGGTATCGGGCAAACGGTGGAAAAGACCTGGTAGCGACACCATTTCTAGTGTCGTACGTTCGGTCGATCGGTGGCAGGGGGTCGCTCTGCAGTGCCGTCGTTCGTTACCTGGACAGCGTCACGAACGACGGCCCTGGTACAGACGACGGCGGCCGCCCGGATGGGCGACCGCCGTTGAACGTGAAGAGAGGCAGATCAGGCCGGAACGACCAGACCGTTGCCCTGGGTGGTGGCGCGAGCGTAGCGCTGCGCGGCGTCGTCCCAGTTGACGACGTTCCACCAGGCCTTGACGTAGTCCGGCTTGACGTTCTGGTAGTCGAGGTAGAAGGCGTGCTCCCACATGTCGAGCATGACGACCGGGATGAGGGCGGCGGAGGTGTTGCCGCTCTGGTCGGTCAGCTGCTCGATCACCAGGCGCTGGCCGATGGTGTCGTAGCCGAGGATGGCCCAGCCGCTGCCCTGCAGGGTGGTGGCGGCCGCGGTGAAGTGAGCCTTGAACTGCTCGAAGCCGCCGAAGTCGGTGCCGATGGCCTCGGCGAGGTCGCCGGTGGGCTCGCCGCCGCCGTTGGGCGACAGGTTCTTCCAGAAGATCGAGTGGTTGGTGTGGCCGCCGAGGTGGAAGCTCAGGTTGGCGGACAGGCCGTAGACCTTGTCGGCGATGGTGCCGTCTTCGCGCGCCGCGGCCAGCTTCTCCAGAGCGGTGTTCGCGCCCTTCACGTAGGTGGCGTGGTGCTTGCTGTGGTGCAGCTCCATGATCTTGCCGGAGATGTGGGGCTCCAGGGCGCCGTAGTCGTAGTCGAGATCGGGAAGGGTGTAGTCAGCCACGATGGTCCTCTCGTAAGGGCTTCGTCTTATCCGTACTAGATCCAGTTTTACACTTCCGCACCCGGCGGCGGCGCGCAAGGCGACGACGGCGAGTGGGCACAACTCGCCGGGCGGGAACCCGGACCGGCGGACGTGGGGCGCCTAAAGGACGGCGATCAAGACGATGGCCACGATGATCGCGACGATGCTCGCCGCCGACATGGCGCACTCGACGCCGACCTTGTAGACCGGCCACGACTCGGTCTGGTGGTTCGCGGCCCGTCGCAGACGTTCCGGCGTCGTCGATGCAGTCACAGTGACCCCCTCAACTCGGGTGCATCACCGTGATGCGCCTCACATGTGCAGAGTTTCCATGATGTTAGGCGATCAAACATCCTCGGCACAACGCGAGCCCGCGCGAACGGCTGCCGTTCGACGTCGCTCCGGCTGGTCGGCATCGCGTCGTACAGTGGAAAACATGAGCTTCTTCGATCGGATCGTGGCCGCCGCAGACGTCAAACGCGTGATGATCGAACCGAGCGGGGCGCTGCCCGGACGCGCGACGCCGACGCCGCTCCGGCCGGTCAACATCGTCACCGGTCACCCGATGCGCGGCACGCCCGACGCCGCCGGAGCGTTCCCGCCGGGCGGTGTCGGCGAGTGGCCCGCCCCGCTGCACGCCGTGGTGTTGGCAGGCGGCTGCTTCTGGGGTGTGGAAGAGATCTTCTGGCAGATCCCCGGCGTCTACACGACGGCCGTCGGCTACGCGGGCGGATACACCCCGAACCCCACCTACGAGGAAGTGTGCACGGCGCGCACCGGGCACACCGAGTCCGTCCTGGTGGTCTTCGACCCGGATCAGGTGACCCTCGACGAACTGCTGCAGACCTTCTTCACGTCGCACGACCCGACGCAGGAGATGCGACAGGGCAATGACATCGGCACCCAGTACCGGTCCGCGGTGTTCACGTTCGACGACGCCGACGCCGACCTTGCAGCGGCTGCCGCCCGCCGGTTCGAGCCGGTGCTGGCCGAGGCCGGTTACGGCCCGGTCACATCGCAGATCTCGCGGCTGTCGGAGGCCGGCGACGGAGCGTTCTACTACGCCGAGGACTACCACCAGCAGTATCTCCACAAGAATCCCAACGGCTACCGGTGTCACGTGTCGACGGGGCTGACCTTCCCGTCTGCCGGCTGACCCGGCCGTGGCGTCGCCGCTCACCGGCCGGCAGTGGAATCGCACGCTGCTGGCGCGGCAGCATCTGATCGAACGCATCGACGAGGACGCGATCGAAGTGCTTGATCGCTGCGTCGGACTGCAGTCGCAGGACCCACAGGCGGCGTTCTTCGGCCTGTGGTCGCGGATCGACGGCTTCGACCCGGTTGAACTCGACGACCTGCTCAGCGACCGCGAAGTGGTGCGTATGACGCTGCAGCGCGGCACGGTCTTTCTGATGGACGCGCTCGACGCGCGGTGGATTCGCCGGCTCCTCCAGCCGGGCCTCGATGCGGTCGCGACCCGATCGCACACTCGTCAGTTGCGGGACGTCGACGTCGACGAGGTGGTCGGCTGGGCGTCCGGGCTGTTCACCGGCGACGACGCGTCGTCGCCGATACCGGCCAAGACGCTGCGCGACGCGCTTGCCGCCCACTGGCCCGACGAGTCGGTCGACGCGTTGATCGCGCTGGTTCGGAACGGGCTCCCGCTGGTCCAGGCGCCGCCGCGCGGGCTGTGGAAGCGGTCCGGGGGACTGCGGTACCAGCTGCTGGACCGCTGGATCGGGCCCGGCGAACCGGGAGTCACCGGCGACGAGGCGCGCAAGGACCTGATCAGGATGTACCTGCGCGGTTTCGGTCCCGCGACGGTGGCCGCGGTGCAGACGTGGAGCGGACTGACCGGGCTGGGGCCGCTGATGGAGCAGATGGACGCCGACTGGGAACTCTGTCGGCTGACCGGGCCGGCCGGCCAGCCGCTGTTCGACCTCGACGGCCTGCCGCTGTCCGACGACGAGACCGTGCCGGTGCGGTTCGTCGCACCGTTCGACAACGTGCTGGTGGCCAACGCGGACCGCGCGCGCATCGCCGATCCCGACGTATACGCCCAGACCGTGACCCCGAACGGGATCTCGCCGGGATTCGTCTTGATCGACGGCCGGCTCTCGGCGACCTGGAGGCTGGTCGCCGGCCGCGTCGCCCTCACCGGACTGCGCGACCTGCAGCCGGCTGAACGAGCCGAAGCGGAGCGCGAAGCGGCAGTGCTTCAAGAGTTCGCGGACGGACGCGGCTGAGCGGACTTCGACCGTTCGGGGGACGGCCACGAAACGCGCCGAAACGCAACCTGAAACCTCTACTTGAGAGTGTCGCGACGCGTGTTGTCCACAAGTCATCCACAGGGAGGCTGTGGATGGTGATTGGTGACTGTGAGGCGTCGGCGAGGTTACCGAGAGCCGTCGGCTACCCGATTTCAGTGCGCAACTGTGATCCACATCATAAATAGCGGCCCGTTTACCTAGGTCTATCCACATTTCCACAGGCTTGTCCACAGGATGGATCGCGCTCCGCACAGGGGTGTCCGGGGTCGCATTCCGGCCTCGAAGGCCGCTTGTGGACAAACCTGTGGATGAAAATTCGGGATGATCCGTGGGCCGGACTTCGAGGATTTCGCGGGCCGTGTGGTAGGCCGGATCGACACTCTTCTACGGTTGCGCGGCGCCGTCTGCGGCCCCAGGTTCGCGTCGTTGTGGAACCATGGAGCCGTGAGTATCGAGATCGAGCGGGTCGACGTCGCGGACCTGCCGGACGACTTCACCGACCTCGCCGACCGAGTGCTGCTGGACGTCCGTGAGCCCGACGAGTGGGACGAGGCACATGTGCGCGGTGCGCTGCACATTCCGCTCGACGACGTGCCCGCCCGGCTCGACGACATCGACTTCGACGTCGACGTCTTCGTGATCTGCCGAACCAGCGGACGGTCGTTCCGGCTGGCCCAGTACCTCGACATGCGGGGGCTGGTCGGCGTGGTGGTTCGCGGCGGCATGGTGGCGTGGCAGGCCGCAGGCAAGCCGATCGAGACGGGCTCGGGGCCGGAGTGAACTACGACGTCTGCCGCAACTGCCAGATCCAGGCCCCGCACCGGGACGGCCGGACGGCCTGCCCGCGCTGCTCCGGCCCGCTGGTGGTGGTCGCCGACGGTTCCGGCGCCGGTGGGTCTGCGAACACCGTCCGGTCCGGACGGGTCCAGCCCGGACCGGTCCGGCGTTCCGTCCAGGCGCCGCCCGCACCCATGCCGCGGAGTGTGGCCCCGGCGGCTCCGCAGCCTCCGCGTCCCGCGCCGGCGCCTCCGCGTCCCGCGCCCGCCCGCCCGACTCTGCGCTGGGTGGCGCACCGGCCGCACCACACGCTGCCGCCTCGTCGCTCGGCGCCGAAGGCCGCCCGGCCGACGCCGTCGTACGGCGCCACTCCGCGGTGGGGTCTGGTCGACGTTCCGTCGACGGTCGACGAGGTGGTCTCGCCGTTCGACGCCGAGCAGACCCGGCTCCTCGGAACCCTGCGCATCACCGGCATGGTGCTGACCGGCGCGGCGGTCACCGAACTGATCCGCTACCTGGTGATCGTGGTCAACCGGAGTCGGCCGATTCCGGCGTGGCTCGACCAGCTGACCGGCATCGCGGTACTCGTCTTCGGCGTGATGGCGGTGGTGGCCACCGCGGTGGCGTTGTGGCGTTTCTCCGCATGGATCGTCGCCTTCCGGGCCGACGCCTACCGAAACGCCGGCCGGCTGGATCCTCGTCGTCCGTGGTCGGTCCGGACCGGGGTGCTCGTCCCGTTCGTCAACGTGGTGACCTTCCCGTGGCTCGCATTGGAGGCGGCCGACGTCGACTCGGCGCCTTCGGATGATCCGCACCGACTGGCCCCGGACGTCCGTCGCCTGCGGATCGTCCATCTCTCCGTCGCCTGGGCCCTGGTGAACGTCGTCGCGCTGATCGCCCTGGGATACCGGATCGCGGGCTTCTACTCGACGTCGGTGCAGACCGCGGCGGACGGGCTGGTCTGGACGACGCTGACCGTCGCCGCCGGCGCCGCCTTCGCGTTCTGGACGATCCAGCGACTGCCGCGGATCGTCGAACCGCCCGCCGGCGCCGCACAGTCGCCGCGACGTCTGGTGGCGCTGTGAACCGGGGCGTGTCCCGGTCTGGGAAGCCGGCCGTCGTCGCCCACCGCGGAGCCTCCGGTGAGAACGCCGAACACACGCTGCTGGCCTACGAGCGCGCGCTGGAGCAGGGGGCCGACGGCCTCGAATGCGATGTCCGGCTGACGTCCGACCACCAGCTGGTCTGCATCCACGACCGCACCATCGACCGCACGTCGGACGGCACGGGCGTGGTCAGCGAGATGTCGCTGGCGCAGCTGCGCGAGCACGACTTCGGGTCGTGGTACAGCGGTACGTCCGCCCAGGTGCTCACGCTCCGCGAACTGCTGACCCTGACGCTGGACTGGCGGCGACCGGTGCGGCTGTTCATCGAGACCAAGCATCCGGTGCGCTACGGCAGCCTGGTGGAGAATCTGCTGCTGGAGACGCTGCGGGAGTTCGGCGTCGGCGCGCCGCCGTCGGCCGATCACAGCCGGGCCGTGGTGATCTCGTTCTCTGCCGCCGGGGTGTGGCGGATCCGGCGCAGCGCACCGATGCTCCCGACCATCCTGCTGGGTGACTCCGCACGGGTCGTCGGCGGTGGCGCGGCCACCGCGGTCGGCGCGACCGGCGTCGGGCCGTCGATCGCGACGCTGCACGCACATCCCGACCTCGTGGACCGGGCCGCCGCGGCCGGTCGCGTCACCTACTGCTGGACCGTGGACCAGCGCGAGGACGTGCAGTTGTGCGCGGATCTGAACGTGCGCTGGCTGGCCACCAACTATCCGGCGCGGGTCCGGGACTGGCTGGTCACCGTCGAGTGATCCCGCGCCGGGCACATGATTAGCTAGAGCAATGGCTAAGAAGAGCAAGCGCGGAAGCGGGCCCCGCCCGGGAAGCAACAGGGCCGAACGAGTCGCCGCCCGCAAGGCGCGGCAGGCGGCCGACCTCGCCGCCCCGGCGCGGCCGTTCCAAGGGCTGGCCGCCGAATGCGATCTGGTCGCGATGCGTGCTTTCATCGCGTCGGCGACCGCCCAGGTCACCTTCGCCGACGGCGTCGACACCGCCAACGAGGCCGATTTCGCCACCATCCTGCCGGGCGCGGTGCCCGGTCTGGCCCGCTCGCGTGACGCCGCCAAGTGGGGTGAGCGCGGTGCCGCGACCGGTGTCGACGGCTCTGTGACGCAGGCGCTGGTCGCCCTGCAGACCGATCCCGAGCCGGCCGATCTGGGCGGGGCGCTCGCGTCGTCGCTGGCGTGGGCGGTCGACGCCGAGCCCGGTTCGGAGTTCCGCGACCGCGACGACGCACCTGCGCTCGCCGACGTGCTCGACGTCGACGCTCCCATCGAAGTGGTCGTCTACCAGGACTTCACGTGGTGGTTCGGCGACGACGCATCGGTGTCGCCGCAGATCGCGGCCATGCTGGACCGGGCCAACGAGACGATCCTGCCGACCACCCGACTGCACAACGCCAGCGGTGTCGGCGCCCCGTGGTGGGTGGACGCCGGCGATCGCGCGCATCTCCGCTGGGTGCGCCCCGAGGACGAGTTCGCTCTGATGGACGCGCTGGCCCGGCTGCATGCCGACTCGCGCCTGACGCTGGGGGAGGGGTCGCGGTTCGCGGGCAGCTTCCGGACTCACGGTCTGGTGGTCCCGGTCTTCGACCTCGACAACGAGATGCACGCCGAAGAGTGGCTCGGGGCCGTCGACCAGCTCGACGAGTGGCTGAACGAGGCGCTCGCCGACACCTCCGATCTGACCGCGGCGCAGCGCGGTTCGCGCGCCGGAATCATCGGCCGGCAGGTGACGCTGCGCTAGGGCACGTCCTAACCGATCGCCCCTGAACCGCTGCTGATCAGGCTGTCCGGGACCGTCTGACCGCGGGCGATGTAGCTGAAGAACTCGGCTGTGGTGTCGCTCGCGATCAGCGAGTCGCCGTCGTCGGTCGTCTGGTCGCCGTCGTTCGGCGCGGTCGTGGTGATGATGTCGCCGCGCAGCTTCCAGGCCAGCCAGCCGAGGTCCCAGATGTGGTCGCCGTCGTCGACGGTGACCGAGCTGACGGCGCCGTTCAGGAACGGGAACAGCCGGAACGGGTTCAGCAAGACCGCGGGGCTCGACGCCCGGTTCATCAGCGCGGCCATGAACTTGCGCTGATTGATCACGCGCTCCAGATCGGCGTTCGGGAAGGCGCGAGTGCGGACCAGGCCGAGGGCCTGCGTGCCGTTGAGCTGCTGGCAGCCGGCCTTCAGCTTCAGGCCCGCCTTCGGGTCGTTCAGGGGCTGGTTCAGGCACATCTTGACGCCGCCGACCGAGTCGACGAGGCGGTCGAAGCCGCCGAATCCGATCTCGGCGTAGTGGTCGATCCGGACGTGCGTCAGCTGCTCGACCGTCTGCACCAGGAGCTTTGCTCCGCCGTTGTTGAACGCGGCGTTGATCTTGTGGCTGCCCATCCCCGGGATCGGCACGTACAGGTCGCGCGGAATGCTGATCAGCATCGTCTTACCGTGCGGCGGCATGTACGCCATCATGATGGTGTCGGTGCGCGCGCCGGATTCGTCGCCGGTCGCCAACTGGTCTTTCTGCTGCTGCGACAGGTCGGCGCGAGAATCGGTGCCCACGATGAGCCACGTGGTGCCCGGGGTGCCGGTGACCCGGCCCGGATAGTTCGTCAGGGCGTCGACGCGGTGCAGCTTGGTGTCGTAGTAGAAGGCCAGGCCGATCGGGGTGAGGATCAGCAGCACGACGATGGCCGCCAGCCAGCGCATGATCCGGCTGCGCCGTCGCCGGGTGGTGCGCTTGCGGCGGCCGAAGCGGCCCCGTTCGGCCGGCTCCGGGCGCTGCGCGGCGCCGCGGAGGG
>JASGFV010000069.1:0-15244 GCA_047605365.1 Gordonia sp. (in: high G+C Gram-positive bacteria)
CGGCGCGCAGGGCGGCGTCGCGGGCGACGGCGGCCAGATCGGCGGCGACGAAGCCCGGCGTGCGGGCGGCGACGGCGTCGAAGTCGAGTGGCTTCTCGACGGGCACGTCCTTGCAGATCACCGCCAGCAGTTTGGCGCGCAGCGCGGCGTCGGGCAGCGAGATGGACAGCTCGCGGTCGATGAGATCCGGTTCGCGCAGCCGATTGTCGAGGCGCGACTCGTCGGAGACCGTGGCGATCAGCGCGACGGTCCCCGAGTTCACGGCGGTGCGCAGTTCATCGAGGATCAACGTCGACGCGGGTTCGGCGGGGACCGGCAGCAGGGTCTCCGCGTCGGTGATCAGCAGCACTCCGGTGCCCTGTGCCTGCAGCTTGTGCAGGGCGCCGCGAACGCCGGACACCCGAGCGTCGGGGTTCAGTGCGCCGAGCGTGGGGCCGTCGATGGTGATCAGCGGCCGTCCGTCGCACACCGAGCGGGCCACGGTGGCCTTGCCGGCGCCGGGCGGTCCGCTGAGCATCACACCCAGTCGCGGCTGGGCGCCCAGTGAGCGCAGCACGTCGGGGGTGTCGAGGGTGACGCGCAGCCATTCGGTGAGGCGGGCGACCTGGGGATCGACGCCGACCAGCTCGGAGACCGGCCGCACCTTGTGTTCCTGCAGAGTGGGGATCGACGCCGGCACGGGCGCGGGGACGGTGCGCGACGTGGTGGCCGCCATCGACGACCCGTCGGCGAGTTCGGAGACGTCAGCAGTTCCCCGGGAGGTCGCTGCGGAGGGTTTGCCGCCGAGGGAGTCCCACCACAGCATGGCGGTGTTCATCTGGACGCTGACCGGCCCCTCGGGGTCGGTGGCGGCGACCGTCAGCAGTTCGTTGGTCCAGGTGATTCCGACGGACCGGGCCAGGGACTGGGTGGCCTCGCTGGCGGCGAGTTCGGGTCCGAGGTCGCGGGGGAGCAGCGAGATGGCGTCGCCGACGGTCACGATCTTGCCGAGCAGCGCACGACGCAGCGTGGCTTCGCCGACGCCGGTGGCCAAGGTCGACCCGGTGACCGTGACCCGCGCGGCGCCGTGGACGACGACGGGTGCCAGCACTACGGGCGAGTCCTCACGGACGCCGAGGTTCGACATGGTGATCTCATCGAGCAGCAGCGTGCCGGGCGGCGTGTCTTCGGGGGCCTCGGCGACCACCGCGGCCGACACGCGGGCGCCGGTCAGGCTGACCCCGTCCCACTCGTGCAACGACAGTGCGGCGAGCACTTCGGGGTGCACTCGTACGATCCCGCGCCGGGAGTCGGCCGCGGACATCTGCAGCCGGGCGGTCAGTCGCAACGACGGCGCGGCCATCAGAGATCGCCCTCGGCCGGGCGGCCCGGTCGGCGCAGCCCCAGCCGGGACAGCGACTTGCGGTTCGGGTTGGCGCGTCGGTCCGAGCGGCGCTGCTGGCGCCACTCGCGGGGGGCGTTGTCCCAGTGCTCGGGACGCGAGACCACCCACTGGCGTGAGCGCCACGCGAAGGGGATGTGCAGCAGGTAGCCGGCGATCGCGGCGACCATCAGCACGTAGGGGAAAGTGAAGGCCAGCGCGGCGGCGGCGGCGAACACGATCATCACCGCGGCCAGGTAGTGCGGCTGGATCTTGGCCGACTTGAACGAGAAGGTCGGGACGCGGCTCACCGCGAGCAGGGCGACGAAGGCCAGCCACGAGGCGACCGCCGGGGTCGAGGTCCACCACCCCGGGCCGAACTGCTCGAGCAGGGCGACGGGCAGCAGGGCGGTGATCGCGGCGGCGGGGGCGGGCACGCCGACGAAGAAGTCGCGGGTGTAGCCGGGGGCGTCCTCGTCGTCGAGGAGGGTGTTGAAGCGCGCCAGGCGCAGCACGATCGCCGAGCAGAAGACGAGGGCGAAGACCCACCCGACGCCCTCGTTCATGCTCGGCTGATCACGCAGCAGCACCGCGTAGACGATCATCGCGGGCACGACGCCGAAGTTGATGGCGTCGGCGAGCGAGTCGAGTTCGGCGCCGATCTTGCTGGTGGCGTCCATCATGCGGGCCACCCGGCCGTCGAGGCCGTCGAGGACGGCGGCGACCACCAGGAGGCCGAGCGCGAGGTCTACTTCGCCGGCATCGGCGAAACGCATGGCGGTCAGGCTCGCGCAGATGGCGAGGATGGTCAGTGCGGACGGCAGAAACATCCGGCCGGAGCGTCGGGCGCGGTGCTCAACCACGTCCTCGGGCGCGGGACGTGCGGGCCGCCGGCGTCCGGCGATCGGACCGGACGAACGCCGCGAGACCCGGCGGCCCCGAAGCCGTCGGGGTCGCGGCTCGGTCATCGCGGAAGCTCCGCGAACACGGTCTCGGCGCCCACGGCGCGCTGGCCGAGCGCCACCCGCGGCACGGTGCCGGCCGGCAGGTACATGTCGACGCGGGAGCCGAATCGGATCAGGCCGTAGGTGTCGCCGAGGACGACGTCGTCGCCGGGCTTCGGGTCGCACACGATCCGGCGGGCCAGCAGGCCGGCGATCTGCACGACGCCGACGCGGGGGCCGTCGCCGTCCGGGCCGGTTGCGATGGTCATCGCGGTGCGCTCGTTGTCGGTCGACGCGGCGGGCAGGTCGGCCGACAGGAACTTGCCGGGGGTGTGCGTGACCGCCTCGACGCGACCGGCGACGGGCACACGCTGCACGTGCACGTCGAACACCGACAGGAAGGTGCAGATGCGGGGCCGCGGCTCGTCGCCCAAACCCAGTTCAGGCAGCGGCACGGCTTCGTCGACCAGGGCGACGGTGCCGTCGGCGGGGGCGACGATCAGCCCGGGGGCGGTCGGCGGCACACGCGACGGATGCCGGAAGAACAGTGCCGACGCGCCCGCGGCGGCCAATGCCGGGCGGGCGATCCACGGGTGCTTGCGCCCGAGCAGCGCGACGGCGGCCGGTGCGGCGACGAACGGGATGCCGCGTCGATCGACGGGCGGCACGGTCTCGCGGATCAGATCGACGAGATGGGCCAGACCTTCGCGGTCGTCGGGGCGGGCGGGGCGTCTTGCCACCGGTGTCTCCTGCTTTCTTTCTGTATCGGTCGAACTCAGGCGCTCTGCTCGGCAGCGCGCTTGATCTTGCCGAGGGTCTCGGCGATGCCGGCGGTCAGCTCGGACTCGAACTGCTGCTCGCCGCCCAGGAGCTTGTCGACGAAGACGCTCGACAGCTTGGTGGTCTGGCCGCCGACCGCGGTGCGGCTCTCTGTGACGGTGACTCCGTCGTCGCTCGGAGCGATCTTGAACGACCACACGGTGCGGTTCTCGGCCACCCGGAACGCGAGCTCCTTGTTCGGCTCGAAGACCACGACCTTGGAGTGGGTCGGCCAGAACAGCGGGCCGCGGCGGTTGATGTTCACGGTCGACGTGCCGGCCTTCACCGGGCCGCCCAGGATGAACATCTTCTTGCACTGCGGGCTCCACTCGCCCATGCGCGCGAGGTCGGAGATCACGGCCCAGACCTGCTCGGGGGTGGCCTTGATGTCGATGGAGTCTTCGATCAGCGGTGCTGCCATTGTGTTGCTCCCGTTCTGCGGATGTCGGCGACGAGCGAATCGGTCGTTCCCGGCGTTGTTTCCCCGGTCACCCTAATGTGCGGCGGGCGCCTGCGGCCACTTGCGCCGGTCGGTGGGCGGCCTGCTCGTCAGACCTGGAGGACAGCGGCGACGAACAGTCCGATCGCCACGAACACCACCGCGTTGAGCCAGGTGGCCGGCGATCGGCCGTCTTCCTCGTCGAGCAGCCGGGCACCGAGCCGGCCCGGTGTCAGCCAGTCGATGAGCACGAACGAGAACATCATCAGCGCGATGGTGACGACGCCGTAGACGAGGGTGAACACGATGCCGCGCCACAGCACGAAGTCGGTGTTCGCCGAGATCCCCGCCGCCAGGGCCAGTGTCAGTCCGAGGGATTCGGCGACGGCCAGGATCACGCCGCTACGGTTGTGCTCGATCCAGATCTTGGTCCGCAGACTCCCCGGCGTGACGATGTCGAGGGCGGCGAATCCGAGGATCAGCAGTACGACGGACACGAGCCCGTACGACGTGATGTCTGCCAGGTTGTCGCGGAGGACCGCCAGGGGAGTCATGGTCTCACTCTAGTCGGGCCGATCGGCCCGGACGCGGCAAGAGCGTGGGGTGTGAGTCCTCGGGAGGACTCACACCCCACGCTCTCGCGGTCGACGGCTCGCCGGCGAGCGGAGGCGTCAGCCGACGGTCACCATGTCCCAGTCGGTCACGTGCGAGGCCAGGTTGGCGCGATGCGCGTCGGCGTCGCCCAGGGTGTGGCTGATCGCCAGCAGGCGGCTGGCGAAGTGCGCCACCGGGTACTCGGCGGTGATGCCGATGCCGCCGTGCATCTGGATCGACTCGTCGGCGATCGCCTTGCCCGACTCGCAGATCTGCAGCTTGGCGCGCGAGCTGACGATCGCGTCGGAGCGGCCGTCGGCGAGGGTCGCGGTGGCGTAGCGGGCGAGGCTGTCGGCCAGTTCCAGCTTCACGTACATGTCCGCGGCCCGGTGGGCCAGCGCCTGGAAGTTCGCCAGGGTCACGCCGAACTGCTTGCGCGACTTCAGGTACTCGGTGGTCAGCGTCAGGCTGCGCTGCATCGCGCCGACGGCCTCGGCGCACAGTGCGGCCTGAGTCTGGACCTCGACGTCGCCGATGATCGACGACGCATCGCCCTCCCCGAGGGGGATCGCGGCCGCGTTGTCGAACACGACCTGCGCGCCGCGACGACGGTCGTGCGTGCGGTAGGCGGTGCGCGAGACGCCGGCGGCGTCGGCGGCCACCAGGTACAGCCCGACGACGCCGTCGGCGTCGCGGGCCGAGACGACGAAGGCGTCGGCGCAGTCGCCGTGGTCGACCAACGACTTGGCGCCGGAGACGGTGCCGTCGGAGGCGCTGGTCGCCACCCGGTACATCGGCCAGCGGTCGCCCTTCTCGTGGTGCGAGAACGCGAGCAGGCGCTCGCCGGAAGCGAGGCCGCCGAGCACCTCGGCCCGCAGTGCGTCGTCGGTGGCGGCGCGCTGCACCAGCAGGCCCGGGGTCACCACGGAGCCGAGGAACGGCTCGGGGGCCAACGTGCTGCCGAACACGCCCATCACCGCGGCGAGCTCTTCGGGGCCGGCGCCCATGCCGCCGTCCTCTTCGCTGAAGACGAGGCCGAGGATGCCGATCTCGGCCAACGACGACCACACGCCGCGGTCCCAGCCGAGTTCGGTGTCGGTCACTGCGCGCAGCGTCTCGATGTCGTACTTGCGTCCGAGCACTTCGCGCGCAGTGTCGCGCAGCATGCCCTGTTCTTCGGAAAGCTCGAAATCCATGTCAGAAGTTCCTTGTCAGTGCGGTCGTCGGTTCGGTCTACAGACCGAGGACGGCCTTGTCGATGATCTGGCGCTGCACTTCCGACGACCCGCCGTAGATGGTCACTTTGCGCGCGTTCAGGTAGGTCGGGGCGATCAGCTGGGCCCAGTCGGGGCTGTCGATCTCGGCGAAGTCGTGCGCGTAGTCGGGGTCGATGCCGGTGACCGGCAGCGAGTCGGCGCCGGCGATGTCGTTGAGAAGCGTCAGAGCAGCCTGCTGCAGTTCGGAGCCGCGCAGCTTCAGCAGCGACGACGCCGGGTTGGGCTTGCCGTCCGACGACGATGCGACCACTCGCAGCTGGGTGAGCTCGAGGGCGAGCAGCTGGTTCTCCAGCTCGGCGAGGCGGGCGGCGAACTGCGGGTCGTCGAGCAGCGTGCCGGTCGCGGTCTCGGTCTCGGCGGCCAGGCGCTTGGCCCGGGCCAAGCGGGTCTTGGTCCAGCCGACGCGGGCGATGCCCGAGCGCTCGTTGCCGAGCAGGAACTTGGCGATGGTCCAGCCCTGGTTCACCTCGCCGACGAGGTTCTCGGCGGGGACGCGGACGTCGTTGAAGAAGACCTCGTTGACCTCGAAACCGCCGTCGATCAGCTGGATCGGGCGCATCTCGATGCCGGGGGTGTCCAGGTCGATGAGCAGGAAACTGATGCCTGCCTGCTTCTTGACGTCGGGGTCGGTGCGGACGAGGCAGAAGATCCACTGGGCGTACTGGCCGAGCGTGGTCCAGGTCTTCTGGCCGTTGACGACCCATTCGTCGCCGTCGCGCACGGCCTTGGTCTTGAGCGAGGCCAGGTCGGAGCCGGCCTCGGGTTCGGAGAAGCCCTGGCACCACCAGATGTCGAGGTTCGCGGTGGCGGGCAGGAACTTCTCCTTCTGCTCCTGCGAACCGAACTGGGCGATGACCGGGCCGACCATTCCGGCGTTGAACGGCAGCTGGTCGGGGACGAAGTTCAGCGCCATCTCTTCGCGGAAGATGTGATGCTGGACCGGCGTCCAGTCCTGTCCGCCCCACTCGGTCGGCCAGTGCGGCACGGCGATCCCGCGTTCGTTCATCAGACGCGTCGTGGTGACGACGTCGTCGGGGTAGTTGAGTTCACCGGCTTCGGACCGGGCGCGGACGTCCTCGGGAATGACGGTGGTGAAGAAGGTCCGGAGGTCACTCCGGAACGCTTCCTCTGCTGGCGAAAATTGGAGTTCCATTCAATCACTTTTACCCGAGGATGTGAGGGCAGTCGCACCGGAGGTACCTTGACGAGCATGAAGCGCGTTCACTCCTTCGGACCCGACTGCCTCGGTGAGCTCGATGCAGTCGGCGTCGCGCGGGCGATCGGGGCCCGCGAGTTCACCGCGGCGGAGGCGATGGAAGCTGCGCTCGCGCGGATCGACGCGGTGAATCCGCAGCTGGCGGCGGTCGCCGTCGACGATCGGGAACGCGCCCTGATCCGGGCGCGGCAGAACGGCTTCTCCGGGGCGTTCGCGGGCGTGCCGTCGATCGTCAAGAACAACACCTTTTACGCGGGTCTGCCGACGCTGCACGGGTCGGCGGCCGCGGGCCGCTCGCCCGCCGAACAGAACGAGCCGTTCACCGACGAGTTCCTCGGCACCGGGGTGACTTTCGTCGGGGCGTCGACGATGCCGGCGTTCGGGCTGACGGCGACCACCGAGTTCGTCGACCGCGAACCGACCCGCAATCCGTGGGACACCGATTTCTCGTGCGGGGCGTCGTCGGGCGGATCGGCGGCGCTGGTGGCGGCGGGCGCGCTGCCGATCGCCCACGCCAACGACGGCGGCGGGTCGATCCGCATCCCGGCGGCGGCGTGCGGGCTGGTCGGTCTCAAGCCGACGCGCGGGCGGACCGCTCAGGCGGTGGAGTCGGCGGCGGCGCCCATCGACTTGATCAGTAACGGGGTCGTGACGCGCAGTGTCCGCGACACCGCGCACTTCCTGGCCGACTTGGAGCGGCAGCGGCTGGTGGATCTGAACCCGATCGGTCTGGTGGCGGGGCCCGGCAAGCGGCGACTGCGGATCGCGATGCTCACCGAGCCGCTGACCGGTCAGCTGCTGGACGCCGACACCAACCGTGAACTGCATGCGGCGGCGGAGCTGCTGGAGTCGCTGGGGCACACGGTGGAGACGATCCCGGTGCCGATCGACCGGTCGTACATCGATCAGTTCACCAACTACTGGGGGCTGATGGCGTTCTCGATCGATCGGTTCGGTGGCCGGATCATCGGTCCCGGTTTCGATCGGTCCAAGGTGGATCCGTTCACCCGCGGTCTGTCGCGGATGTTCCTGCGGAACTTCTACCGGGCGCCCGGCGCGATCCTCGGCCTGAAGCGGGCGACGGCCACGTTCCGCGCGACCTTCGAGTCGTTCGATCTGATCCTGTCGCCGACGCTCGCGCACGTCACTCCGGAGATCGGCTACCTGGCCCCCGACGGCGACTTCGACGAGGTCTTCGAGCGGCTGATGCGCTACGTCGCGTTCACTCCGGCCAACAATTCGTCGGGCCTGCCCGCGGTGTCCCTGCCGTTGGGGCAGAGCAGGTCCGGACTGCCGATAGGCATTCACTTCTCCGCCGATCTGGGGGACGAGCGGAGCCTCCTCGAGATCGCGTACGAACTCGAGGAGGCTGCGCCCTTCGCCCGGATTCAGGACTGACGCGTCAGTGCGCGATCGCGCCGTCGGCTCCCACCCCGGTCAGCGAACGCACTTCCATCTCGGCGTCGAGCTTCGGGTCGCTCGTCTCACGTGAGGTGAGGGTGCCGACGATGCCGAGCACGAAGGCCAGCGGGATCGACACCAGGCCGGGGTTCTGCAGCGGGAACCAGTGGAAGTCCATCGTCGGCACCATGGCCGTCTTGGCTCCGGACACGGCTGGCGAGAACACGATCAGGATGATCGCCGAACCCAGGCCGCCGTACATGCTCCACAGTGCGCCGCGGGTGTTGAACCGCCGCCAGTACAGCGAGTACAGGATGGTCGGCAGGTTGGCCGACGCCGCGACGGCGAAGGCCAGCGCCACGAGGAAGGCGATGTTCTGGCCGTTGGCCAGGATGCCCAGCACGATCCCGAGCACGCCGAGCACGACGACGGTGTAGCGGGACACGCGCACCTGGTCGTCCTCGCTGCACCGGCCGCGCTTGATCACGCTGGCGTAGATGTCGTGCGCGAACGACGCCGAGGCGGTGATCGCCAGGCCGGCGACGACGGCGAGGATCGTCGCGAAGGCGACGGCGGAGATCACGCCGAGCAGCACGGTGCCGCCCAGCTCGAGTGCCAGCAGCGGGGCGGCGGCGTTCTCCTTGCCCGCGGCGGCCATGATCTTGTCGGGGCCGACGAAGGCCGCCGCGCCGTAGCCCAGGATGAGGGTGAAGAGGTAGAACGCGCCGATGAGGCCGATCGACCAGACGACGGAACGTCGTGCTTCCTTGGCGGTGGGCACGGTGTAGAACCGCATCAGGACGTGCGGCAGTCCGGCGGTGCCGAGCACCAGGGCCAGGGCCAGGGAGATGAAGTCGATCTTGGTGGTCGTGGTCTTGCCGTACTTGGCGCCGGGCGCGAGGACGTCGCGCGCTGCGACCGACTTGTCCGACGACCCGCTGATCGCTTGCTGCGCCTGACCGAGCAGGTCGGAGACGTTGAGTCCGACCTTGCCCAGGACGATGGCGGTCATCACCGCGGCGCCCGCGATGAGCAGGACGGCCTTGATGATCTGGACCCAGGTGGTGCCCTTCATGCCGCCGATCAGCACATAGGCGATCATCAGCAGGCCGACCACCGCGATCACCACGGATTGTCCGGTCCGGGAGTCGATGTTCAGCAGCAGTGCCACCAGGCCGCCGGCGCCGGCCATCTGCGCGAGCAGATAGAACAGTGACACGGTCAGCGTCGAGATGGCGGCGGCGGTGCGGACGGGCCGCTGCTTGAGGCGGAAGCTGAGGACGTCGGCCATGGTGAACCGGCCGGTGTTGCGCAGGAGTTCGGCAACCAGCAGCAGGGCGACGAGCCAGGCCACCAGGAAGCCGATCGAGTAGAGGAACCCGTCGTAGCCGTAGACGGCGATGGCCCCGGCGATGCCGAGGAAGCTGGCGGCCGACAGGTAGTCGCCGGCGATCGCGACGCCGTTCTGCGGGCCGGAGAACGACGCGCCGCCGGTGAAGAACTGCGACGCCGAGTTGTTGTTGCGGCTGGCCTTGATGACCACCACCAGGGTGACGGCGACGAAGGCCAGGAAGATCGAGATGTTGACGGCCGGATTGCCGACCGAGCTGGCTGCCAGGATCGTGGTGCTCATCGCGCCACCTCGCTTTCTGCGTAGGCGCCCGCGGCGAAGTTCTCGCGGATGGCTTCGGCCTGCGGGTCGAGCTGACGGTTGGCGAATCGCACGTACAGGCCGGTGATCACGAACGTGGTCACGAACTGGCCGAGGCCCAGCAGCAGGCCGGCGTTGATCTCGCCCCAGACCTTGGTGCCCATGAAGTCGTGGGCGAAGGCGCCGAGCAGCACGTAGGTGGCGTACCAGATGAGGAAGAACGCGGTCATCGGGAAGACGAAGCGGCGCAGGGTGGTGCGCAGCTTCTGGAATTCGGGGCTGGCCTGGGCGACCAGGAACTCCTCGCCGGTGGGCGTGAGTCGCCCGTCCGGGGGTGCGGCGTCGTGGGACACGGGTTCTCCTCTTCGAGTGGGCGGAAACTTCTAGCTCCGCTCAGTCTCATTGAGAGGCAGGTCACATTGTTGCGGTGGGCGACGAGGCCGGTCGACGCTGCGACGAGCGGTCGCCGTGAGCCGACGAGCGGTCTACGCGCCGGGGGTGCGTTCGACGCCGAGCCCGAGTCGTTCCGGGACGTGCATGCGGGCGAAGAGCGTCGCCACGTCGGGCCGGACCCGGGTGCGCGTCGCCCACGACACGACGATCATCACCGCGAAGGTCAGCGGCACGGTGACGGCCGCGGGATGCCCGGCGAGGACCTCCGGCCAGCCGCCGCGCAGGGTCCCGGCCGTGCTGAATCCGACGGCCGGCGCCGAGGTGGCGGCCCCGGTCAGCAGGCCGGCGACGGCTCCGGCCGCGGTCAGTCCGCGCCACCAGATGCCGAGCACCAGCAGCGGGCACAGGGTCGCGGCCGAGACCGCGAAGACCAGGCCCACCGAGCGCGACAACTCCAGGCTCCCAGCCCCGAGCGCCAGACCGATGGGGATCAGGCCGCCGACCGCCGCGCAGAGCCGGAAACTGCGCACGCCGGGCGGCAGCAGGTCGGTCGACGCGACGCCGGCGATGCTGATCAGCAGGCCCGACGACGTCGCCAGGAATGCGGCGATCGCACCGGCCGCGACCAGGGCCGCGAGCAGTTGGCCGCCGAGCCCGCCGAACACCGACTGCGGCATCACCAGCACTGCGGCGTCGGCGGATCCGGTGGCCAGCACCTGTGGCACGTAGACGCGGGCGAGTACGCCGAGGACGGTCGGGAACAGGTAGAACACCGAAAGCAGGGCGATCACGGCGAGGGCGGTGCGACGAGCCGCCGGTCCCGTCTTGTTGGTGTAGAACCGCACCAGCACATGCGGCAGGCCGAGGGCCCCGAGGAACGTGGCGATCATCAGCGACAGGACCTGGAACAGCGGATGCGCGCCGCCGAGTCCGCCGCCGGAATGCGACCACTGGGCGCCGGTGGCGGGCGCGCCGGTCACCGTGGGGGTGGCGGCCCCGGCGTCGAGCCGCAGAGTGGCGCCGTCGCCGACGAGGTGATCGCCGGGGGCGAGTGGGGCGTCGACGACGTGTCGCCCGTCGAGTTCGCCGGTCAGCCGGAGCCCGGCCGGGTCGGTCACCGACAACGACACCGGCGTCGTGACGTCGACCGTGGTGGCCTCGGTGACGCGCGGCGGCAGCGGGTCGCCGAGGTTTTGCGGGTGGTTGCCGAAGTGGATCGCCAGCACCACGGCCGGGATCGCGACGGCGCACAGTTTGAGCCAGTACTGGAAGGCCTGGGCGAAGGTCACCGACCGCATGCCGCCGCCCACGACGTTGACGATGATCAGGCCGCCGATCACCGTCGCCCCGATCCACGACGGCCAGCCCAGCAGGATCGACAGCGTCAGCCCGGCGCCCTGCAGTTGCGGCACCAGGTACAGCACGCATACCACCACGACGACGGCTGTGGTGACGCGTCGGACCCGGCGCGAGCCGAGCCGGAACTCGGCGAAGTCGGGCACCGTGTACGCGCCCGAGCGGCGCAGCGGCGCGGCGACGAACAGCAGCAGCGCGAGGTAGCCGGCGGTGAAGCCGACCGGGTACCAGAGCGCGTCGGCGCCGTATTTGGCGACCAGGCCGGCGACGCCCAGGAACGAGGCGGCCGACAGGTATTCGCCTGAGATCGCCGCGGCGTTCCAGCGGGTGGAGATGCTGCGGGAGGCCACCAGGAAGTCGCTCGTCGAGCGCGCTCCGCGCCCGCCCCATGCGCCGATCGCGACCGTGCCGAAGGCGGCGGCGACGACCGCGGCGGCGGTGAGCCACGAGGTCATCGGGGAGGTCCGGCGTCGTTGCCGGGAGGATGTTCCTCGGCGTCGACGAGGGCGACGAAGTCGCGTTCGGCGGCTTCGGCGAGCCTGATGTAGATGCGGCCGGCCACGTACAGCACCGGGTACATGCCGAGCCCCAGGATCAGCCAGTTGAGCGGCAGGCCGAAGACGGTGGCGGTGTGCAGGGCCTCGACCGAGGATCCGAGCAGCGGGACGGCGAGGCACAGCAGCGCGACTGCGCCGCCGATGCGCAGTGCGAGTCCGAGCTGGGCGCGGACCAGGCCGCGCACCAAGTGCTCGCCGACACCGGTCTGTGCGGCCACTTCGGCGCGGGTCCGGATGGGCCGCGCGCCGCGGCGCTGGGACAGGACGACGCGTTCGCGCTTGGGTTCGGGTGCGCTCATGACTTGAACGTTCGCAGCGGGTCGCGCACCAGGCGGTCTTTGAGTTCGCGGACCTGGCGCCGGCTGACCGGCAGTTCGGCCCCGGGGGAGCGGCCGTTGGCGCGGACCAGCACGGTGGTGGCGCCGCCGCTGACTCGCAGTCCGCTGATCATCGGCAGCGACACCAGGTAGGAGCGGTGCACGCGGGCGAAGCCGGCTGAGCGCCACCGCGACTCCAGCGTCGAGAGGGTCACCCGCACCAGGTAGTCGCCGGTGTCGGTATGGAGGCGGGCGTAGTCGCCGACGGCCTCCACCCAGCCGACTGTGTCGCGTCGCACGAGCGACGTGGTGCCGCCGCGCTCCACGGGGATGACGTCGGCCGCGTCCGCGGCGTCGACCGGCGGGGCGGGTGCTTCGGGGGCCGCCGCCACCCGGTCGAGCGCCTGCGCCAGGCGTTCCGCGCGCAGCGGTTTGAGCAGGTAGTCGACGGCCCCGACGTCGAACGCCTCCACGGCCCGGTCGTCGTGCGCGGTCACGAACACCACCGGCGGCGGCTGCGCATAGCGCGACAGGACGGCGGCCAGTTCCATCCCGGACAGGCCCGGCATCGAGATGTCGAGGAACACCGCGTCGATCGTGTTCTCGGACAGTACGCGGAGGGCCTCGGTGGCGTCGCGGGCGCCGATCACCCGCTCGACGGCGGGTTGCCGGCCGAGCAGGTAGGTGAGTTCGTCGAGGGCGGGCGCCTCGTCGTCGACGGCCAGGACGGTCAGTCCGGTCATCGCGCTGGTCCTTCCCGATTCGCTTCGGCCCGGATGCCCGCCGCGAACTTGGGCACTCGCATGCTCACCTTGGTTCCGGCGCCGAGGCCTGTCTCGACCACTAGACCGTAGTCGTCGCCGAAGGCCGAGCGGAGGCGTTGGTCCACATTGGTCAGGCCGACGTGCGCGCCGTCGCTCAGGGCGTCGAGGTCGCCGCTGCGCAGCAGTTCCGGGTCCATGCCGGCGCCGTCGTCCTCGACGCTGATCAGGCAGTCGGCCGCGGAGTTCCGGGCCGTCAGGGTGAGGCATCCGGCGCGCCTTCCGGCCAGTCCGTGACGGACGGCGTTCTCGACCAGTGGTTGCAGTGCCAGGAACGGCACGACGACGGCCAGCACCTCGGGGTCCACGTGCAGCCGCACGGTGAGGCCGTCGCCGAAGCGGGCGCGTTCGAGCGTCAGGTAGCGGTCGATGTTGCGCAGTTCGTCGGCCAGCGTCGTGTATTCGCCTGCGGAGCGGAACGAGTAGCGGGTGAAGTCGGCGAAGTCGAGGATCAGCTCACGCGCGCGGTCTGGGTCGGTGCGGACGAACGACGCGATGGTGCCCAGGGCGTTGTAGATGAAGTGCGGACTGATCTGGGCGCGCAGCGCGAGGACTTCGGCACGGTCGAGCCGGGCGCGGGAGGCGTCGAGCTCGGCCAACTGCAGTTGGGTGGCCGCGTACTCGGCGACCTCGGTGATCGCGCCGATCTGCCCGGGCCCGGGTTCGCGCGCCGTGGCCACCACCAGGACTCCGGCGCTCGCGTCGTCGACCAGCAGGGGAGCGGCGATCAGGCTCCGGATCGGTCCGCCCGCGCCGCTCGGGTCGGTCGACACGCTGCGTCGTCGATGGTCCAAGGAGTCGACGGCCAGCGACGTCGCCGCCGCGCGGACCGGTGAGGTCCAGTGGTCGCCGTCGACGGCCAGCAAGGTTCCGGCGGCGTCGAACAGGGCGGCGCCTTCGGCCGCGGTCAGGACGCGCAACGAGCCGACGGCGTCGGCCGCGGATCGTGCGTTGAGCCCCTCGCGCAGGGGCCGCGCGGCGGTCGCCGCGTTGGCGAGGGCGTCGTGCACGGCCCGCTCGTGCGGGGTCGCCACCATGCGGCGGGTGCGCAACACCATCGTGAACAGCAGCGCGGCCAGCGCGGCGCCGAGCACCACCACCGCTATCAACTCGCCAGACATCGTGGCTACCGAACCTACCCGCCGCCGGGGCATGCGGTGGCAGAGTCGAGGGTCATGAACTGGAAGAAGATGGCCCGCAAGACCCTTGTCGCGCCGGGGACCGACGTCGACCTGCACCGCGACTTCGATCCCGGCCGTAAGCCGTCGAAGATGTCGAAGGCTCAGGGGAAGGCCTGGCTGGAAGAAGGCAAGCTGGAGTTGTTCGATCTCCAGGACCGGTTCTTCGCCGCGTCGAACCGGTCGCTGTTGATCGTGCTGCAGGCGATCGACGCGGCAGGCAAGGACGGCACCATCAAGCACGTCATGTCCGGGATGAACCCGGAGGGCGTCGACGTCCACAGCTTCAAGGCGCCGTCGACGCTGGAGCGGTCGCACGACTACCTGTGGCGGCACCAGGTGGTGCTGCCGCAACTGGGGCGCATCGCCGTCTTCAACCGGTCGCACTATGAGAACGTGACGGTCACCCGGGTGCATCCGGAGATGCTGTGGCCGAAGACCGCGATGCTCGACGAGGGCCGCATCTGGAAGCGCCGCTACCGGGACATCAACAACTGGGAGCGGCATCTGGTGGACAACGGCACGGTGATCGTGAAGCTGTTCCTCAACGTCTCCCGCGAGGAGCAGGCCAAGCGTTTCCTGTCCCGGATCGACGACACGTCCAAGAACTGGAAGTTCTCGCCGGCCGACATGGCCGAGCGCGGCCACTGGGACGACTACCAGACCGCGTTCGGCGAGATGCTCTCCCACACCAGTACCGACTACGCGCCCTGGCACGTGATTCCGGCCGATCACAAGTGGTTCAGCCGACTGTCGACGTTCGCGGTACTGCTCGAGGCCATGCGCCGTCTGGACCCGAGCTACCCGACGATCGACGACGATGCGCGCGCCGACCTCGCTAAGGCGAAGACGATCCTGGAGGGCCAGATCTAGCTTCGTGCTTTCATCCTGATCCGGCGGTTCGCGGCTGAAGGCAAGCAG
>JASGFV010000070.1:0-15054 GCA_047605365.1 Gordonia sp. (in: high G+C Gram-positive bacteria)
ATAGGCGATCGCCGCGACGAAGGCGGGACCGAGCAGAGCGATCGACGGCGCGCGTTTACGTAGCTGCAAAAGCATTTCTTCATCATCCCATATTGAAAGTTTCGGTCAACCGAAACCTACTGTGCGACAGCTCACCGACGACGATGAATGACAGCCTCCACCGGACCGATCGCCAGCAGAATCAGCATCGCCGCACTCCCCGACTCCGGCCAGATGATCGCCACCACGAGCGCGACGATCATCACGCCCAGCGTCGCCCAGTTCCGCCCCGTCGCCATGAACTGCTCGCGCGGCTCGCCGTCCACCAACAGGTCCGGACGGGCCCGCAGCCACGCCGACATCGCGAACAGCGAACCCGCGGCGACAGTCAGAAGCACCAGGTAGACCACGTTGGACCCGGTGATCGGATGTCCGGCGCCGAGCTCGGTGGAGAACGGCAGCAGCACGATCATCAACAGCCACACGAAGTGCAGAACCACCAGCGGGCCGTCGTACCGTTCGATGTATTCCGCCAGCTCGTGGTGATGCCACCAGAACACCGCGATCACCACGAAGCTGATGAGCACGCTCAGAATCAGCGACGAATGGTCGTCGAGGAACTCCCAGGCGGTGGTGTGCTCGGCGTCACCCGCCGCGTCGGTCAGGGGCAGCACCAGCAGCGTCATCGCGATCGCGATCACCGCGTCGCTGAAGGCGATCAGCCTGCGCATCCCCTCTTCGGTCCGGCGCGCAGCCGGTTCCCGCCCTGCTCCGCCCCGCTCAGCATTCATAACCGAAGCCTAGACCGATTCGGCGTCGGCCAAAGGCCGGTCAGGTGAGGTCGCCGACTCGCCTAGCGTGAACGACGCCGCCGTGGTGGGATTGTCGGATGACGATCAGAGTGGCCCTTGAGCACCGGACCGGCTACACCTTCGACCGCCCGGTGAAGGTGTACCCGCATGTGATCCGGTTACGTCCGGCACCCCATTCCCGGACGCCGATCGAGGCCTACTCGCTGAAGATCGAGCCGGCCGACCACTTCGTCAACTGGCAGCAGGACATCTACGGCAACTTCCTGGCCCGCGTCGTCTTCCCTGAGCCGACCGATCACCTGCGCATCGACGTCGGACTGGTCGCGGACATGACGGCGATCAACCCCTTCGACTTCTTCATCGACGACGACGCCGAGTACGCCGGTTTCGCCTACCCGGCCGAGCTCGACGCCGACCTGGCCCCCTACCTGCGGCCCGTCGACGATCACGAAGGCCAGGGACCCGCGCCGGCCGTCGCCGCCTTCGCCGATCAGTTCCGGAACCCGTCCGACGAACGCACCATCGACTACCTGGTGCGGATCAACAACGCCGTGCAGCAGGCCGTCGGCTACTCGGTGCGCCTCGAGGCCGGCGTCCAGACGCCAGAGCACACCCTGACCAGCGCGATCGGATCGTGCCGCGACTCGGCCTGGCTGCTGATCTCGATCCTCCGGCAGCTCGGCCTCGCGGCGCGGTTCGTCTCCGGCTATCTGGTGCAGCTGACCTCGGACGTCAAGTCCCTCGACGGGCCCGACGGCCCGGAAGCCGACTTCACCGATCTGCACGCGTGGGCCGAGGTGTACCTGCCCGGCGCGGGCTGGGTCGGCATGGACGCGACCTCGGGCCTGTTCGCGGGCGAAGGCCACATCCCCCTGTCTGCCACCCCGGAGCCGTCCGGCTCGGCACCGATCACCGGGGCCGTCGCGCCGTGCCACGCGACCATGGACTTCAGCAATTCGGTGTCGAGGATCCACGAGGACCCGCGCGTCACGCTGCCGTACACCGACGACCAGTGGGCCTCGATCACCGCGCTCGGTGCGCGAGTCGACGAGAGCATGGCCGACGGCGACGTCCGGCTCACGATGGGCGGCGAGCCCACCTTCGTGTCGATCGACGATCAGACCGCCGACGAGTGGACCACCGCCGCCGACGGCCCGGGCAAGCGCACGCTGGCCTCGGCGCTGTCCGGCCGGCTCGCCGAACGGTTCGCCGCCGGCGGCCTGGTCCGTCGCGCCCAGGGCAAGTGGTACCCGGGCGAGCCGCTCCCCCGCTGGCAGATCGACCTGCTGTGGCGCACCGACGGTCAGCCGCTCTGGTCCGATCCCACCCTGCTCGCCGACCCGTGGGCCACCCGTGAGCTCGCCGCGGCCAGCATGTCCGACCCGGCGTACACGGCCGCCGAGCGCGCCGCCTACGCCGACCGCAGCGGCGCCTTCGCCGTCGAGCTGGCGCGTGCCGTCGCACTTCCCGACGACCTGGTGCTGCCGGCCTTCGAAGACCCCGTGGCAGCGTACTCGCGCTGGCTGGCCCAGCCGCAAGGCGATCCGCCCGGGGCCGCCGGATTCGACGACGACCTCGCCCAGGACGGCCCCGATCCGCGCGCCGCGCTGCTCGCCCGGCTGGAGGCGTCGGTCACCTCGCCGACCGCGCACGTCCTGCCGCTGTCGCGCGACGTCGACGATCCGGTCTGGACCGGCAACCGGTGGGCCACCCGCCGCGGCCGCGTCGTCCTCACCGAAGGCACGTCGCCCGCCGGCCTGCGCCTGCCCCTCGATTCCCTCTCGTGGGGCAAGCCGCCGTTCGAGTTCAACGCCGACCCGCTCGCGCCGGCCGGACCGCTGCCCAGCGTCGAGCCGAGCGCGTCGTCGTCGAAGACCGTCCCGCTGGTGGTCGACGAGGAGCCCACCGACTGGCTGCCGCGCACCGCGGTCGTGGTCGAGGTGCGCAACGACATCCTGCACGTCTTCTTGCCGCCGACCGTCGACGCCGGGCACTTCGTCGAACTCGCGACCGCGGTGGAAGCGGCCGCCCGGGCCACCGGTGAAGCGGTCGTCGTCGAAGGCTACGGACCGCCCTCGGACGCCCGGATCCAGTCGCTGACGGTGACCCCCGATCCCGGCGTGATCGAAGTGAACCTGCAGCCCACCCGCACCTTCGCCGAGCAGAACGACGTGCTCGCGGGCCTGTACGAGGACGCCCGCCAAACGCGACTGGGCACCGAGACCTTCGACCACGACGGTGCGCACGGCGGCACCGGCGGCGGCAATCACGTCACCCTCGGCGGGCCCACCCCGGCCGACTCGCCACTGCTGCGCCGCCCCGATCTGCTGGTCTCGATGCTCACCTACTGGCAGCGTCACCCGTCACTGTCGTACCTGTTCTCCGGTAAGTTCATCGGGACCACCAGCCAGGCGCCGCGCGCCGACGAGGGGCGCGAGTCGGCGCTGTACGAGATGGAGATCGCGTTCGCCGAAATCGACCGGCTCAGCCGGGAGGCCGAAGAGTCCGACGACTACGTCGCCCCCTGGATCGTCGACCGTGCGCTTCGCCACCTGCTCACCGACATCACCGGCAACACCCACCGGGCCGAGTTCTGCATCGACAAGCTGTACAGCCCGGACTCCACGCGCGGCCGCCTCGGCATCCTGGAACTGCGCGGCTTCGAGATGCCGCCGCACCCGCAGATGGCGATGGTCCAGTCGCTGCTGGTCCGCTGCCTCGTCGACTGGTTCTGGCGCGAGCCGTACCGGCAGCCACTGGCCCGGCACGGCGCCGACCTGCACGGCAAGTGGCTGCTGCCGCACCACGTCGAGGCCGACATCGCGCAGGTCGCGGCCGACCTCCGCGACGCCGGCCTGCCGTTCGACACCGCATGGCTGGCCCCGTTCACCGAATTCCGGTTCCCGCGCCTGGGCACCGTCGAACTGTCCGGCGTCGAAGTGGAACTGCGCGGCGCCATCGAACCGTGGAACGTGCTGGGCGAGGAGTCGTCGTCCGGCGGCACCGCCCGGTACGTCGACTCGTCGATCGAGCGCGTGCAACTCGTCGCCCGCGGACTGGATCCGTCGCGACACATGCTGACCTGCAACGGCTACCCGGTCCCGTTCGTCGGCGGCGGACGGCCCGGCGTCACCGTCGCCGGCATCCGGTTCCGCGCGTGGCAGCCGCCGAGCGCGCTGCACCCCACGATCACCGTCGACTCGCCCCTGCACTTCGACCTCGTCGACCTGGCACACAGCCGGTCCGTCGGCGGCGCGACCTACCACGTGGTGCATCCCGGCGGCCGCGCCTATGACGCGCCGCCGGTCAACGCGGTGGAGGCCGAGTCGCGCCGCGGTGGACGCTTCGAAGCGCTCGGGCACACGCCCGGGCCGGTGGCGATCGGGCGGCTTCGGGAGCTCGCCGCGCGGATGGCGACCGATGTCGGGTCACCGGGCATCCTCGACATGCGCCGGGCACGTACAGTTCTCGAATGACCTCCGCTCATCCGTCCGCGGGTCACGCCGAAACCGGAGACGACCGCGGAGTCCTGTCGGGCTACCTGCCCGCCGGTCCCGCACGCGGCCGCTACGACGAGCTGTACGACGAGTCCGGCGTGGTCCGGCCCCAGTGGGAGCCCATCGTCGACCGGCTCGTCGAACTCGGCGACGCCGGGGCACGACGCCTCGACACCCGCGTCGGAGAACTCGTCGACGACGACGACGTCACCTACAACGTGATGGCCGAGGACGACTCCGAAGCCCAGCTCAGCCGCACCGTGCGGTGGCGGCTCGACGCGCTGCCGATGGTGATCGCCCCCGACGAATGGGACCGGCTGGCCCGCGGCCTCGCGCAGCGATCACTGCTGTTCGACACCGTCCTGAAGGACTTCTACGGCCCGCAGCGCACTCTGCGCAACCAGATCGTGCCGCCCGAGCTGGTCTTCGCGCATCCCGGGTTCCTGCGCCGCGCCGTCGGCGTGCGCGTCCCCGGTTCCCGTGCGCTGCTGCTGCACGGCGCCGACGTCGGACGCCTCGCCGACGGTTCGTTCGCCGTCGTCGACGACCACACCCAGGCGCCGTCCGGGGTCGGCTACGCGGTCGCCGGACGCCGCGTACTGTCGCGCGCACTTCCGGTCATGTTCCGCGGCATCGCGCCCCGCGCACTGTCGGCGTTCACGCAGAACCTGCGGCTGGCGCTGCTCGATGTCGCACCCGCCGACGCCGAGGACCCGAGCATCGTGGTGTTGAGCCCGGGCGCGAGCTCGGAGACCGCCTTCGACCAAGCGACTCTCGCTTCGACGCTGGGCGTGCCGCTCGTCGAGGCCGACGACCTCACGGTCCGCAACGGCGGCCTCTACATGCGCTCGCTCGGCCGGATGAAGAGAGTCGACGTGGTGCTGCGCCGCGTCGACGCCGATTACACCGACCCGCTCGACCTGCGCCCGGACTCCCGCCTCGGCGTGCCGGGTCTGGTCGAACTGATGACCCGCGGCGCGGTAGGCGTCGTCAACCCCCTCGGCTCCGGACTGCTGGAGAATCCGGCGCTGCACGCGTACCTGCCGCAGTTGTGCCGAGCGCTGCTCGACGAAGACCTGTTGCTGAACTCCACCCCGGCCTTCCATCTCGGGGCGCCCAGCGGCGACGCCGTCCTCGACGCAGACCGCCACGACCTGGTGCTGACCCGATTCGCCAGCGGGGAGCGCGTGGTCGGCGCACGACTCACCGAGCTGGAATGGGCCGAGCTGCGGACCCGGATCGACGCCGAGCCGCAGTTCTGGTGCGCCAAACGACTCGTCGACTTCTCCCAGGCGCCGTCGCTGCTCCCCGGCGACGGCGAGGTGAGCGCCCGCGGCTTCGCTCTGCGCGCCTTCACCGTCGCGCAGGAGTCCGGCTACGCGGTGCTCAGCGGCGGCCTCGGCCAGGTGCTCTCCGACGGACCGGACGGGCGGCTGTTGTCGTCGTCGGCCGCCAAGGACGTCTGGGTGCCGATCTCCGAGGAGGTGCGCACCGGCGTCCGGGTCGCGACCGTTCCGGCACGCCGGGCACTGGCCCCGGCGACGCCCGCGGTCACCCCGCGCATGCTGTCGAACATGTTCTGGATGGGCCGCTACGCCGACCGCGCCGAAGCGCTGGTGCGACTGCTGTCGGTGGCCCGCGACCGCGACGAGCAGTACCGCAACCGGCCCTGGCAGCCGGGTTCGCGCGCCCTGCAGCCGCTGCTCGACGCGGTCTTCGCGGTGTCCGGCGTCCCCTTCGGGTTCACGTCCCTGCGCGCCGAGGGCCCGCAGGCCACCGACGTGCTCGCCGGGCTGACCGCACTCACCGTCGACGACCGGGTGCCGGGCACCGTCGGGCATTCGGTGGCCTCCCTCGCCGAGGCCGCGCGTGCCGTGCGCGACCAGATGTCGATGACCACCTGGAAGGTGCTCAGCGGCGGCGAACGCGCCCTCGCAACGCTCGCCGGGGTCGTCGACGACGACGGGGTCCGCCTCGACGAAGCCCTCACCGAACTCCTGGCGTCACTGCTCGCGTTCGCGGGCCTGGCCCACGAGTCGCTGGTCCGCGACCCCGGATGGCTGATGATGGACATCGGCCGGCGCATCGAACGTACCCTCGGCCTGGTCGCGCTGACCCGCGAAGTGGTGGTCCCGGTGACCGACCCCGAGACCGAGTCCGCACTGCTCGACGCCTACCTGGTGACCAGCGAATCGTCGGTCACCCACCGTCGCCTGTACCCCGGTCCGGCGCGCCCCCGCACGGCGATGGAGCTGATGCTGTTCGACGAGACCAACCCGCGGTCGGCGATCTTCCAGCTCACCACCCTGCGCGCCGACTTCGCCGGGCTCCCGGACGAACTGCGGTCGGGCACCACCGAGCGGATCGTCGAGGATCTGATCACCACCCTGCGCCGCTTCGACGCGCTCGACGTCGACTCCGTCGACGAGGGCCGCCGCACCGAACTCGACAAGCTGCTCGCGAGCCTGCGCGAAGGGCTGCGCGAAGTGTCCGACGTGCTCGAACGCACCCGCTTCGCCCCGCAGGTCGCCGCGCGCCCGCTGTGGGCCGGAACCGTCCAGGGAGGCCAGTGATGACCGACGCCCCGCTCGACGAGGTCCCCGCCCCGCCGCCGCTGGCGTTCAGCGCGCGCACCGAGGCCTCGCGCACCCGCAGATACCGGGTCACCCACGCCACCACCTACACCTACGACGATTCGGTGAGCTCGTCGTACGGCCGCTGCTTCCTGACGCCCCGCGATCTGCCGGGACAGCGTGTCCACGAGCAGCAGATCGTGATCGATCCCGAACCCGGCGACCGCTCCGAAGGCAGCGACGCCTTCGGCAACCTCGACACCTTCTTCCACGTCACCACGCGCCACACGCAGCTGGCGGTGCGGGCGACGTCGCTCGTCGACGTCGATCCCCTCGACGACGCGATCACCGGCGGGCCGGCCGCACTCTCGCCGTGGGAGCACGCGCTCCCGACCGGCCTGCCCGGCGTCGGGCCCGAGATGGCCTACCAGTACAGCCTGGACCTGCGGCCCCCGGAGATCTGCGACGAGGTGCGCCGCTACGCCGATGCGATCCTGACACCCGGCAAGCCGCTGGTCACCGCGATCGAAGAACTCACCACGGCCATCTACACCGACTTCGACTATCAGTCGGGGTCCACCTCGGTGGCCACCCGCGTCGCCGACGTGATGAAGCGGCGCGAAGGCGTCTGCCAGAACTTCGCACGCGTGGCCATCGCGTGCCTGCGCGCCAAGGGCCTCGCTGCCCGCTACGTCTCGGGTTACCTGGCCACCGAGCCGCCGCCCGGGCAGGACCGCGTGATCGGGGCCGGCGCCACCCACGCGTGGGCCGCGGTCTGGATGCCCGGAGACCTGTGGCTTCCGTTCGACCCGACGAACAACAAGTTCGTCGACGAACGTCACGTCACCGTCGCCTGGGGCCGCGACTACGACGACGTCGCGCCGATCCGCGGCGTCATCTACACCGACTCCACGACGTCGACGATCGACGTGTCGGTCGACGTCGCACCGTTGGACTGACCCTCCGACCCTTCGACGGGCTCAGGGAGCCTGGCGAGTCACAGCCACTCGTCACCGCCGGCCCAGGTGAGGAACTCGGCCAGCTCCTGCTGGGCCGGCGTGACCCGCGGATGCTCGGCCGACAGGTAGCCGCCCCGGTAGAACAGCAGGGGCTTGTCCTGGAGGACCTCGCCGAGCGTCGTCGCACGTCCGACGACGATGTAGTGGTCTCCGCCGTCGAGCACATGCTCCACCGTGCACTCCACCCACGTCAGGCCGTGGCGGATCACCGGCAGGCCCAGCGGCGAAGGATCCCACGCGACCCCGGAGAACTTGTCCTCGCCCGGAGCACCGAACTGCGCGCTGACCTCCTGCTGGCGATGCGCCAGCACGTTCACGCAGAAGACGTTCCGCTCGGCGATCACCGGCCAGCTCCGCGAGGTCTTCATCGGGCAGAACAGCACCAGTGGCGGGTCCAGCGAGAGCGCCGCGAACGACTGGCAGGCGAATCCGACCGGCCGATCGTCGCCGTCGAGCGTGGTCACGATGGTGACGCCGGTGCAGAACTGACCCATCGCGGTGCGGAACTGCCGCGCGTCGAAGTCCGCGGAACCGTACGGCGAGAGCGGCGCCATCGGCCTAGCCCTTGAACCCGATGCTGAAATCGTGACCCCACAGGCTGACCGCTGTCGACTCCCGCGCGATCCACGCGTCGTCGTCCACCTGGCGTCCCTCGCAGCCGTATTCGACGTCGAAGCCGCCGGGCGTCTTCATGTAGAACGACAGCATGAGGTCGTTGACGTGGCGGCCCAGCGTCGCCGACATCGGGACCTTGCGGCGCAGCGCGCGGTCGTGGCAGAGGCCGACGTCGTCGGACGTCTGAACCTCCACCATCAGATGCACGATGCCGGTGCTGTTCGGGATCGGCAGGAACGCCAGCGAGTGGTGTCGCGGATTGCAGCCGAAGAAGCGCAGCCAGACCGGGTCGTCGTCGGCGCTGCGGCCGGCCACCTGGGGCGGCAGCCGCATCGAGTCGCGCAGCCGGAAGCCGAGGACGTCACGGTAGAAGGCGAGCGACGCGGTGTCGTCGGTGGTGGTCAGGACGACGTGGCCCAGGCCTTGCTCGCCGGTCACGAACTTGTGCCCGTACGGGCTGACCACTCGCCGGTGCTGCAGCGCTGCCCCGTGGAAGGCCTCCAGGACGTTGCCGTCCGGATCGGCGAAGACGATCAGCTCGTCGACACGACGCTCGGCCCGCTCGTCGTCCGTGCCCTCGCGGTAGTCGACGCCCGCGCGGTCGAGGCGGTCGCGGACGTCCTGCAGGCCGGCGGCGTTCGCGCACTCCCAGCCCGACGACGCGAGGTGGTCGCGGCCGGACGGGACGATCACCAGGCGCGCCGGAAAGTCGTCCATGCGCAGGGCCAGCCCGCCGTCGACCATCGTCGTGCCCTCGACCATGCCGAGCACTTTCAGGCCGTATTCTCGCCAGGCGGCGACGTCGGTCGCGTCGATCCGCATGTAGCCGAGCGATCGGATGGGTCCGTCCACAGTCACCGGCGTCTCCCTCAGACCATCGTGTCGCCGATGGGCAGCCCGAACTCGCCGTTGCCGAAGGCGACGTAGGCGCGCTCGGGGTCGTTGGCGGCGTGCACTCGGCCGGCGTGGGCGTCGCGCCAGAAGCGCTGGATCGGCGTGCCGTTCTCCAGGGCGTGCGCACCGGAGTTCTCGAACAGCCGGTCTATCGCCGAGACGGCCCGGCCGGTGGCCCGAACCTGGTCGCGGCGGGCGGCCAGGCGCAGTTCCATCGGGGGTTCCTCGCCGGCCAGGACCAGGTCGTATTCGGCCTGAAGGTTGCCCGAAAGCTGTCGCCACGCGGCGTCGATGTCGCTGGCCGCCTCGGCGATCCGCACCTTCGCGAACGGATCGTCCTTCGACTTCTCCCCCGCGTAGGCGGCGCGTACCCGCTTGCCCTGATGCTCGACGTGCGCGCGGTAGGCGCCGTAGGCCATGCCGACGATCGGCGTCGATATGGTGCTGGGGTGGATGGTCCCCCACGGCATCCGATAGACCGGCGCGGTGTTCTGAGCCAGCCCCGGGGCCTCGCCCTGGCTCATCGTGCGGAAGCTCAGCATCCGGTGGCTCGGCACGAAGACGTCCTTGACCTCGATGGTGTTGGACCCTGTGCCGCGCAGACCGACGACGTTCCAGACGTCCTTGATCGAGTAGTCCGAGCGCGGGATCAGGAAGCTGACGAAGTCGACGGGCTTGCCGCCTTTGAACACCGGGCCGCCGACCACGGCCCAGTCGGCGATGTCGCAGCCCGACGACCACGCCCACGAACCGTTGACCGTGTACCCGCCGTCGACCACCTCACCCATGCCCATCGGCGCGTACGACGACGAGATCCGCACGCTCGGGTCGTCGCCCCATACGTCGTGCTGTGCCTGCTGGTCGAACAGCGCGAGGTGCCAATTGTGCACGCCGACGATGCCGGCGACCCAGCCCGTCGATCCGCAGGCGGAGGCGATGCGTCGCACCGCCTCGTAGAAGGTGACGGGATCGCACTGTAATCCGCCCCACTGCTGCGGCTGCAGCAGGCGGAAGAATCCGGTGCCGGCGAGCATGGCCGCGACGTCGTCGGGCACCCGGCGCGCGTCCTCGGTCGACTGCGCGCGCTGCTCCAGCTCCGGCAGAAGGGCGCTGATCCGCTCCAGGACCTGCTGTGGAGATTCGGTTCGCCGAGGTGTCATCGCTCGCTCCCGTCGTTGCGCTTACCCATAATTAGAACACGTTCTCATTCTCATTTGAAACATGTTCTAGTATTGACACTCGTAAGGACAGCACCGTCCCAGATCCTCGGGAGGCGAACGGCATGAGTGCAGTACGCGAGATCGACACCGGCAGTCCGCCCACCCGGTTCGCCCGCGGCTGGCACTGCCTCGGCCTGGTCGACGACTTCACCGACGGCCGCCCGCACTCCGTCGCGATCTTCGGCACCCGCCTCGTCGTCTGGGCCGACACCGCGGGCGACGTGAAGTGTCTCGACGCGTACTGCAGGCACATGGGCGCCGACCTCTCCCAGGGCAGCGTGCGCGGCGACAACATCTCGTGCCCCTTCCACGGCTGGCAGTGGAACGGCCGCGGCCGCTGCGCGACCGTGCCGTACGCCAAACGCAATCCCAAACTCGCCAAGACCCGCACTTGGCCAACGATGATCCGCAACGGTCAGGTCTTCGTCTACAACGACCCCGAAGGCAATCCGCCGCCGGAGCACTGCGTGATCCCCGAGGTCCCGGAGTTCGGCAGCGGCGAATGGACGTCGTGGACCTGGAACCGCCTGGTCATCGAGGGTTCCAACTGCCGGGAGATCATCGACAACGTCGTCGACATGGCCCACTTCTTCTACGTCCACTACGCTCTGCCCGACTACTTCAAGAACGTCTTCGAAGGGCAGACCGCCGCCCAGTACATGAACAGCCACGGCCGGCCCGACGTCGGCATCTCGGCGCAGTACGGCGACACCCGGCTCGAGTCGATCGCGGCCTACTACGGCCCGTCGTACATGCTCAATCCAATGGTCCAGTACTACGGCGAATACGCCGTAGAGACCATCCTGACCAACTGCCACTACCCGATCGACGCCGACTCGTTCGTGCTGATGTTCGGCGTCATGGCGAAGATCCCGCAGGGCCTCTCCCCCGAGCAGGCCGACAAGATGGCGAGCAAGATCAGCGCAGGCATCGAGATCGGGTTCCTGCAGGACGTCGAGATCTGGAAGCACAAGACCCGCATCGACAACCCGCTGCTCGTCGAGGAGGACGGCCCCGTCTACCAGCTGCGGCGCTGGTACGAGCAGTTCTACGTCGACGTCGACGACGTGACCGACGAGATGACCGGACGCTTCGAGTACGAGATCGACACCACCAAAGCCCTCGAGAACTGGAACGTCGAAGTGCAGGAGAACCTGCGGCGACAAGCCGCCGAGAAGGCCGAGCAGGCCGCGACGGCGCCATGACCGCGGCCGGACGCACCGTGCCCGGCGGCTGGACCAAGGCCCCCGACTACCGCGACGATCCGCAGCGCCTCGCCGCGATCGCCACGGCCACCGCCCGCGACCGCGCCCACTACCTGGGCGGCGGGATGACCGAACTGGAATGTCGTGCGTGCCACGGATGCGTGCTGGTCAAGAAGACCAGCCCGCATCACACCAGCGTGCAGTGGACGGCCGCCGCCCGCTCGCAGTGCCTGGAGTTCGACCAGGTGCGCGCCGAGGGCGGCAACCCGGCGATGCTCCCCACCTGCCCCCGGCTGTCGGCGAGCATCGACCACGGCGTCGCCGAGGGGATCGTTCCGCGCGAGTCGCCCGCCGTCGATCCCGACGGGTACTGGTAGGGATCAGTTGACGCAGGGCGCCGACGAGCTGTTGGTGACCGCAGAGCCGGAGTCCGGGGCGGGCTCGTCGCTCGACGGCACCGGAACGGTCGTCGTGTCGTCGGTCGTCGTCGCCTTCTCGGTGGTCGACGCCGGGTGCGCCGGCTTGACGCCGAACGCCTGCTGGACGCGGGCCCGGATGGCCGCCGGATCGATGATGTTGACGTCCTGACCGTCGTACGTGTCGTAGCGGACCACCGGCAGCGTGGTGAAGCTGATGGTCTGGCCGTCGACTGTGCCCATCGTCTGCGCCCAGTCGAGCAGGTTCCACCCCGAGGACAGCACCACGTTGCGCTGCGCGGCGTCGATCAGCGCATTGATCTTGTCGACGTCGGTGAATGTGCCGGCCTGCCGCAGCTGACCGAGCGCCGACAGCATGAACGCCTGCTGGCGGTGGGTGCGGTCGAGGTCGCCGTTGTCGAGGCCGTGCCGCTGCCGGACGAACGCCAGACTCTGCTTCGCATCGAGCGTCTGGGAGCCCTTGCGGAAGTTCGCGCCCGAGTAGTCGTCGGACACAGCGTGATTGAGACACACGGTGACGCCGCCGAGCGCCTTCGCGAGGTCGTAGAAACCGGCGAGGCTGACCTCGGCGAACCGGTCGATCGGCACCCCGGTCAGCTCCCGCACCGTCTGCAGCGTCTCCGCCCGGCCCGCCTCTCGGCCGCGACTTTCCAACTCCTGCGGATCGACGACGCCCTGGCTCGAGAGCTGGTCCTCGGTCATCGCCTTCCTGCGGCCGTATGCCTCCTTGATCTTGGCCTGCGGAACGTCGACGCCCTGCATCGAGACGAGGTCGTCACGCGGGATCGAGAACGCGGTGATCTTCTTCTTGTCGGCGGGGATGTGCACCAGGATCAGCGTGTTGGTGTTGTAGCCGCCCTCTTGTCCGTCACCGGCGTGGAGCTGCGCGAGCAGATCCTTCGGCAGATCGTTGCCGTTGAGGTCTTTTCGGGTGTCCAGGCCCATCAGCAGGATGTTCTCCGCGCCACCAGTCGACTTGGGGCCCTTGTCGAGAGCCGCCGAGCTGGTGAATCCGTCGAGCATCCGGTTGGTCTCGGCCCAGGCCAGACCGGCGACGCCGATCGTCCCCACCGACACCAGCACCACGGCGGTGCGGACCACGTTGAGCGCGGTCCGTCGTGCCCGGCTGGGCTTTCGTCGTCGCGCTTCGTGCGGCGCGGGGATCGGGCGGCCGCGGGAGCGCGAGGCGCGGGGGCTTTCCGTGCTGCGCCCTTCGGCACGACGTCGAACGGCGCGCGGGGCCGAAGCCGGCGCCGACCATGCCTGGTCGGCAGCGACCGGGGCCGGACGAGCGGGTTCCGCCTGGCGCGACGGCGCAGCATGCCGACCCGCGCTACGGGGCCACTCCATCTCGTGGGTCTCGTCGTCGTTCCATCGCGGGACGTGCGTTCCGCGCGCCACTGTGCGGTTCACCACCTCGCGGGCGGTCAGCCGGTTCTCGTCGCCGATGCGTCGATCTCCCACGCGGCCCCCGTCCAGCACGCACTGCGCGGACCATCCGCGACACAGAGGCCGAGTATCCGCCGTCAACCTACGACAAAGCTGAGAGCAGGCCGACCGGAGCCCTCAGCTCGGCGCGGCAGGCCCGTCCTACAACAATCGAAGATGTGTCACTTCCCGCACTCACGCTCTCGACCGCGCTGACGCAGTGGTCCGTCGACCCACTGGCGACGGTCGCCGCCGCTGCCGTCGGGGGCGGATACCTGCTCGCCGCGCGGGGGTCGCGGGTGCGCCTGACGTCGCGCGTCACGTTCGTCTGCGGAACCGTGCTTTGGTGGCTGACCTGCAACAGCTTCGTCGCCACCTACGCCGACACCCTGTTCTGGGTACGCGCATTGCAAGTGTTGCTGCTGTTGACCATCGTGCCGTTCTTGCTTGCCGTCGGACGTCCGATCACCGCGCTCGCGTCGCACCCGGGTTCCCGCGCGACGATCCTGCGCGCCGGACGGATGCGGTGGTGCCGGGTCGCGCTGTCAGCGACCGCGACGTCGCTCCTGTTCTTGACCGTCCCGTGGCTGCTGTACCTCACGCCCTGGTACGAGTGGGTTCTGCGCGACGACGCCGTCGACTTGCTGACCCGCCTCCTGCTTGTTGTCGTGGGCTTCCTCTACTACTATTCGCGGCTGCAGATCGACCCCGTCCCCCGGCGACGGCATTCCGGCGTATCGCTGCTGATCACTGTCGGCGAGGCCGTCGGCGACGGCGTGCTCGGCGTCGTACTGTGGCAAGGCCCGCTGATCGCCACCACTTACTACGAGGCACTCGGCCGCGGCTGGGGGCCCGATCTGCGGACCGACCAGACGATCGGCGCGGGCGTGCTGTGGATCGTCGGCGACGTCCTCGGACTGCCGCTGCTGATGCTGCTGTTCCGGCGACTGCGGTCCGACGACGATCGGCAGGCCCGCGCCGAGGATCGGGCGGCTGACCTGATTCAGCCCACCGGCGACGACGTCATCCCCGACAACGCCCAGCCGTGGTTCATGAACGACCCGCAGCTCGCGAACCGCTTCAAACACCGATAGCTCCGGCCCACCTCGCCTGCGTTCTGACTCTCCGCTGCCGACCGTCCCGATCTTCTCGGCTCCACCCTGTCCTGGCCTGGCGCTCCACGACCCCGCGGCCAGTCACCTCGCTCCCTGAGCTCGTCGTCCGCCCCCTGCGCGAGTTCGTCCGCCCCCTGAGCTTGTCGAAGGGTCCGGGCGGGCCCTCGGCGTCGACCGTCCGCGTCGCGGCGAGGCGGGCGGGACGGAATTGTCAGAGGCTCGTCATACACTTCGTTTAGAACATCAGTACGACAGCTTGA
>JASGFV010000071.1:0-14743 GCA_047605365.1 Gordonia sp. (in: high G+C Gram-positive bacteria)
CACCGCCGGGCCGCCCCGGCCGCGCGCTCCGTGCCGAGTCAGCAGCGCACGGTCGACGACGCAGACCCGCCGCCCGGGCGCGAGTGCGGCCAGGCGGAGCACGGCGTCGTCGAGCGCGTCGGGATCCGGGCCGTCGACGACGACCAGGTCCGAGCCGCTCAGCAGCGCCCCCGCGTCGCCGGTCTCACGCTCGAGCACCGCGCTGCGCTCGATTCGCCAGCCGCCGCGCCCGCGGGCCACCCGCTGCACGCTCCACACGCCGTCGAGCGCGGGGACGATCGCCGTCTCGACCACCGCGCACGTCTCGGCGGCAGCGTCCGCGTGCGACGCCGCGATCAACTCCGCCCGCGGCACCAGCTCGGCGTGACGGCCCACGCTCCGCAGTGCCGCGTCGAGCCGGGCCCGGCGCGGCCCGCCCCACGTGCTCGGACACCCGATCAGCTCGCCGACGGCACCGCTTCCGGCGAATGCGGACGCCAGCCGCGGCACCGCGTCGGCGTCGTCGATCGCGTCCAGGATCGGCGCGAATCCGAGGTCGGCGACGGTCATTCGGAATCCTCCTGCGGCGGCGTCAGCGCGACTTGCACCAGCTGGGCTCCGTGGGTTCGGGAGACCAGCTCACCGCGGCCCGGTCCGAACTTCTGCATGCGGTGACGGCCGACGATGTAGCCCTCGTCGGCGTCCCCGGACATCAGCAGAACGTCGCACGACAGGTCGCGCATCCGGGCGACGACCGGGTCGTACAGCGCGCGCCCGATGCCGCCGGAACGCCGAGCCAGCACCAGCGACAGTCCGACGTCACGAGCGTGCCCTAGCAGTTCCACCAACGGCTGCAACGGATTTCCCATCGAGGTGACGACCAGGTCGTAGTCGTCCACCACCAGCACCACGATCGGCCCGCTCCACCAGCTGCGGTCCCGCAACTGCTGCGCGGTGACGTCCTCGCCGGGCAGCCGGGCGGTCAGATACTCGGCGAGCTGCGCCATCATCGGCCCCGCGGTGTGCGCCGACGACGCGTAGCCGGCCAGATGCGGACCGTCGACCGCCCCGAGCAGGGTGCGCCGGTAGTCGACCGCCACGACCTTCACCTCGTCGCTGCTCCCGCCAGCGACGAGGCCGGCCATCACGGTCCGCAGCGTCTGAGTCTTGCCCGACTCCGAGTCGCCGAGCACCAGCAGATGCGGCTCGGCCACCAGGTCGAGAGTCACCGGCCCCAGGTCGGACTCCCGGATGCCGAGCGGCACCTGCCCGGCGCGCGGCGAGATCCCTTGCACCGCAGCCAGTTCCACGACCCGGCTGAGCGGAACCTCGGCGTCGAGCATCCGCACCCGCGGCGCCCGGCGCTCCCCGTATGACGCCGCGATCTGCGCGACGCACGACGCCGTGCCCGGGGTGAGCGTCGACGTCTCGCGCACGCCGTCGAACCTCGGCAGGGCGATCAGCAGGTGCCGTTCGTCCTCGGTGAGCCCGCGCCCGGGCCGGCCGGACGGCACCAGCGCTGCGGCCTTGCGGCCCATCTCCGAATCCAGCGGGTCGCCCAGCCGCAGCTCGACGCGGGTGCCGAGCAGATCTTTCATCGCGGGCCGGATGTCGGCCCACCGCGGCGCGGTCACCACCACGTGGACGCCGAACGAAAGCCCCTGGCCGACGAGCGCGTTCACCTGGTCCTCCAGCTCGTCGAAGTCGCTGCGCAGCACCGGCAGGCCGTCGATCACCAGAAAGACGTCGCCGAATCCGTCGGCCGACCGGTAGTCGCGCATCGACTCGATCCCGTTCTGCGCGAACAGTTCCTCACGCGCCGCCACCAATTCGGTGAGCTCGGCCAAGGTGCGGCGGATCGCGTCGCGTCGCCCCTTGGTGAAGACGCCGCCGACGTGCGGCAGCCCCGCCAGTGCCGACAGGGTGCCGCCGCCGAAGTCCAGGCAGTAGAACTGCACCTGCTCGGGGGTGTGAGTGGCCGCGGCTGCGCAGATCAGCGCGCGCACCGCCGTCGACTTGCCCGACTGCGGACCGCCGACGATCGCGACGTTGCCCGAGCCTCCCGTCAGGTCCAGGATCCGGGTGTCGCGGCGCTGCTCGTAAGGGCGGTCGATCACCCCGATCGGGATCTGCAGGCCGCCGAGCGGCTCCGGCTCGATCGCGACCAGTTCGTCGAGCGTCACCGCCGGTTCCAGCGGCGGCAGCCAGACCTGGTGCGGCGTCCGGCCGTGCCCGCGCATTCTGCCGACCAGGGTGTCGAGCAGGGTCGGCGCACCTGTCGTCGACGGCCCGGCCGTCTCGTCGTCCGCCTCGCCGTCGCCATCCGCCCGGTCCGCAGTCGGCGCCGGCGACGCGGTGAACAGCGTCGGGCCCATTCCGGGCGGCAGCACCGACTCGCCCTCCACGCCGCGCAGCGGCGGGACGTACGGCCCCGACACGAACGACGTGCTGAACCGCGCAGGCGTGCCGGAATCGCACTTGAGGTACGCCGCACCCGGCGTGCTGGGCAGGTGATACGCATCGGGAACGCCGAGCACGCTGCGAGACTCGTTGGCCGAGAACGTCTTCAACCCGATCCGGTACGACAGGTGTGAGTCCAGCCCGCGCAGCCGCCCCTCCTCCAGCCGCTGCGACGCGAGCAGCAGATGAATGTGCAGCGACCGGCCGAGCCGGCCGATCGCGACGAACAACTCGGCGAACTCCGGCTTCTGTGACAGCAGCTCGGAGAACTCGTCGACCACGATGAACAGCGCGGGCATCGGCGGCAGGTCGGCCCCGCCGTCGCGCGCCCGCTGATAGTCGGTGACGTTGGCGAAATTGCCCGCCGCACGGAGCAGTTCCTGGCGCCGGTTCAGCTCGCCCGACAGCGCGTCGGCCATCCGGTCGACCATCGCCAGTTCCTGCTCCAGGTTGGTGATGATCGCGGCGACGTGCCGGGAGCTCTCCAGGCCGAGGAACGTCGCACCGCCTTTGAAGTCGATCAGCACCAGGTTGAGCTCGTCCGGAGAGTGCGTCGTGACCAGCGCCAGCACCAGCGTGCGAAGGAACTCGCTCTTGCCCGACCCGGTGGCTCCGATGCACAGCCCGTGCGGTCCCATCCCGCCCTGGGCGCTCTCCTTGAGGTCCAGGTCCACCGGCGTCCCGTCCGTGGTGTAGCCGATCGGCACCCGCAGCCGGTCGGTCGCCGAGCGACGCGACCACGCCGTCGCCGGATCGAACGCGGTGGCGTCCGCAATCCCCAGCAGCGCAGGCAGCCCGGGGTCGGTCGCCTCGGCGGCGAAGTCGAGGTGCGCGGGAAGCGCGGTGCCGGACAGCTGGTACCGGGCCAGTCGCCGGGCCAGCACCTCGGCCTCGGCGAGCATCAGGCCGTCGACGTCGGCGAACCGTTCGAGCCCGGCATTGCTGCGCGCCGAGATCCCCGTCGGACCGCGGCTGTCCGCGCCGACCACTAGATTCAGCCCGCGTCGGGCCGCCAGCGAATCCGGCGCCGGCCGCAGGTCGATCACGCAGACGCCGTCGCGGCCCGCGCCCATCGCAAGCTCCTCGTCGCCGGTGACCACCCCGCCGTCGAGCACGACCACCAGCTGCGGCCGGTGCGCCGACGTCTCCGCGGTCCGGCTGAAACGTCCGCGCTCGGCGAAGTCGTCGGCCAGGCTCTCCTCGAGATCGGCCAGCGCCGGGTACACCATCCGCAGCGGGCCGACGCGGTCGCGACGCGTCCGGTGACCGGCCTGCGGCAGCCACTTGACCCACTCCCACGCCGGGGCCAGCGGATCGTCGGTGACCACCGCCAGCGCCAGATAGTCGGGGCCGTGAAAGGTGGCCAGCTGCGCGACGATCGCGCGGGCGAGCGCCCGCACCGGCTCGATCGGGCCGGAGATCCCCACCGCCGGAAAGCCCCGCAACGCCACCGCCGTCGGCAGATCCGGGACCGTCGGGTAGGCGTGCACAAATCTGCGCAGCGCCACCGCCGCCACCGGCTCGGTGTCCTCGGCGGGCCCCACCTCCGGCGGCGCGAGCGCCGTCGCCAGGCACTGCGTCCCCAGGCCGACTCGGACATGGGCGAAGTCGGCGTCGGCGGGTCGTCGTTCCCACATCCGGCGCGTCCCGGCGAACCGCACGAGCGACGACGGGTCGGGATGACTCCACAGCAACGAATGCCGTTGCGCGGCGACAGTGCTCCGCACCGTCGACCGCATCTGCGAGAGGTACCGCAGATAGTCTTTACGATCCTCGTTGACCTCCGCCGCGCGCGCCGGACCGCCGCGGCCGCCCGAGGCCAGCATTCCGACCATCGACATGATCATCATCAGCGGGAACATGAAGAACAGCGGGTTGGCCAGTGCCGACCTTCCGCCGGTCACCACCATCATCGCGACCATCCCGACCACGGCCACCACCATCACCACCGGCAACAGCCTGACCAGCAGATTCTGCGGGATCGACCGCGCCAGACCGGGCGGAGCGGTCAGTGCGAGCTCCCCGCCCGGCGGCACCGGCGGGGCCGGTCTCGCGCGCCGCACGAATGCGGTCCGGGACAGGCCGACGACATCACTGGTATCCAACTGATCCCCCCATCAGCGCGGAACAGGCGATTCCCCCGAATCGCCCCGCCGACGCGGCCGAGCGTGATTTCCTCGACCGCATCGTCGCCTCACGGCGATGGATTCAGGTTGTATCAAGAACCTCGGGGGAGGGTTTGCGGAATGACCGATACCGAACCGGAACTGGTACGGATCTCGATTCTCGGCGGAGCCACGCAAGTCGACGTCGCGCTGCCCGCGGCGGCGCCGATCGCGGCTCTGATGCCCGCCGTGCTCGACTACCTGCGGGTTCCCGATCCGCCCACCGACGCCCAGGCTCCGCACACCACGCTGCCGCGGTGGACGCTCGCCGGCGTCGGCGGGCCGCCGATGCCCCCGGACCGCTCGCTCGCCGACTGCGGGGTGCACGACGGCGACCTGCTCGTCGTGCACCAGAATCTGCCCGCCGCACCGGGCGCGCTGGTCGACGACGTGGTCGACGGCCTCGCGCACCTCGTCGGCCGGAACTCCGCGTCGTGGTCGGCCGACGCCGCGCGGCGCGTCGGCTACGGGGCGACGCTGCTCGGCATGTCGACCGCCGTGATCAGCGGCCTGCTCGCGGCGCACACCGATGCCGGTGCGCGCACCGTCGTCCTCGCGACGGCCGCACCGCTCGCCGTTCTGCTGATCGTCGCGGCACTCGCCTCCGCTCGGCTGGGCGGCCGACCGCAGACCGTCGCGACGTTGTCGGCGTCGGCGTCACTGCTGGCACTGCTCGCCGGATCGCTGGCGCCGCAGCTGTTTTCGCCCGCCGCGACGGCACCGGACTGGCCGGCGTCGATGATCGGCGGCGGCGTGTGCGCACTGACCGCCGCCCTCGTGGTGCACCGCGGCACCGGCGTCGCACACCGCGCTCACGCGGCCGCCGCCACGGCCGCCGCGATGCTCGCCGGCGCAGGACTGGTGGCGACGACGGGCACCGACGGCCTGACCTCCGCACGCGACTGGTCCGGCCTCGGAGCGGTCGTCGCGGTGTCGGGGATCCTGATCATCGCGCTCGCCGCCCGCATCGCGATCGCCGCGAGCCGTCTTCCGCTGCCGCCGGTCCCGTCGACTCCGCCGTCGCTCGATCCCGACGACTACCCGGACACCGCGCAGGTCGACGGCGTCGGCGCGGTCCGCTCCGGCGACGACCAGCTGGGCGCCATCGCCGCCCTGGCCCTGGTCGACCTCGACGTCCTGGAACGTCGCGCCAGAATCGCCGCCGACTACCTCACCGGCATCATCGCGGGTGCGACCGCGACCACGGTCGCGGCCGCCTCGCTCTGCGCGCTCGCCTCCGGCGGCCAGACGAAGTCGTTGCTGCTGTGCACCGTCGTCGCGGCGGCACTGATCGCGCGGGGCCGGACGCACGTCGACGCCGTGCAGTCGGCAATCCTGATCGGCGGCGGCGCGATCGTCGCCGCAGCCACCGTGGTCGGCACCGGCTCGTGGTCGACCGCCTTCGCGGGAGGACTCGGAATCGCCTGCGCCGCACTGCTCGTCGGCACTACTGCGCCGTCGTGGGAGACCACTCCCCTGCAGCGACGCGCCGCGGAGGTACTCGAGTACGCGACACTCGTCGCCGCCGTCCCGCTCGTGCTGTGGGTGCTCGACGTCTACCGCACAGTGCGCGAGATCTGACGATGAGCCGCCTCCACGTCGCCGGCCGCCTCGCCGGCGCAGTCCTCGCCGTCGCCGCGCTCAGCTGCCCCGGACCGCCGACTCCCGCCGCGCGAGCGGTGATCCCGCCGGTCCTCGACGCCTCGGCTCCCGTCGCCGCCGAACCAACCGGACCACCCGAGCCCGTCGAGCAGCGCACCCACTGCGCCGCACTGGCTCCGCTCGGCGCCGACGAGGACGCGCTGCCGCCCGGTCACCTCGCGCTCGACGTCGCCGGCGCGTGGCAGTTCAGCCGCGGAGCCGGAGTGAAAGTCGCCGTGCTCGACACCGGCGTGACCCCGCATCCGCGACTGCCCCGGCTGACCGGCGGCGGCGACTACGTCGGCTCCGGCGACGGCCTCACCGATTGCGACCTGCACGGCACCCTGGTCGCCGGAATCATCGCCGGATCCCCTTCCGGCGCCGACGGTTTCGCCGGCGTCGCCCCGGACGCGTCGATCATCTCCGTGCGCACCTCGAGTGGCGCGTACGCGGCCAAGAACGCCCGGTCCGGCGCGCAGCCCGCCTCGGTGGGTGCCGGCTTCGGCTCCCTGCGCAGCCTGGCGAAGGCGATCGTGCGGGCCGTCGACCTCGGCGCGAAGGTCGTGAACATCTCCGAAGTGGCCTGCGCTTCGGTCGGCTCCGGCGATCCGCTGACCACCCGCGACTCGACGGCCTCGAGGGAGCTGGGCAGCGCGCTGGCGCGCGCGAAGGCGCGCGACGCGGTGATCGTGGTGGCGGCCGGGAACGTCACCGAGACCACCGGCTGTCGCGAGCAGAATCCGGCGGCCGCCGCGTCGCCGACGCAGGCCTGGACCGGGGTGCGGACCGTCGCCTCGCCCGCGTGGTTCGGACGCGAGGTGCTCACCGTCGGGGCGGTCGACGCCGATACCGGCAGCCCCGCCGACTTCAGCCTCCGCGGCCCGTGGGTCACCGTCGCCGCACCCGGCACCAGGGTGACCAGCCTGGCGCCCGCGGCGGGCGGCGTGCGGCCGGTCGACGCATTGGAGGGCGACGACGGCCCGCGCGCACTCGCCGGAACCAGCTACGCCGCTCCGTACGTTGCCGGACTCGCCGCGCTGATCCGCGCGCGGTACCCGAAGATGCCGGCCGGCGAAGTGGTCGCCCGGATCGTGCGCACCGCACACGGCGGCCCCGAGCGCGACGCGTCGGTCGGCTACGGCGTCGTCGATCCCATCGCGGCGCTCACCGCCGAACTCCCCGACGCCGGGTCGCTCCCCGATCCCGCGGACGACCATCGGATCGCCGCACCCGCGACACCGCCTCCGCCCGGTCACGGCCCCGCGGCGGCCGCGGTCGTCGCGGCAGTGTGCGCGGCGATGCTGGCCGTGTGCTGGCTCGTCACGCGTCAGCAACGGTGATGGGCGAACCCTTCGACAGGCTCAGGGAGCGGACCGGAGCTCAGGGCAGGCAAGCTCAGGGAGCGAGGCTGCTCAGGACTGCGTCGTGCGGGCCGGACGCAGCTCGCGCGGTAGCGCGAACGTGAGCGTCTCCTCGGCGGTGGTGACGGTGTCGATGTCGTTGAAGCCGTTCTCGGCGAGCAGGTCGATCACGCCCTGCACCAGGATCTCCGGCACCGAGGCGCCAGACGTGACGCCGACGGTGTTCACGCCGTCGAGCCAGGCCAGGTCGATCTCCTTGGCGTAGTCCACCAGGTACGAGGCCTGCGCGCCGTTCTGCAGCGCCACCTCCACCAGTCGCACCGAGTTCGACGAGTTCTTGGAGCCCACCACGATCACCAGATCGCACTGCGGGGCCATCGCCTTCACCGCGCCCTGGCGGTTCTGGGTGGCGTAGCAGATGTCGTCCGACGGCGGGTCGTTGAGCAGCGGGAACCGCTCGCGCAGCCGGTTCACCGTGGCCATCGTCTCGTCCACCGTGTGCGTGGTCTGCGAGAGCCAGATCACGCGCGACTCGTCGCGCACCTGCACCGCGTCGACCGACTCCGGACTCTCCACCAGCTGGATGTGCTCGGGAGCCTCGCCGGCGGTGCCCTCCACCTCTTCGTGGCCTTCGTGGCCGATCAGGACGATGTCGTAGTCGTCGCGGGCGAAGCGCTTGGCTTCCTGGTGCACCTTGGTGACCAGCGGGCAGGTCGCGTCGATCGTCTTGAGGTTCCGCTGCGCCGCGCTCTCGTGCACCGCGGGCGAGACGCCGTGCGCCGAGAACACCACGATCGCGCCCTCGGGAACCTCGTCGGTCTCCCCGACGAAGATCGCCCCGCGCTCGGTCAGCGTGTCCACCACGTGACGGTTGTGGACGATCTCCTTGCGCACGTAGACGGGCGCACCGTGCTTGTCGAGGGCGCGTTCGACGGTCTCGACGGCCCGGTCGACGCCGGCGCAGTAGCCTCGCGGCGAGGCGAGCAGGACTCGCTTGGTAACAGCCATATGACCAAGGGTACGGCTGTGGCAGAGTAAAGGCATGAAACGTCCTCCGTATCCCGCTCGCGTTGCCGCCGGTGTGCTGGTGACGACCGCCGAGGAAGCGAAGAAACTCCCCACCCGGATCATCACCCTGCCGATGAGCGCGGTGAGCATGGGACTGCAGGCCGGCATGCGGCTGCAGCAGAACATCGCCGAGATGGCGATCAAGGGCGACGAGTTCTTCGGCTCGATGTACGACGACGCCGAAGAGCAGCCCGCTTGGGCCCGTTTCGACGAGGACGACGACCTTCCCTCGGTCACCGAACTGCGGGGCGCCACGCGCGCGCCGAAGGCCGCGAACAAACCCGAACCCGTCGCCGAGAAGCCCGCCCAGATCGACGCTCCGTCGCCCGGTGCCGGACGTTTCGCGCTCTACAGTTCGCCGCCCGCGGACCTCGCTGCGAAATCGGTCACACCGGCCTCGCCGTCGCCCGACGCGACGGCCGCCGAGGGCGACCCCGACGTCGTCGCCTCACTCGGCTACGACCAGCTGACGCTGGCACAGTTGCGCGCCCAGCTGCGCGGCCTGGCCACCGCCGACCTGCAGACGCTGGCCGACTACGAGCGCGCCCACCGCAACCGGACGCCGTTCGTCACGATGATCGACAACCGGATCGCCAGCCAGCAGAAGAAGTCGGAAGCGACTCAGTGAGCGGGCCGTCGGCCAACTCGGCCGACAACCCGTGGCCGGTCCGCACCCTCAGCCTCAAGATCGCCGACTGGATTCATCGGCTCGGCCAGGTATGGGTCGAAGGCCAGCTCACCCAGATCAACGCCCGCCCCGGCACCCGCACCGCATTCCTCACCCTGCGCGACCCGGCCGCCGAGATCTCCCTCTCGCTCACCTGCGACCCCGACCTGCTCCGGCGCAGCGAAGTGCCGCTCACCGAGGGTGCCCGCGTCGTGGTCTACGGCAAGCCCAGCTTCTACACCGGCCGCGGCACCCTGTCCCTGCGGGTCAGCGACATCCGGCCCGTCGGCATCGGCCAGCTGCTGGCCCGCATCGAACGCGTCAAAGCACTGCTGGCCGCCGAAGGCCTGTTCGCCGAGCGCCGCAAGCGCCCGCTCCCCTTCCTGCCGCACACCGTCGGCCTGATCAGCGGCCGCGGCAGCGCCGCCCAGCGCGACGTGCTCGCCGTCGCCGAAGGCCGCTGGCCCGCCGTCCGCTTCGACGTGCGCGACGCCGTCGTCCAGGGGCCGGCGGCCGTGCCGTCGATCCTCGAGGCGCTGGCCGTCCTGGACCGCGAACCGACCGTGCAGGTCGTCATCATCGCGCGCGGCGGCGGCAGCGTCGAAGACCTGCTGCCGTTCTCCGACGAGACCCTGCTGCGGGCCGTCGCCGACTGCCGCACCCCGGTGATCAGCGCGATCGGCCACGAGCCGGACAGCCCGCTGCTCGACCTGGTCGCCGACGTCCGCGCCGCCACCCCGACCGACGCCGCCAAACGCGCGGTGCCCGACGTCGTCGCCGAACTGGCCGGGATCGAGTCGCTGCGCCGCCGCAGCGCGCACGCCTTGCGCAACTGGGTCCACCGGGAGGAGCGCATCGTGGAGGGGCTGCGCGTCCGGCCGGTCCTCGCGCGCCCCTGGACGATGATCGACGACCATGCCGCCTGCATCGACCGGATGACCGCCGACCTGCGACGCAGCCTCACCCACCAGGTCACCGTCGAGGAGCACCGGCTGACCCGGCTCACCGCCCAGCTCGCCACCCTCGGCCCGGCCCAGACCCTGGCCCGCGGCTACGCCGTCGTGCAGCGAATCGACGGCGACGACGCGCACGTGGTCCGCGCCGCCGAAGACATGCCCGCCGGAGCGCATCTGCGGATCCGTGTCGGCGACGGCGCCGCGCACGCCCGGGCCTGCGACCCGCACGACTTCGACGAAGGAGAACACCGATGAGCCAGCCGGCCCCGGTCGAGAAACTCACCTACGAACAAGCCCGCGACGAACTCGCCGAAGTCGTCGGAACGCTGGAGCACGGCGGACTGGGGCTCGACGAGTCGCTGGCCCTGTGGGAGCGCGGCGAGGCCCTGGCCGCTCGATGCACCGCGCACCTCGAAGGCGCGCGCGAACGGATCGAGAAGGCCCTCAACCCGGACGAGCCGGAAGAGGACTGAGTTCGGCGACGCGCTCAGGACCGCTTGGGCAACGGCTGCGCGGCGACGATCGCCTTCGCGAGAGTCTCCATCTCGGCGTCGGAACCGCGGCTCATCACCGCGATCCGGACGTCGCCGAGGTCGGTGACCCAGATCTTGTTGTGCTGCTCGATGTTCTCGTAGGCCACCCACTTGTGGCCACCGATCTCCTTCATTCCGCTGCCGAGAACGCCCTGGTCGCCGAGCGCCGGAACCAACCGGTCTTCGGTCGCGCCGGTCTGGGTGAGCTGCACGTACGCGCCGGCCGGGGTGATCCACCCGACGGTGCTCATCATCGACGAGCCGAGCGGCTGCGACGACCCCGAATTCGACTTCCAGTCCTGCGGCAGCTCCGGCTCCCGAATCGGGAACGACATGTTCTCGGCGTCGACCCGCAGCGCGGTCTCCGAGTCGAACGACGGAATCACCTGCTTGCCGGCGTCGGTGCCGAATCCCCAGCTGCAGCTGCCGGCCAGACCCGCGATCAGCAGAGCGATCGCGAGCAGCGGGATCAACGACCAGACGAGATCTCGACTGTCGTTGAGGATCCGCGGTTTCGCTTGGGCCATGACTCCAGTATCGCAGCTTGGTCATAGCCGGGGTCACGCAGGATCTCAGCAGGTCGACGTGACAGAATCTTCCTCGATACCCAGCGCAAGGAGTAAAGCCACATGACGAAGCAAGCCCCCGATCGCAATCTCGCCATGGAACTGGTCCGTGTCACCGAGGCCGCGGCACTGGCCGCCGGTCGCTGGGTGGGACGTGGTGACAAGAACGGCGGCGACGGCGCAGCGGTCGACGCGATGCGCGAGCTGCTGTCGACCGTCTCGATGCGCGGCACCGTCGTGATCGGCGAGGGCGAGAAGGACGAAGCCCCGATGCTGTACAACGGCGAGGTCGTGGGCAACGGCGAGGGCCCCGAGGTGGACGTCGCCGTCGACCCGATCGACGGCACCACCCTGATGGCCGAGGGCCGCCCGAACTCGATCGCCGTGATCGCGGTCTCCGAACGCGGCACCATGTTCGACCCGTCGGCCGTGTTCTACATGAACAAGATCGCCGTCGGCCCGGCCGCCAAGGGCGCCATCGACATCAACCAGTCCGTCGAGTGGAACATCAACTCGGTGGCCGCCGCCAAGGGCATCGACGTGGCCGACCTGACCGTCGTCGTGCTCGACCGTCCGCGCCACGCCCAGCTGATCAGCGACATCCGCGAGGCCGGCGCCAAGATCCGCCTGATCTCCGACGGCGACGTCGCCGGCGCCATCGCGGCGGCGGGCGACTACAGCACCGTCGACATGCTGATGGGCATCGGCGGCACGCCCGAGGGCATCATCAGCGCCGTCGCGATGAAGTGCATGGGCGGCGAGATCCAGGGCAAGCTGTGGCCGAAGGACGACGCCGAGCGCCAGAAGGCCATCGACGCGGGCCACGACCTGGACCGCGTCCTGACCAACGAGATCCTGGTGAGCGGCGAGAACTCGTTCTTCTGTGCCACCGGCGTCACCAACGGCGACATGCTGCGCGGCGTCACCTACCGCCCCAACGGCGCGACCACCCGCTCGCTGGTGATGCGTTCCAAGTCCGGCACCATCCGCACCATCGAGGCCGTCCACCAGACCACCAAGCTGCGCGAGTACGCCCGCCTGGATCTCTGATCTGCATCGATCTGGTCATTCCGGAGGATTCCCGGCTCCTCGGGCCGTCTCCCGACACGTCCCGTCTCGCTGCGGTAGCGTCAGCCACCGTCGCAGGCGGGACGTCGTCGTTCCGCCTGCCGGAGCGAAGGGACACCGACGTCGCGCATGGGCAACGATCAGATCGCGGGAATGAACCGCCGGGACTTCATGCGGCGGGTCGCCGCAGCCGGCGGCACGGCACTGCTCACCTCGTGGGCGTCGCCGATCATCGAGAAGGCGTACGCCTCCGCCGACCCGGGCGGCATGGGCGGCCTCGGCGACATCGAGCACATCGTGCTCTTCATGCAGGAGAACCGGTCCTTCGACCATTACTTCGGCACCTACTCGGGTGTGCGCGGCTTCGCCGAGAATCCCGAGGCCCTGCGCCAGTACGGGTGGGCGCCGGGCAAGGGCGCCACGCGCACCGGGTACACCCTGCCCTTCCGGCTCGACACCAAGCACGACGCGTCGCTCGACGGCTCGTGCATCAACGACCCCGACCACTCGTGGGAAGGCACCCACGCGGCCTTCCGCGGAGGCCGCAACGACGGCTGGCTGCCCATGTCGATCAAGTCCGTCGGCGAGGCCAATGCGCCCGCGCTGATGGGCTACTACGAGCGCGAGGACATCCCCGTCCACCGCACGCTGGCCGAGACGTTCACCCTGTGCGACAACTACCACTGCTCGGTACTCGGGCCCACCGACCCGAACCGCCTGTACTGGATGAGCGCCAACATCGACCCCGACGGGCGCCACGGCGGTCCGCTGCTGACCACCCCGACGTTCATCCCGCAGAACGTCTACAGCTGGCGCACCATGCCCGAGAACCTGCGAGACGCCGGCGTGAGCTGGAAGATCTACAACAACCGCGACTTCGGCCCGGTCTCCTCGGTGATCCTCGACGGCATGATGGGCTGCTTCAAACAGGCCGCCGACCCGAAGTCGGAGCTGCACCGCCGCGGCATCGACCCCACCTACCCCCAGGGGTTCGCCGACGACGTCAAGAACAACCGGCTTCCGAGGGTCTCCTGGGTGATCCCGCCGGTGATGAACTGCGAGCACCCCGCCCTGCCCGCGGCGCTCGGCGCGGTCGGCATTGTGCAGCTGCTCGACATCCTGACCTCCAACCGGAAGGTGTGGGAGAAGACCGCCCTGATCATCAGCTACGACGAGCACGGCGGCTTCTTCGACCACGTCGTGCCCCCGACGGCGCCTCCCGGAACCCCCGGCGAGTACGTGACGGTCCCGAATCTCGCGAAGAACGCCCCCGAGGCCAAGGGCGTCCGCGGGCCGATCGGCCTCGGCTACCGGGTTCCGTGCTTCATCATCTCGCCCTACTCGCGGGGCGGTCTGGTGGCCTCGGAGACCTTCGACCACACCTCACAGCTCCGCCTGATCGAGCGCCGGTTCGGCGTCGACGTCCCCAACCTCACCGCCTGGCGTCGTTCGGCGACCGGCGACATGACGTCGGCCTTCGACTTCGCGCACCGGCCCAACGCCGCCCGGCCCCGCCTCGGCGATCCGGTGCCCGAGATGAAGAACTCGCTGATCGCCTGCGGTCCGAACATCGCACTGGGCACCGCCGGCCACGGCACCCCGTACCCGGTGCCGCCGAACCGGATGCCCAAGCAGCAGCCCGGCACGCGCAGGGCGCCGTCGGGTCTGGTCTGACGCCCCGCCCACACAGGTAAGGATGCACTAACCCGCAGGTCAGAACACTCGGTTCGTAGAATCTGGAGCTGTGAGCGAATCAGCCCCAGCCCCCGAATTCCTCTACTCCGATCTCCTGCCCGCCAAGCAGGAGGGCACGCCCTACCGCCTCGTCACTACCGAAGGCGTCAGCACCTTCGAGGTGGACGGCCGCACGTTCCTGAAAGTGGAGCCCGAGGCGATCCAGAAGCTGACCGCGGAGGCGATGCACGACATCAGCCACTACCTGCGGCCTGCCCACCTGGCGCAGCTCCGCAAGATCATCGACGACCCCGAAGCGTCCGGCAACGACCGCTTCGTGGCCCTCGACCTGCTCAAGAACGTCAACATCTCGGCCGGCGGCGTGCTGCCGATGTGTCAGGACACCGGCACCGCGATCATCATGGGCAAGAAGTCCGAGGGCGTTCTGACCGGCGTCGACGACGGCGAGTGGGTCTCGCGCGGCGTGTACGACGCGTACACCAAGCTGAACCTGCGGTACTCGCAGAACGCGCCGATCACCATGTACGACGAGCGCAACACCGGTACCAACCTGCCCGCGCAGGTGGAGATCTACGCGACCGAAC
>JASGFV010000072.1:0-14683 GCA_047605365.1 Gordonia sp. (in: high G+C Gram-positive bacteria)
TCGACGCGGCGACCGCGGCGGCGCGGTGCGCCCGACGCAGCTGCCAGGGGGCAGTCGAGGCGCAGTTGCTGCACGCCGCGGTGCGCTTCGGCGGGCACGACGCCGACGTGGTCGACCGGCTCGCCGAGCTCGTCGAGCAGGTCGACGGCCCGGTGTGCGCGGCCTATGCGCGGCACGCGGCCGCCGCGGCGGCCGGCGACGGTCCGGCTCTGGACGCGAGTTCGACCGAGTTCGAGAAGCTGGGCCTGCTGGTGTCGGCCGCCGATGCGGCCGGGGCCGCCGCGACCGAACACGAGAAGAGCGGCGCCCGCACCGCGATGGCGGCGTCGGGAACCCGCGCCGCCGCACTCGCGGTGCAGTGCGGCGGACTGCGCACCCCGGCGGTGATCGCCGCCGCGCATCCGCTGCCGTTGACCTCCCGCGAACGGGAGATCGCGAGCCTGGTCGCCGTCGGCCTGAGCAATCGGGAGATCGCCGACCGGCTGGTGGTCTCGGTGCGGACCGTCGAGGGTCACATCTATCGCGCCTGCATGAAGTTCGACCTCACCGACCGCTCGGAACTCGGCAATCTGGTGGCAGGAGACAAGTGATGAAGAATCTGGTGGTCTGCTGCGACGGCACATGGAAACGCGCAGACGACGTCAACGTGTCGAACATCGAGCGCATCGCCCGGTCGGTGTCCGCCCAGACCCGCGACGGCACGCCGCAGGTGGTCTACTACTCGGCGGGCGTCGGGACCGGCGGATCGACGGCCGAACGGATCCTCGGCGGCGCGTTCGGCCTCGGTCTGGACTCGGCGATCGTCGACGCCTATCGGTTCCTGGCGCTGAACTACTCGCCCGGGGACCACATCTACGTGTTCGGCTTCAGTCGGGGCGGATACACCGCACGCAGTCTGATCGGCATGATCTCGGCGGTCGGGCTGCTGACCTCCGACGGCGTGGCCGACGGACTGCTTTCCGAGGCGATGTCGCTGTACCGGGATCCGCCGTCCGGCGCGGACCGCGGCCGGGTGATCAGCAAGTTCGCCGTCGCGCCGAGCCCGCACGACCGTCAGCGCACCTTCCGGGCAGCGTGCCATCGGCGCAGCGAGGTGACCATCAAGTTCTTGGGCGTCTTCGACACCGTCGGCGCGCTGGGAGTTCCCGGGATGGTGCGCAGCAAGTACCGCTTTCACAACGTCCGTCTGACCCCGATGGTGCAGACCGCCCGGCAGGCGCTGGCACTGGCCGAGCGCCGGCGGATCTTTGCCCCGTGCCTGTGGGGCGGTCAGCACCAGGACATGAAGCAGATGTGGTTCGACGGCGTGCACACCGACGTCGGCGGCGGCTACGCGCAGAGCGCGATCGCCGACGCGTCGCTGGCCTGGATGGTGCAGCAGGCCTGCCGGCACGGCCTCGGCGTCGACGTCGAACGGATCCGCCCGAGCCTGCGCGCCGACCCGTTCTGCGTGCACGACTCGATGACGCTGGGCTATCGGATCGGCAACGCGATCGGCTCGCTGCGCGGTTCCGGGAACGAGCGCGAGGCGCCGAAATCGCCGAACGCCCAGACCGGGCCCGACATGTTCGTCCTGGGCTGGCGGCATCCGGCTCCGATGGTCGACGACGGGCGCGCCTACGACGTGCGGATCGCCCGCCCGGCCTTCAAGCATCTCGACCGGGCGGCGATGGGCTGGCCGGCCAATCCGAACGTGCTGCCGTGGTTCAAGGAGGTGCAGGGCTACGGCGGAGACTCGCAGACGCTGGTGCACGACGTGCCGGCCTGGCCGAGTCCCCTCGACGAGGCCGCCTGGACAGCGCCGATCGGCTGTGAGTGCTGCAATGTCGAACTGGCGAAGGCCGCGGCGTCGCTCGGCTCTGCCGATTGAATCCCGGGTGCTTCCTTCGCTGGTCGAGCGAGCATGTACCTGGTGATCGAGTGGCCCGCGTGCCGCTAGGCGAGCGAGCGTATCGGGTCAGGCCGAACCACCGCCCGCCACTCTGGTACTGCTGGGGACATGACGAATCCGGCCCCGATCCCCGTCGCCGTCGAACCCGATCACGATCCGGTGCTGCTCGCGGCGGTGAGTCGCGGCGGGGGAGTCGTCGTCCCGCTCGACGAGGCGCGGGTCCTGATGTGGACCGGCGGGGCCGACGGCTTTCCGGAGTTGCCGGACGCTGTGGAGTGGGTGGCGCTGAAGGTCGCCGGGATCGAGGCGTTCTTGGACGCCGGGCTGCTCGACGACCGCCGGACCTGGACGAACGCCGCGGGCTTCTACGCGGAGAACTGCGCCGAACACGCTCTCGGACTGCTGCTGGCCGGGGTTCGGCAGATCAACAGCGCGGTGCGGCTCGGGTGGGACAAGTCGATCGACCCGCGGGTGCGGTCGCTTCACGGCTCCACGGTGACCGTCGTCGGTGCGGGCGGCATCGGCCGGGCGCTGATCCCGCGGCTGACGGCGTGCGGGGCACGCGTCGTCGCGGTCAACACTTCGGGCGACGACGTGCCTGGCGCCGAGCGCACGGTCGCGTTCGGCGAGCTCGACGACGTGTGGCCGACCACCGACCACGTGGTGCTGGCTGCCCCGGCGACGGCCCGGACCCACCACCTGATCGACGACGCCGTGCTCGCCGCCCTGCCGGAGCACTGCTGGCTGGTCAACGTCGCTCGCGGTCCGCTGGTCGACGAGGCCGCGCTGTACCGGGCCCTGCGCAGCGGCGCGATCGCCGGCGCCGCCCTCGACGTCACCGATCCGGAGCCGCCGAACCCCGACGATGAGTTGTGGAGCCTGGCGAACCTCATCCTGACCCCGCACATCGCGAATCCTTCTTCGGGCCTGCTCCGCGAGCTCGCGCCGTTTCTCACCGAGAACCTCCGCCGGTTCGCCGCGGGTGAGGAGCTGTTGTCGGTGGTGCCGCCCGGCCGCGGCTACTGATTCAATCGCCCGCCGCCCTCGCGGTGTACCAGCTCAGCGCAAGAAGTGCGACGCCGACTCCGCCAGCGAGATCAGCGGCTGCGGCACGATGCCGAGCACCACGGTGGCGACCGCGCAGACGCCCACCGGGATCTTGGTGAGCAGGCTCGGATTCGGGACGGCGGGTGCGTCGTCGATCGCGTCGGTGGAGAACATCGAGACGATCACTCGCAGGTAGAAGTAGGCGGCGACCGCGCTGCACAGCACGCCCACCAGGATCAGCGCCCAGCCGCCCGCCTGCCCGGCGGCGTTGAAGACCGCGAACTTGGCGATGAAGCCGCTGGTCAGCGGAATGCCGGCCAGCGCGAGCAGAAAGATCGACACGATCGCGCCGACCACCGGGGAGCGGCGTCCGAGTCCGGCCCAGCCCGTCAGGTCGGAGTATTCGCGGCCGTCGTCGTCGCGCACCACCGACAGCACCGCGAACGAGCCGAACGAGCTCAGCGCGTACAGCGCCAAGTAGACCAGCGTCGCCGTGGCTCCGGCGTCGCCGAACGCGGCGACGCCGATCAGCAGGAATCCGACGTGACTGACCGACGAGTACGCGAGCATTCGCTTGACGTCCGACTGGGTCACCGCCATCAGCGTCGCGATCACCATGGTGGCGATCGCGACGGCCCAGATCAGCGGCTTCCAGGTCTCGTGCAGGCCGGGGAATCCGACGTACAGCACGCGCAGCAGGGCGCCGAACGCGGCGACCTTGGTCGCCGACGCCATGAACGCGGTCACCGGCGTCGGGGCGCCCTGGTACACGTCGGGGACCCACGAGCCGAAGGGCACCGCGCCCACCTTGAACAGCAGCCCCACACTCAGCAGCGCCAGGGCGAGCAGCGGCAAGGTGTGCTCGCCGTGCTCGGTGACCGTCGCGCCGATCGTGCGCAGGTTCAGCGAGCCGGTGGCGCCGTAGGCGAAGGCCGCGCCGAACAGGAAGATCGCCGACGAGAACGCACCGAGTAGGAAGTACTTGAGCGCTGCCTCCTGCGACAGCAGTCGACGACGCCGCGCGATCCCGCACAGCAGATACAGCGGCAGCGACAGCACTTCGAGGGCGACGAACATCGTCAGCAGGTCCCCGCAAGCGGGGAAGACCATCATGCCGCCGACCGCCAGCAGCGTCAGCGGGAAGACTTCGGTGGTGATCGCTCCGGCACGGCCGGCGGCCAGCTCTTCGGCGCTGCCAGGGATGGTGGAGGCGATCGGCGCGAATGCGTCGGCGACCAGATCGGCGTCCGACGCCTCGCCGCCCGGCACCGTCACCGACGTCCCGCCGTGGCCGCTGCGGGCGACCTGCGCGGGCGCCCAGACCCGGTCGAGTCGTCGTTCGCCCATGAACGCCACGGCCGCCATCGAGATCACCACGATCGTGCCCTGGAGGAACAACGTCGGACCGTCGACCACGACGGCCCCGGACATCGTCGCGTCGGCGGTGACGCCACCGTTCACGTGCGACCGTGCGACGATCAGCACCATCACCAGACCCGCCGCCAGCCCGATCAGCGAGAGCCACAACTGCGCCCGGTAGCGTGCGGCGACCGGCGCGAACGCCTCGACCAGCACGCTGAGCACCGCCGTGCCGAACACGACCAGCATCGGCGACAGGGCGAAGAACGCGATCGGCGTTCCGGCGTTCATCAGCGGCCTCCCGCCACGGTCGGTTCCGGTTGCTGCACCCCGGTGGTGGTGAGCGTGTGCCCGACGGCCGGATCGATCACGTCCAGCGCCACCCGCGGGAAGAATCCGAGGACCAGGAGGGCGACGATCAGCGGCGCGACGACGATCTTCTCCCGCACACTCAGGTCGGTGATCCGGCGGTGCGACGAGGTGGTGCCGGCGGTGTCGGGGAGCGCGTCAGGCTTCGGGGGTCCGCCCATCACCCGCTGGTAGGTCCACAGGATATAGATCGCCGACAGCACCAGTGCGGTGGCGGCGAAGATCGCCGCCACCGGGTACCGCACGAACGTGCCGATCAGGACCAGGAACTCGCTGATGAACGGCCCCATCCCGGGCAGCGACAACGTGGCCAGACCGGCGACGAGGAACGTGCCGGCCAGCACCGGGGCCAGCTTCTGCACGCCCCCGTAATCGGCGATCAGGCGGCTGCCGCGCCGGCTCACCAGGAACCCGGCGATCAGGAACAACGCGGCCGTGGAGATCCCGTGGTTCACCATGTAGAGCGTCGCCCCGGACATTCCCTGCGCGGTCAGCGCGAAGACTCCGAGGACGATGAAGCCGAAGTGCGAGATCGACGTGTACGAGATCAGCCGCATCAGGTCGCGCTGACCGATCGCCATGATCGCGCCGTAGACGATGCTGACCACGGCCAGCGCACAGATGATCGGGGCGAAGGTCTGCGACGCCTCCGGGAACAGTCCGAGACAGAAGCGCAGCATGGCGAAGGTTCCGACCTTGTCCATCACCGCCATCATCATCACGGCGGAGGCCGGGGTCGCCGACACCGCCGCGTCGGGCAGCCACGTGTGCAGCGGCCACAGCGGCGCCTTGACGGCGAACGCGAAGAAGAAGCCGAGGAACAGCAGATTCTGAACGGTCGACGACGCGTCGAGCCGCCCCGCGGAGGCCGCCTCGGTGATCACCTGCATGCTGAACGTCCCGCCCCCGAGGTGCGAGCGGGCGGTCACCGCGTACAGGCCGACCACGGCGGCCAGCATCACCAGTCCGCCGATCAGGTTGTAGAGCAGGAACTTGACGGCGGCGGCGGATCGTCGTGCGCGGTCGACGCCGAACCCGCTGATCAGGAAGTACATCGGGATCAGCATCGCCTCGAACACGAGGTAGAACAGCAGCACGTCGGTCGCGACGAAACTCATCAGGACCAGCGCCTCGACGGCCAGCATCAGCGCGAAGTACATCGACTCCGCGCGGCGAGTCCCTCCGGGCGAGTCGTCGGTCGCTTCGGCGTCGTCCGCGTCATGCCATCCGGCCAGCAGCAGCAACGGTGTCAGCGCCGCGGTCAGCACGATCAGGGCGAGGCCGACGCCGTCGAGCCCGACGCTGTAGCGGGCCCCGAAACCGGGCATCCAGCTGACGTCCTCGGTCAGCTGGAACCGGCCGCCTGCGCCGTCGAACTGGACCGCCACCAGCACCGCCCACACCAGCACCAGCAGCGATGCGCCCAGGGCCGTTCGCTTGGCGAGGTCGCGGGCCGGCACGAGAAGCACCGCCGGCGACGCCAGGGCGGGGAAGAGCCACAGCACGGTCAGCCACGGAACGCTCACAGCAGATTCACCCCCATGATCAGCGCGGTCACCGCGATCGTGCCGCCCAGAATCGACACCGCGTACGACCGCACGTACCCGTTCTCGGAGTTCCGCGTCAGCTCTGAGAGCCGGCTCAGGCCGCGGCCGGTCGCGGTCGGGATCGCGCCGAAACCGTCGTCCTCGACGACGATCAGCGCCTCGGTCAGCTTCGCGCCGGGCCGCATCAGCACCGCCTCGTTGAAGGCGTCGCCGTACAGGTCGGAGCGGGCCGCGACGGTCAGCGCGCTGACGTCCTGCGGGGCGACGGTCGGCACCGGCGCGCGACCGTACTGCCGCCAGGCGAGGCCGACGCCGAAGGCCAGCACGACCAGCACCAGCACGGTGATCGCCCAGACCGGCATCGGCAGATCGTGTTCGACGGCCTCGCCGACCACCGGTGCCAGCCAGTGGTCCAGCACGCCGTCGATCGCCAGCAGCCCGCCGGAGAACACCGAGCCGACGGCCAGCAGAATCATCGGGGCGGTCATCGTCGGCGGCGCCTCGTGCGGGGCGCGCACGGGCGGGTCGTCGTGGTTGATGCGGTGCGCGGGAGTCGCCGGAGTGCCCGACGACTCGCGGGTGCGCCAGCGCGGCTCGCCGAAGAAGGTCAGGATCATCACGCGGGTCATGTAGAACGCGGTCAGGCCGGCGGCCAGCACTGTCACCAGGCCGAGGATCACGCCGCGGGCCCCGCCCGCGCCGAACGCGGCCTCGATGATGTGGTCTTTGGAGAAGAAGCCGGCGAACGGCGGGACGCCGATGATCGCGAGGTAGCCGAAACCGAACGTGACGAACGTGATCGGCAGAAACTTGCGCAGTCCGCCGTAGCGGCGCATGTCGGTGTCGTCGTCCATCGCGTGCATCACCGAACCCGCCCCGAGGAACAGGCCGGCCTTGAAGAAGCCGTGCGTCAGCAGGTGCATGATCGCGAACGCGTAGCCGGCCGGGCCGAGTCCGGCGGCCAGCACCATGTAGCCGATCTGACTCATGGTCGACGCCGCGAGCGCCTTCTTGATGTCGTCCTTGGCGCAGCCGATGATCGCGCCGAACAGGGCGGTCACCGCACCCACCACGACGACGCCGGTCTGCGCGTTCGGGGCCAGGTCGAAGATCGCCCCGGACCGGGTGATCAGGTACACGCCCGCGGTCACCATGGTCGCGGCGTGGATCAGCGCCGACACCGGCGTCGGGCCCTCCATGGCGTCGCCCAGCCACGACTGCAACGGCACCTGGGCCGACTTGGCGCAGGCGGCCAGCAGCAGCATGAATCCGAGCGCGGTCAACGTGGCTTCGCTCGCCTCGTGCGCCCCGCCGAAGACGGTCGAGAAGTCCACCGAGCCGAAGGCGGCGAACATGATCATCAGGGCGATCGCCAGCCCGACGTCGCCGACTCGGTTCACCACGAACGCCTTCTTGGCGGCGGTCGCCGCCGACGGCCGTTCCTGCCAGAAACCGATCAACAGGTACGACGCGACGCCCACGCCCTCCCAGCCGAGGTACAGACCGAGGTAGTTGTCCGACAGGACCAGCACGAGCATCGCGGCCAGGAACAGGTTGAGGTAGGCGAAGAATCGGCGACGATTCGGGTCGTCGTGCATGTAGCCGATCGAGTAGACGTGGATCAGGGACCCGACGACGGTGATCAACAGCACGAAGCACATCGAGAGCTGGTCCAGGGTGAGCCCGAACCGCACGTGCAGGTCGGCGACCGGCACCCAGTCGTAGCCGTCGACGTGCACCGCGCGGTCGGCGGCGTCCCGGCCGATCATGCCGATCCACAGGATCACCGCGAGGCACGCCGAGGCGACGGCCAGCGCCGTCGCCAGCAGGTGGCCCCACTGGTCGGTGCGACGCCCCGCGACGAGCAGCACCAGCGCGCCGAGCGCGGGCAGGACCGGCACCAGGGTCAGCGGCATCGGGTTCACCTCCGCAGCAGATTCGCGTCGTCGACGGACGCCGACCGCCGGGTCCGGAAGATCGTCATGATGATGGCCAGGCCGACCACCACCTCGGCAGCGGCGACGACCATCGTGAAGAAGGCGATCACCTGCCCGTCGAGGCTGCCGTGCATCCGGGAGAAGGTGACGAACGTGAGATTGGCTGAATTCAGCATCAGCTCCACGCACATGAAGACGACGATGGCGTTGCGTCGTACGAGGACTCCGACGGCCCCGATGGTGAACAGCACGGCGGCCAGGTACAGGTAGTTGGCGGGATTCATCGGCGCTAGTCCTCCAGCTCTCCGGCGGCCGGCTCGTCCGGGGCGTCGAACGCTCGCGGGGTGAGCATCGCGTTGACCGACAGCGCGGACGGCCGCCCGTCGGGTTCGCGTGCCGGGATGTCGACGGCGTTGTGTCGCGCGTAGACGCCGGGACTGGGCAGCGGCGTCAGGTGCACGCCCTCGCGGAACCGTTCGATCGAGAGCTCGCGCTGGCCCCGGCGCGGACCGAACCTCGGGCGGTGCGCCAGCACCATCGCCGCGACGGTCGCGGTGATCAGCAGCGCGCCCGTCAGCTCGAACGCCCACAGATACTGCACGAAGATCAGGTGCGCGAGTTCGCGGATGTTCGCGTTGCCCCCGCCGGGGGCGGTGCCGCCGCTGTAGTCGGGGGCGCCGGCGAACACGGCCAGAGACGCGTTCGCGATCGCGGCGATCAGCAGCACCCCGAAGCCGAGGCCGAGTCCGGCGGCGACGAACCGCTGCCCGCGGATCGACTCGGTGAGCGCGTCGGTGGAGTCGACGCCGATCAGCATCAGCACGAACAGGAACAGCATCATCACCGCGCCGGTGTAGACCACCACCTGCACCACGCCGAGGAACAGCGCGCCCTGCGCGACGTAGAAGACCGCCAGGATGATCATCGTCATCGCCAGGAACAGTGCGGAGTAGACTGCCCGGCGGCTCAGCACCACGCCGAGCGCACCGATCACCACCACTGCCCCGAGCGCCCAGAACTGCACGGCTTCGGCGGTGGAGGTGCGGACCAGTTGCCCGGCGAGTTCGATGGTCATCGGGCGGCGTCCCCGTCGCCTTCACCGGGGACGTTCCGGCTCGCTTCTTTCTTGCGCAGACCGTCGGGCCCGACGTCGCCGCGGTAGTAGTCCTCCGGCCGCGAGCCGGGGGCCATCGCGTGCGGGGCCGGGGTCATGTCCTCGCCCATCGGCGCGAGCAGCTGATCCTTCTCGTAGATCATTCCGGCGCGCGACGAGTCGGCGAGCTCGTAGTCGTTCGTCATGGTCAGCGCCCGCGTCGGACAGGCCTCCACGCACAGTCCGCAGCCGATGCACCGCAGGTAGTTGATCTGGTACACCCGCCCGTAGCGTTCGCCGGGGGAGAACCGCTCGGCGTCGGTGTTGTCGGCCCCCTCGACGAGGATCGCGTCGGCCGGGCACACCCACGCGCACAGTTCGCAGCCGATGCACTTCTCCAGGCCGTCGGGGTACCGGTTGAGCTGGTGACGGCCGTGATATCGGGCGGCGGTCGGCTCCTTCTGCTCCGGATACTGCTCGGTGATCGGTTTGGCGAACATCCCCGCGAAGGTCGCGCCGAAGCCGGCGATCGGCTTGCTGAAGTCAGGCATCGCTGGACTCCTTCGAACGACGGTCCGCGCCGCGGCCGGCGGTCTTCGGCAGGGCGCGGTCGGGCAGAATCTGATTCGGCAGCGGCGGGACCGGGAAGCCGCCGGCGAAGGGATCGAACAGCCCGCGGTCCTTGTCGCTCCCTGAGCTCGCTCCCTGAGCTTGTCGAAGGGTCGAAGAGTCCGCCGAAGGGTTCGACGAGCTCAGCCGGCGGGAAGGCGAAGGCTCCGGCGGCCGCCCGAGCAGCGCGATCCCGCGGATCAGCACCACGGCGACGATCAGCCCCGCGACGCCGAGCACCGTGCTCGAGACCCAGTCGGCGCTGCCGCTGAGGGTCTGCCGGATCACCGCCACCACCATCACCCAGGCGAGGGCGACGGGGATCAGCACCTTCCAGCCGAGGTTCATGAACTGGTCGTAACGCAGCCGGGGCAGCGTGGTCCGCAGCCAGATGAACACGAACAGGAACACCCAGACCTTGATCACGAACCACAGGATCGGAAGCCATCCGGCGTTCGCCCCGGACCACAGGCTCAGCGGCCACGGCGCCTGCCAGCCGCCCAGGAACAGGGTGGTGGCCAGCGCCGAGACGGTCACCATGTTGATGTACTCGGCCAGCATGAACATCGCGAACTTCAGCGAGCTGTACTCGGTGTGGAAACCGCCGACCAGCTCGCCTTCGGCCTCGGGCAGGTCGAACGGGGCGCGATTGGTCTCGCCGACCATCGAGACGGCGTAGATGACGAACGACGGCAAGACCAGCAGGATGTACCAGTGCCGGTGCTGGGCGGAGACGATCTCGGAGGTGGACATGGTGGCCGACAGCAGAAACACCGCCGCGAACGACAGTCCCATCGCGATCTCGTAGGAGATCACCTGCGCCGTCGAGCGCAGTCCGCCGAGCAGCGGATAGGTGGACCCCGACGACCATCCGGCCAGCACGATTCCGTAGACGCCGACCGAGGTCACCGCGAGCACGTACAGCACGCCGACGGGCAGGTCGGTCAGTTGCAGCGGGGTGCGGTGCCCGAAGACCGAGACCATCGGTCCCACCGGGATCACCGCGAACGCCATGATCGCGGGCACCACCGCGAGGATCGGGGCCAGCAGGTAGATCGCCTTGTCGACCCGCACCGGGGTCAGGCCTTCCTTGAGGGCCAGCTTCACGCCGTCGGCCAGGCTCTGCAGCATTCCCCCCGGGCCCACCCGGTTGGGGCCGAGCCGTCGTTGCATGCGTGCCATGATCTTGCGTTCGGCGAGGATCGCCACCAGCGTGGTGAGCACCAGGAAGGCGAAGATCGCGACGGCCTTGATCACGATCAGCCACCACGGGTCGAGGCCGAAGTCGTCGAGCGTCGGGAAGTCAGCCATCGGTGTCCCCTTCGTCCGGGGTCTCGGGTTCGGACCGGGCCGCTTCGATCCGCACGACATCGCCGGGCCGCGCGTCGAGTACGACGTGGATCTGCGAGTCGGTCGAGTTCATCGGCGTCCACACCACTCGGGGCGGCATGTCGGTGACCGTGAGGGGCAACGTGATGGCCCCCGACGAGGTCGACACCCGGACCGGCTCCCCGTCGACGGCGCCGATTTCGGCCGCCGTCGCCGCCGACAGCCGGACGACGCTGCGGTGCGCGGTGCCGGCCAGGTGCGGCTCCCCGTCCTGGAGCCGCCCGGCGTCGAGCAGCATCCGCCACGACGCGAGCACTGCTCGGCCCGATCCGGCGGTCGCCGGGTGGTTCGCCGTGTACGAGGGCGGTTCGGGACGCTGCCCGGACCACGAGCCCATCCGGTGCAGCTCGGAGTGGATCGACCGCGGATCGTCGCAGTGAAGTTCGACGCCGAGTTCGGCGGCCAGCGCGTCGAGCACCCGGTGATCGGACAGCGGCGCGCTGCCCTGCGGCGGAGTGACGGCGGCGGTGAACCACCGCGGCCGGCCCTCCCAGTCGACGAAGGTGCCGTCCTTCTCGGCGACGACGGCCACCGGCAGCACGACGTCGGCGCGTTCGGTCACATCGCCGGGCCGCTGTTCCAGGCTGACGACGAAGGCGTCGTCGAGGGCTGCGGCGAGGGCGGTCCGGCCGGGCAGGTCGGCGGGTTCGACTCCGCCGCACACCACCGCCGTGACCGAGCCGGAGTGCAGTGCGTCGACGATGCCGGCGGCGTCGAGGCCGTCGTCGGCGGGCAGGACCGCCTTCCAGAGCGTGGCGAGTTCGGCGCGGGCCTTCGGCGAGCTCACCGGTCGACCGCCGGGCAGGACGGTCGGCAGTGCGCCGACGTCGGCGGCTCCGCGTTCACCGGCCCGGCGCGGCACCCAGGCCAGACGCGCGCCGGTCGACGCGGCGAGGCGCGCCGCGGCCGACAGTGCGCCCGGGACGCCGGCCAGTCGTTCGCCGACCGCCAGGATCGAACCGGGGGCGTCGAGCAGCCGGGCGGTGCCGGGGTCGTCGAGCACGGCGGCCTCGCCGCCGGGCACGCACGACAACAACGTCCCGGACAGCTTGGCCAGGCCCGGACTGCGCCACGCGGCGATCGAGGCGATGCGCTGGCCGTGCTTGCCGACCGCCTTGCGCAGGCGGAGGAAGATCATCGGCGACTCTTCCTCGGGCTCGAGACCGGCGAGCACGACGGCGGGCGCCTGCTCCAGGTCGTCGTAGTCGACGGTGATGCCGGTCGCCGACACCAGGGCGGCCAGGAACTGCGTCTCCTCCTCCGAGTGGTCGCGAATCCGGAAGTCGATGTTGTTGGTGTGCAAGGCCACTCGTGCGAACTTCGCGTACGCGTAGGCGTCCTCGACGGTGACCCGGCCGCCGGTCAGAACGGCGGTGCGATCACCGGCTGCGGCCAGCCCGCGGGCGGCGACGGCCAGCGCGTACGGCCACGACACCGGGCGGAGCGCGCCGTCGTCGCCCCGGGCCAGTGGTGTGGTCAGCCGGTCGGCGGCGCGCTCGTACGCGAACGCCCAGCGGCCCTTGTCGCAGTTCCACTCCTCGTTGACGTTCGGGTCGTCGCCGGCCAGACGGCGCAGGACCCGTCCGCGCCGGTGATCGGTGCGCTGGGCGCAGCCCGACGCGCAGTGTTCGCAGACGCTGGGGGAGGAGACCAGGTCGAACGGCCGGGCCCGGAACCGGTAGGCCGCACCGGTCAGCGCGCCCACCGGGCAGATCTGCACGGTGTTTCCGGAGAAATAGGAATGAAACGGCTCGTCTGTGTCTATTGATCCCGCTCGCTCCGCTCCCGGCGATCGGTAAGCAGCCACCTGCTGCAGCGCCCCGCGATCGGTCAGGGCGATCAACGGGTCGCCTGCGATCTGCTCCGAGAATCGGGTGCACCGGGCGCACAGCACGCAGCGTTCGCGGTCCAGCAGCACTTCGGACGAGAGCGCGACGGGCTTGGTGTAGACCCGCTTGGTTCCGTCGAACCGCGACTGCGTGCGGCCCGCCGACATCGCCTGGTTCTGCAGCGGGCATTCGCCGCCCTTGTCGCAGGTCGGGCAGTCGAGCGGGTGGTTGATCAGCAGCAGTTCCATCACCCCGCGCTGGGCGCTCTCGGCCTCGGCGGAGGAGCGCTGGGTCCGCACCACCATGCCCTCGGTGACCGGGATGGTGCATGACGCCATCGGCTTGCGCATGCCCTCGATCTCCACCAGGCACTGCCGGCACGCGCCGACCGGGTCGAGCAGCGGATGGTCGCAGAACCGCGGAATGTCGACGCCGACCAGCTCGGCTGCGCGGATCACCAGGGTGCCTTTCGGGACGGCGACCTCGACGTCGTCGATCATCAGGTGGATCAGGCCGTCGTCGACCCGGGTCTCGGTGCGTGCGTCGGCGGTGGTCATCGAAGGCCTCCCTCGGCCGGCGCCGCATCGGCGTAGACCGTGGTGGCGGCCGGATCGAAGGGGCAGCGGCCGGGCCCGCCGTCGACGCCGAAGTGTGCGACGTACTCGTCGCGGAAGTGCGCGAGCGACGACACGATGGGGCTGGCCGCCCCGTCGGCCAGTGCGCAGAACGCCTTGCCCGCGACGTTGCCGGTCACGTCCTCGAGGGTGCGCAGATCCTCCGGCGAGCCGCGGCCCGACTCGATCCGGCGCATCAGCTGGACCAGCCAGTACGTGCCCTCGCGACACGGGGTGCATTTGCCGCACGACTCGTGCGCGTAGAACTCGATCCAGCGGGTCACCGCCCGCACTACGCAGGTTGTCTCGTCGAAGATCTGCAGTGCCTTGGTGCCTAGCATCGAGCCGACCGAGGCCATGCCCTCGTAGTCGAGCGGTACGTCGAGGTGTTCGGGGGTCAGCATCGGCGTCGACGATCCGCCCGGCGTCCAGAACTTCAGCCGGTGTCCGGCACGGACCCCGCCGGCGCGATCGAGCAGTTCGCGCAGCGTCACGCCGAGCGCGGCCTCGTACTGGCCCGGGTTCGTCACGTGCCCGGACAGGGAGTAGAGCGTGAACCCGGCTGACTTCTCGGTGCCCATCGCCGAGAACCAGTCGGCCCCGTTGCGCAGGATCGACGGCACGCTCGCGATCGACTCGACGTTGTTGACCACCGTCGGGCTGGCGTACAGACCGGCGACGGCGGGGAACGGCGGCCGCAGCCGCGGCTGCCCGCGACGGCCCTCCAGCGAGTCGAGCAACGCCGTCTCCTCGCCGCAGATGTACGCGCCGGCCCCCGCGTGGACCACCAGGTCGACGGTGGTTCCGGACCCCATCACGTCGGTGCCGAGGAACCCGGCGTCGTACGCCTCGGCGACCGCCGTCCGCAGTCGCCGGATCACCCCGGCCACCTCGCCGCGGACGTAGATGAACGCGTGCGACGCGCGGATCGCGTATGCCGCGATGATCGCGCCCTCGACGAGGGCGTGCGGGGTGGCCAGCATCAGCGGCATGTCTTTG
>JASGFV010000073.1:0-14657 GCA_047605365.1 Gordonia sp. (in: high G+C Gram-positive bacteria)
TCGACGGGTCGTCGCCCTCGTTGTGGCCGCGGCGGCGGTAGCAGACCAGGTCGATCACGACGTCGCGCTGGAACGCGGCGCGGTAGTCGACGGCGAGCTTGGCGGCCCAGACGCAGGCCTCGGGGTCGTCGCCGTTGACGTGGAAGACCGGCGCGCTGATCATCTTGGCGACGTCGGTGCAGTAGCGAGTCGACCGCGAGTACTCGGGCGCGGTGGTGAAGCCGACCTGGTTGTTCACCACGATGTGCACGGTGCCGCCGGTGCGGTAGCCGTGCAGCATCGACAGGTTCAGGGTCTCGGGTACCACGCCCTGGCCCATGAACGCGGCGTCGCCGTGCAGCATCAGCGGAAGGATGTCGAACTCCTGGCCCTCGTCGAGCATGTCCTGCTTGGCGCGGACGATGCCCTCCAGGACCGGGTCGACGGCCTCCAGGTGGCTGGGGTTGGCGGTCAGTGAGACGTTGATCTCGTTGTCGCCGAACATCTGGTAGTACTTGCCCTCGGCGCCGAGGTGGTACTTCACGTCGCCCGAGCCGTGCGCCTGAGCGTCGCCCAGGTTGCCCTCGAACTCGGTGAAGATCTTCGAGTACGGCTTGCCGACGATGTTGGCCAGCACGTTCAGGCGGCCGCGGTGCGGCATGCCGATCACGACCTCTTGCCAGCCGTGCTCGGCGCTCTGGTCGATCACCGCGTCCATCATCGGGATCACCGACTCGGCGCCCTCCAGCGAGAAGCGCTTCTGGCCGACGTACTTGGTCTGCAGGAAGGTCTCGAAGGCCTCGGCGGCGTTGAGCTTGCTCAGAATGTACTTCTGCTCGGCGACCGGCGGCTTGACGTGCTTGATCTCCACCCGCTCCTGCAGCCAGCGCTGCTGCTCGGGGTCGAGGATGTGGGTGTACTCCACACCGACGTGGCGGCAGTAGGCGTCGCGCAGGATCGACAGGACGTCGCGCAGCTTCATCCGCTCCTCGCCGTGGAAGCCGCCCACGTTGAAGGTGCGATCCAGGTCCCAGAGGGTCAGGCCGTAGGTCAGGACGTCCAGGTCGGGGTGCTGGGCGCGGGCGTCCGAGTCCATCATCAGCGGATCGGTGTCGGCCATCAGGTGACCGCGGCTGCGGTAGGCCGCGATCATCTCGAGCACGCGGGTGTTCTTGTCGACCATGCCGGCCGGGATGTCGCGCCGCCAGCGGATCGGCTCGTACGGGATGTGCAGGGCCGTGAAGATCTCGTCCCAGAATCCGTCGTCGAGGATCATGTGGTGGATCTTGCGCAGGAAGTCGCCGGACTCGGCGCCCTGGATGATCCGGTGGTCGTAGGTGGAGGTCAGCGTCATCAGCTTGCCGACGCCCATCTCGGCGAGCTGCTGGTCGCTGGCGCCCTGGAACTCGGCGGGGTACTCCATGGCGCCCGCGCCGATGATCGCGCCCTGGCCGGGCATCAGGCGCGGCACCGAGTGGACGGTGCCGATGGTGCCCGGGTTGGTCAGCGAGATGGTGACGCCGGCGAAGTCCTCGGCGGTCAGCTTGCCTTCGCGGGCGCGGCGCACGATGTCCTCGTAGGCGGCGACGAACTCGGCGAAGCCCATCGTCTCGCAGGCCTTGATGGCGGCGACCACAAGTGTGCGGCTGCCGTTCTTGCCGGGCAGGTCGATGGCCAAACCCAGGTTGGTGTGCGCCGGGGTGACGACGTTGGGCTTGCCGTCGATCTCGGCGAAGTGACGGTTGAGGTTGGGGAACGACTTGATCGCCTGAACGATTGCGTAGCCGAGGATGTGGGTGAAGCTGACCTTGCCGCCTCGGGTGCGGGCCAGCTGGTTGTTGATGACGATGCGGTTGTCGATCATCAGCTTGACCGGGATGGCGCGCACGCTGGTCGCGGTGGGCACGGCCAGCGAGGCCGACATGTTCTTGACGATGGCGGCGGCGGGACCGCGCAGCACCTTGGACTCGTCGGCGCCGCCGGAGTCGCCGGCGTTCGACGCGGCGGTGCTTCGGCTGACGCCGGAGGCGGCCTTGGTGGCGGCGGCCTCCCGGACCGGGGCGGCCCTGCGCGGCGCGGGGCGGTCGGGCTCGTCGTCGAGCGTCAGGATCGGCTTGATGACCGAGGCACTGGGGGCGGGTGCCGGGGCGGCAGTGCTTTTCGGCGCCGGGCTCTCAGGCGCCGGGCTGCTCGGCTTCGGCGCGCTCGCGCCGTTGGTCGCCGGAGCGGCGCCGGGGTGGTAGTTCTCAAGCACTTCCCGCCAGCTGGGATCCACCGAAGCCGGGTCTTTCTGGAAGCGCTGGTACATCTCCTCGACCAGCCATTCGTTTTGTCCGAAATCGGTCTCGGAAGTCGCACTGCTCACAGCGTCGTCTCGCCTCAATTCACACGTGTCGAAAGATGTTCGTCCGGACGCACGACAGTGGGGTGTGCGGCGCGAGTCCGACCAACTCACGATGGTACGCCCGCCCGCGTCGCCGCGCCTGCTTCCTCGGCGACGTTCTTCGCGGGTCACGTCGCTGAGTGTGCAATGTCACTTGCGGGCCTGCGTCGTCGACTCGGCGACACCGGCCTCGTCGGGTGCCAGTCCGGCCGTCCACAGCTGCGCGTACCGGCCGCCGGCGGCCAGCAGCGCGTCGTGGCTGCCGTGTTCGACGATGCGCCCGCCGTCGACGACGGCGATGGTGTCGGCGCGTGCCGCGGTGGCCAGGCGGTGCGCGACGATGACGCTGGTACGACGCCGGGCCAGGGCCTCGCCGGCCAGCAGCACCTGGGCCTCGGTGGCCTGGTCGAGCGTGGCGGTCGCCTCGTCGAGCAGGATGAGGTCGGGTTCGACGAGTTCGGCTCGGGCCAGGGCGATCAGCTGCCGCTGTCCCGAAGACAGTCCGCGGCCGCGTTCGGCGACGGGGAAGTTCATGCCGCCGGGAAGGGCGGCGATCATTCCGGCGGCGCCCACCCGGTGGGCGGCCCGCACGATCTCTTCGCGGGTGGCCGCCGGGCGCCCGTAGGCGATGTTGTCGGCGACGGTGCCTGCGAACAAGTGCGGCTCCTGCGGGACCACGCCGAGGTGCGATCGGTAGTCACGCAGACTCACCGCGGCGATGTCGGCATCGTTGAACCGGACCGTCCCGGACGTCGGGTCGTAGAAGCGGGCGAGCAGTTTGACCACCGTCGACTTGCCGGCGCCGGTGGCGCCCACCAGGGCCAGCGACGTGCCGGCCGGCACGTGGAGGTCGACGTCGTGCAGCGCGTCCGACGCGGCGCCGGAGTACCGGAATCGGACGTGGTCGAGGCGCACGTCCGCGGGGCCGGAGGCCGGGGGCAGCGGCGCTGGGCGATCGGCCTCCAGGACCGAACCGGGGGTGGCGAGCAGGTCGCTGATCCGGTTCAATCCGACTGCGGCCTGCTGGTACTCGTCGAACAGGGTGCTGACCTGCTGCACCGGCCCGAACAACAGCGCCAGGTACATGAGGAAGGCGACCAGGGTGCCGGGGGAGAGCGCTCCGCCGGCGATCAGGTGCGCGCCGTAGCCCACGGCGACGGCCGCGGTGGCGTCGGCGCAGAACGTGATGAACGGGAAGTACAGCGCGATGGCCCGCTGGGCGCGCACGCGCGCGGTGACCCAGTCGTCGCTGAGTTCGGCGAAGCGGGCGCCGGCGACCTCGGCGTGCCGGTAGGCGCGGGTCGTCGCGATACCGGCCAGGTTCTCCTGGAAGTCGGCGTTGACCAGCGAGATCCGTTCGCGTGCGACAGTGTGCGCGGTGCGTGCGACCCGCCGGAACCAGACTGTCGCGGCGGCCAGCAGCGGCAGCACCACCGCGAGCACCAGGCCGAGTCGCCAGTCGGTGATCAGCAGCGCGACCGAGACGCCGGCGACGGTCAGCAGGGCGATCACCGCCGTGCTCAGCCCGTCCTGCAGGAAGCTCGACAGGGCGTCGACGTCGGTGGTCATCCGGGTCATGATGCGGCCGGACAGTTGTCGTTCGTAGTAGTCCAGGCCGAGTCGCTGAAGGTGCGCGTAGCTGCGCACGCGCAGGGTGTAGAGGACGCGTTCGCCGGTGCGTGCGGCCACCACGGTGTGTACGGCGCCGACGACCCAGGCGGCGACGACGAGCGCCAGACCGGTGGCGGTGGCCGTCCACAGCACGTCGCCGTGATGGTGGGTTCCGGCGTCGAGCACGGCCTGGGCGAGCGGGGGATAGGCCAGTGAGATCAGCGTGTCCAGGCCGACGGTCGCCAGCAGGATCGCCAGGGCCCAGCGGACAGGCTGCAGGATCTGGCGCAGGCTGAAGCCGTCGCGTTCGGCGGCGGCGTCGTCGAGATCGACGCCGGGCCGTTCGGAGGCCGGACCGAGGGAGTCGATGGCCGCCGCCAGTGCCGGGTCGGCGGCCACGCGTCCGAGGCTTCCGGAGTCGGCGGCCGGCGGCGCGTCGCGCCAGAGGGCGTCGACGCCGAGCGACTCCTGGGCCGCGGCGGCGCGCTGGGCCGGCGAGTCGCCGGTCGCCGAGTCCGGCGGCGACATCAGTTCGCGGAAACGCGCGCAGCGCGCGTCGAGTTCGGCGGCGGTTCCGGCGTCGACGATCCGCCCGTCGTCGAGCACCGCGACCCGGTCGGCGATGCCCAGGGTGGAGCGCCGGTGCGCCAGGACCAGCATGGTGGTCTCCGCCGACCGCAGATGCGCCAAGATGCGGGTCTCGGTGACGGCGTCGACGGCCGACGTCGCGTCGTCGAGCACCAGGACGCGCGGCCGGGCGTAGAAGGCCCGGGCCAGCGCGATCCGCTGCCGCTGGCCGCCGGACAGGGTGAGGCCGCGTTCGCCGACGACCTCGTCGAAGCCGGCGTCGAGGGCGGTCACGAAGTCTTTGGCGGCGGCGCGGCGGGCCGCGGCCCGGATGCGTTCGGGGTCGGCCAGAGCGACCGGCTCGGGTCCGAGGGCGATGTTCGCCGAGACCGTGTCGGAGTAGAGGAAGGGCTCGTCGAATGCGGGAATCACGGCCTCGGCGAGCACGTCGGGAGCGAGTCGGGTGACGTCGGCCGTGCCGCGCTCGCCGACCAATTCGACCGTGCCCGCAGTGGGCCGATAGCGGCCGGTCACCAGTGCGCCCAGCGTCGACTTGCCCGAGCCCGGACCGCCGACCACCGCCACGCATTCGCCGGGCTCGACGGTCAGCTCGATCCCGTTCAGCACCGGCCGCGAGCCGTAAGAGAAGTCGACGTCGCGCAGCCGGACGCCGAGCGGGCCGGCGGGCAGGGCGTCGTCGGCGCCGGTGTCGTACGCGGCGTCGCGCGGGTGATCGATGACGTCGAAGACGCGGGTGGCCGACGACGCGGCGAGCTGCGAGGCCACCACCAGGTTGGTGAGGATGCGGGCCAGCGAGGTCATGGTGCCGATGTAGGTGGAGAAGGCCAGGAAGGTGCCCGCGCTGATCTCGCCGCGCAGGGCCAGCAGGCCGCCGACGCCGATGACCAGCACCATGCCGAACTGGGGGATCGCCGACATGGTCGGAGTGAACCGGGCCGACAGCCGCGCGGCGCGCATCTGGAGTCCGTAGAGCAGTTCGCTGAGGTGCGACAGTTCGGCGGTGGCGCGGCGTTCCTGGTTGAAGCCCTTCACCACGCGGACGCCGGTGACGGTCTCCTCGACGTGCCCGGCGACGTCGCCGGCGGCCTGCTGGGCTGACCACGTCGCGGCGAACAGTCGCTTGCGTCCCCGGTAGGCGGCGACGGCGACCAGTGGGATCACCAGCAGTGCCACCAGGGTGAGCAGCGGCGACAGCCACAACATGATGCCGACGGCCAGCACCACCTGGACGGCTCCGCCGAGGGCCATCGGGGCCATCGCCAGCAGTCGCTGCACCACCTGCAGATCGGTGATCGAGCGGGACACCACCTGCCCGGTCCGGATGCCGTCCTGGGCGTGACCGTCCAGGTGCAGCAGGGTCTCGAGCAGGGCGCGACGGAGGTTGTCCTGCACGTAGATCGCGAGCTTGCCGGCCGAGAACCGGCGGCCGAACTGTGCCCCGTAGCGCAGCACGGCCGCGGTCAGCAGGAACACGACCAGCACGGTCAGGCCGACCGCGGCGGGGCGGTGGCCGGTCGCGTGGTCGATGGCGGCCCGCGCGAGGAGCGGGGTCACCAGGTCGGCGGCCACCGCCGCGAGAGTCCCGACGGCGGTCAGGATCGCCAGCCTGCGGTACTTCAGGCACTCCCGGAGCAGCCGGCGCGGCCAGCGGCGGTTCCGGCCGCTCTCCTCGGGAGCGGTCAACGTCCTCGGATCAGCCGGCGGGTCCGGCCGGCCGGCGGCAGCTCTTGGTCGGCCGGGCCGGTCTGGACGACGACGCCGTCCAGATCCCAGAAGCGCGGCGGCGGGCCGAAGGCGGCCCGGGCGTTGCGCACTACCAAGGCTCCGAGGGCGCGGTTGCCGGCGCCGCCGACGACCGCGCCGACGCCGCCGGGGATCAGCTTGCCGACCAGCACCGGGGCACGGCGCACCGCGAACTTCTTGACGAGCTTGCCGGTGAGCATCTTGTTCAGCTTGGCGACTTGGCCGTTCGGCAGACCGGGGATCGCCAGGCGCGACAGTGCGCCGGTGCCGCGGGCTCCGACCACCTTGCCGAGCGCGGTGACGCCCTCTTCGCCCAGTGCCACCGACAGGACCAGGCTGCGACGGAGTTCGGCGTCCGCGGGCGAGATGCCGTGGACCTCGGCGGTCGCCAGCGCCAGCAGGGCGGAGGCCTCGATGAACAGCGCGGTGTCGGCAGTCAGGGCCGAGAGCGCCGCGATCGTGCCGACGCCCGGGATCGACGCGGTCGCGCCCACCACGCCGCCCGATGCGGTGACGGTGTTGAGGAAGCGGCGTTCGAGTCGCTCGACGATCTGCTCCGGCGAATCGTCGGGATGCGCCTTGCGAAGGTGGGCGACGTACTTGGCTACGGCCGGCTCCTGCAGGCGCTGGGCCTGCTCTAAGATCCGCCCGACGAGGGCGACGCTGCGCGCGCTGGGCCGCGGCGCGTCGAGCGGGGTCTCTGAGTCGAGCGGGGCGTCTGACTGGGCGGGAGGCAGGGCCGCCGAAGTCTTCTTGGCCATGGGAGGTCTCCGTTCTCGCGGACAACACTGGTTCAACGTCGGGGCCGAGTCCGATGATTCCCGCGGTGCGCGGTGATCTGGCACACCCGAGGCTACGCCGCGAATCGTGATGGCCGGTTGTCGGTGGGCGGTGCTAGTCTCCGGTCGCATCACAATCGAAAAGGGAGCGTCCTTCATGACCACTGCAGCGCCACCGCAGTTCAAGCCCGTCACCGACCGGCCCTGGGCGGCGCTCCTGGCCTTGTGTGTCGGATTCTTCATGATTCTGGTGGATATGACGATTGTGGCAGTTGCGCAGCCGCAGATCATGGACGCACTGCACGGCAGCACGACGTCGATCGTGTGGGTCACCAGCGCGTATCTGCTCACCTACGCCGTCCCGCTGCTGATCGCCGGTCGTCTCGGCGACAAGTTCGGGCCGCGGCTGATCTACCAGATCGGCCTGTTGGTGTTCACCGCGGCGAGCGTCTGGTGCGGGCTCTCGACGTCGATCGTCGAGCTGATCGTCGCCCGCGGTCTGCAGGGCGTGGGCGCCGCGCTGATCACCCCGCAGACCATGGCGCTGATCACCCGGATCTTTCCCCCCGAACGACGCGGCGCCGCGATGGGCGTGTGGGGCACGGTGGCCGGCGTCGCGACGCTGGTCGGCCCGCTGCTGGGCGGCGTGCTGACCGACAACTTCGGCTGGGAGTGGATCTTCTTCGTCAACCTGCCCGTCGGCGTGGTAGGCCTGGTGCTGGCCGCGGTGCTGGTGCCGACGGTGGAGACGCACGAGCATCGGTTCGACTGGCTCGGCGTGGTGCTCTCGGCGATCGGTCTGACGATGATCGTGTTCGGCATCCAGGAGGGCGAGACCTACGACTGGGCCGGCTGGATCTGGTTGCTGATCGGCGGCGGCGTGGTGGTGTTCGCGTTGTTCCTGTGGTGGCAGGCGGTCACCAAGACCGAGCCGCTGGTGCCGCTGTCGCTGTTCCGCGACCGGAACTTCACGCTGTCGAACGTGGGCATCGCGTCGATGGGCTTCGCGGTCTCCGGCTCGATGATCCCGATGATGTTCTTCCTGCAGTTGGTCGGCGGCATGTCACCGACGCGTTCGGCGCTGGTGATGGTGCCGATGGCGGTGCTGACCGGCGTCTTCGCGCCGATCGTCGGACGCGTCCTCGACAGGGTGCATCCGCGCCTGGTCATCAGCACGGGACTGGCCGGCTACGCGATCGCGACGGTGTGGATGGGCCTGATCTTCCACCCGGACACCCCGGTGTGGCTGCTCTTGCTGCCGACTGCCCTGATGGGCGTGTCGAGTGCGGGCGTGTGGGCCCCGCTGGCGGCCACCGCTACCCGGAACCTGCCGTGGTTCCAGGCCGGCGCCGGAGCCGGCGTCTACAACACCACGCGCGTGATCGGTTCGGTGATCGGCGCGTCGGCGATCGGCGCGCTGATGAACTCGCGCCTGGTAGCCAACATCCCGCACTACGATCCGAACGCGAAGCACGACGGTGCGGCCCAGCAGTTGCCCGAGGCGGTGCGGGCCGGATTCGCCTCGGCGATGGGCGAGTCGCTGTACCTGGGTGCGGGCGTGCTGGCGATCGGCGTGATCACCACGTGGTTCCTGGTGCGGCCGAACCATCAGAACGGCGCGGCGGTACCGGCGGCGGTGGTCGCGGACTAGCGCTTCACGCGCGCTTCGACGCCGTCGAAGAACAGGTCCATCGCCACCGTGAACTGGTCCTCGGCGTCGACGGCAGGCAGGTGCTCGGCCACTGCGGCGACGTTCGGATACGAGTCGGCGGGCAGTGACTGGTAGTCGCGGCTCCACACCTGGCGGTCGGTTTCGGCGACGCCGGACGGCAATGCGCCGACGGCCGCCTCGAGTGAGGCGTAGGCGAGTGCGACGTCGACCAGCGCGCGGTAGCACGACGCGGCCTCCCGGCCGTCGAGTCCGGCGTCGCGCAGCGCGCCGATCACGATGTCGGCGCCGCGGAACTCGGCCTCGCGGCGCATGGTCCGGCTGGCGACCATTGTCGCCATCCCGGGGTGTGCGCCGCAGGCCTGCCGGATCGCCCCGGCCAGGGACGTGAGGGTGGCGCGCCAGTCGTCGGTCACCTCGATCGAGTCGATCGCGCCGGCCAGGAGCCGGTCGGCGATGGCCAGCAGCAGGTCGTCTTTGCTGCGGAAATGGCGGAGCACGGCCGTGTGATCGGCGCCTAGCTCGGCCCCCAGCCGGCGGAAGGTGAGGGCGTCGGCGCCGTCGTCGTCGATCACCTTCAGCGCCGTGTCAACGATGAGCACCTGGTTGAGAAACGCCAGGGAGCGTCGTCGTCGAGGCTGTTCGCCGGGGTTGTCGGGCACGGCGTCAGGATACGCGAGGAGGTTAAGAACCACTGTTGACACCAATGGTGTTCAATGGTGGAATTCGGTGAACTTCACGCCCCAGGAGGATCCATGTCCCGTCGTCTCACGCTCCGGCGCACGGCTCGCCGCCGAACTGCGCTCGGTGTGCGCGCCGTCGCGGTCGCCGCGGTGCTCGTCGGCGGCCTGTCGGCCGTCGCGCCGCAGGCCCACGCCGTGCCGACCGAGTCGCTGCCGTATCTGCCGCACGTCGTCTTCTATCCGACCCGCACCATGAATCCCTCCGCGCACCCGGTGCCGCTCGGATCTTCGACTGGACGGGTCTCGGCCGGCTACCGGTACCACGGCGCGGCACGGACCTTCGACGGATTCCTGCAGCGGACCTCGGCGCGGGCGCTGGTGGTGCTGCACGACGGCGAGGTCGTCGACGAGCGCTACTGGAACGGATACAACGCGTCGAGCCGGTTCAACTCGTGGTCGGTCGGCAAGTCGATCACCTCGACCGCCGTGGGCATCGCGTTCGGCGAAGGCAAGATCGCCTCGCTCGACGACCCGATCACCAAGTACCTGCCGGAACTGCGGCACTCCGGGTACGACGGCGTGCCGATCAAGCACATCCTGCAGATGTCGTCGGGACAGAACTACGACGAGTCCGACTACTCGAACGTGACCGCCGGAGCCACCGGCACCACCATCCGTCTGGTGCTGGGCGATCCGCTGATCCAGCAGGCTCAGCAGTCGGTCAAGGTGCGTCCGTCGGGGACGAAGTTCAACTACGCGTCGATGGACACCTACGTGCTCGGCCGGCTGGTCAGCCGGGTCACCGGCCGGCCGCTGGCGGACTTCGTGCAGGACAAGATCTGGCAGCCGGCCGGCATGGCGAATCAGGCGCTGGTCGGCCAGGACTACTACGGGTCGGCGCTGGCCTACGCCGCGTACAACGCCACCACCCGCGACTTCGCGCGCTTCGGCCTGCTCTTCATGAACCACGGACAGTCCCGCGGTCGCCAGGTGGTGCCGGGCAGCTGGGTCGACGTGGCGACGCGCGCGACGTCGCCGCAAGTCCAGCCCGGCAGGCTCTACCCGGGCTCGCCGTACGGATACGGCTACCAGTGGTGGGTCGGCGGTCCGGAGAACGGTCACGCCTCGCGCGGCGACTTCGTGGCCGTCGGCATCCTCGGGCAGTACGTCTACGTCTCGCCGCGCGACCACGTGGTGATCGCGCAGAACAGTGAGGACCTTCAGGCCGACACCAACATGGACGAGGCGCTCACCGCGTTCCGCGCGATCGCCGACTCGCTGACGCGGCGGTAGCGGGCGGCGGGCCCGGCTACAGGTACTGGCCGGGCAGCGGCGCCTCCGGTGTCACCGCGATCGCGTCCGGGACGTCCGCGGTGATCAGCGTCCGGACCACGTCGGGCGCCGGATCGGTCAGCGCGACGATCCGGCCGGCCTGCAGCGCGGTCGTCTCCTCGAACAGGTTCCGGACGAAGCGCCCGTTGGCGAAGTTCTCGGGGCGCGACGACGGGAACCTGCTGCGTACCGTCTGCTCCAGCCCGGGACCGCACTCGTAGCCGCGCTCCTCGACGATCAGCGCGAAGATGCGCCACAGCTCGTCGTCGCTGTAGTCGCCGAACTCCAGCGTGCGCGGGAAGCGGGAGGCCAGGCCGGGGTTGGACTCGAGGAAGCGGGCCATCTCCGCCGGATATCCGGCGGCCACCACGATGGTCTCGTCGCGGCGGTCTTCCATCAGCTTCAGCAGGGTGGCGACGGCCTCGTAGCCGAAGTCGCGGAACGAGTCGCGGGGGATGAGCGAGTAGGCCTCGTCGATGAACAGCACACCGCCGGAGGCCCGGTTGAACGCGGTGCGGACCTTCGGCGCGGTCTGTCCGATGAACTCGCCGATGAGGTCCACGCGGCTCACCTCCACCAGGTGGCCGTGCTCCAGGATGCCCAGGTCGGCGTAGATGCGGGCCAGGATCCGGGCGACGGTGGTCTTGGCGGTGCCCGGGTTGCCGGTGAACACCAGGTGCTGGGAACGTCCGCTGCCCGGCATGCCTGCGGCCTGCCGGAGCTTCTCGGCCTTGACCTCGTTGACCAGTCGCCTGACCTGCTCTTTGATCGGCCCGAGACCGATGAGGGCGTCGAGGTCGGCGAGCGGATCGCCGATCTCCACGTCCTCGATCTCGGTCTGCAGCAGCGTCTCGTCGTGCCCGCCGTCGGACGTCAGGCGCTGGGCGCGGCGACGGTCCGGATCGGGCGACGGGGCAGTCGGCGTAGCCGTAGCGCGCGACGACAGTTCGGCGACCAGGGGGTTGACGACGCGGCGTTCGCTGAAGACTTCTTCGACGTCGCTGACGAATCCCTTGAGCGGCACGAAGTCGGCGTAGCGTCCGCCGGTGAACGGCATCGAGACCATGCCGTTGGCCGTCTCGTGGACCGCACCCAGCCAGATGCGGGCCAGGCGGAGTTCACCGGCGGTCAGCGCGCGGAAGGCGAAGGCCCGCAGCCTTCGGGTGAAGGCGTCGGCGTCGAACCCGGGGCCGCGATCGGCGACCAGCGCGTCGACCTGCGTCAGCACGTCGCCCGGGATCACCAGTTTGAGCTCGGGCGGGGTCTCGCGGAGCCGCGCGGCCAGCACGATGTCGCAGATCAGCTGCGGCAGCGACATCGGATCCCCGGTGACGCCGCTCAGCACCCGGTGCGTGGCGGCCAGTCCCTGGAACGACCACGACATCGCATCGAGGTACCCGGACAGCTCCGGCAGGGCGGAGTAGATCGACGGGTCGAGCCGATTGCGGGTGTGCTCGGCGACCACGGTGGTGTCGGCTTCGAAGTAGATCTTCCGCAGCGAAGGGTCGTCGAAGATCGCGTCGATCAGCCCGACGGCCGCGTTCCGGCGCGTGTCGAAGGGAGTGACGTCGCGGAACACCTGCAGGCAGTCGCGCGTCAGGCGCAGCGCGGCCTCGCGGCCTGCCGGGTCGCCGTCGCCGCGCTGCAGCAGCAGGGTGATGAGCCAGTGGTTGTTCTCCGGCGACAGGCGGTCGACGGTGGTCGGGCTGATCTCTTTGCCGGGCATGATCCACGGGCGCACGACGTCCCACGACGTCAGCGCGCACGGGCCGGTCACCACCCCGGTCCAGCCGGCCAGCCGGAGGACGGCCAGTGAGGTGAAGGCGACGGCCCGCGTGGTGCCCGGCGCGAAGTCCTTGCTGCTCGCGACCACCGGATAGGCGGCGGTGTTCTCGGCGATCGTGGCGACCTCGGCGACGGCCTGCTCGCGCCACCCGTCGGGGATGCGCCAGGGACGTGCGTCGCCGAGGATGTCCAGGTAGGGCTCGTTCGAGAGCAACAGCTCGAATCCCTCGGGGATGGGTCTGCGGGTCGACTCCATGCCGGTGACCTCCCAGTCGCGTCGTGATCTCGTCGCAGCCCATACTGTCACCGCCCTCCGACAGCGTTCATTCGGCCGACCGTCTTCACCGCTGCCCGGCGCGGCAGGAACGTTTCTGTCAGAGGGGCTTCGTAGGATCGTCTCGACGAGTTCAACCACCGGTGAAAGAGGGACGTCGTGACCGCCGCCTTGTTCGACCTGCCGGAGCCCGACCGGGTTCCGGAGCGGGAAGTGACCTTCCTGCACACCGGCGACTGGCAGCTCGGAATGACGCGCCATTTCCTGGCCGGCGAGGCGCAGCACACCTACAACGCCGCGCGGGAAGACGCCGTGGTCCGGATCGGCGAGCTCGCCGTGTCGACGGGCGCGGAGTTCGTGGTGGTCTGCGGCGACGTGTTCGAGGATCCGCGCGTGTCCAGCCGGGTCATCCGCCGCACGCTCGACGCGCTCGCCGCTTACCCGGTGCCGGTCTACCTGCTGCCCGGCAACCACGATCCGGATGACGCCACCAGCGTCTACCGGTCGCGCACCTTCGTCGCAGACTGCCCGCCGAACGTGACCGTGCTCGACCGCGCGGGCGTGGTGCGGGTGCGCGAGGGCGTGTCGCTGGTGGCGGCGCCGTGGCACAGCAAGCGTCCGACGTCCGACCTGGTCGGCGACCAGGTCGCCGCGCTCGGGACAGGCGAGGACATCCGGATCGTCGTGGGGCACGGCGGGCTGGACTCGCTGGCCCCGGGCGACGAGCCGTCGATCATCCGGCGGGCTGCGCTCGACGTCGCGGTGGCCGCCGGCCTCGTCGACTACGTGGCCCTGGGCGATCGTCATTCGAAGACTCAGGTCGATCCGTCGGGCCGCATCTGGTACTCGGGGTCGCCCGAGGTGACGGCGTTTGACCACGTCGAATCCGATCCCGGCCACGTCCTGCAGGTGCGCCTGCGGCGCGGCGGCGAATCGTCGGTGGAGGTCACGCCGCACCGGGTGGGGCGATGGTCGTTCCGCACCGTCCTCGACGACGTGAACGGCGCCGCCGATCTGGCCCGGCTGCGTGAGCGGCTGGCCGCGTTCGACGACAAGCAGCGCACCGTGGTCCAGCTGGGTCTGGTCGGCACGCTCAGCGTCGCCGAGGGCGTCGCGCTCGAGGAGATGCTGGCCGAGTTCGCCGACCATTTCGCGGCTTTGCAGATCTGGGAGCGCAAGCACCGGCTCACCGTGGTGGCGGATCCGTCCGACGTCGCCGGACTCGGCCTGCAGGGATACGCCGCGCAGGCCGCCGAAGAGCTTGCCGAACGCGCCGCGGACGACGCCGATCCCGCGGCCGCGTCGGCGGCTCGCTCGGCGCTGGCCCTGCTGTACCGACTGACCGAGGGCGCGCGATGAGACTGCACCGATTGTCGATCAAGAACTACCGCGGCGTCGCCGAGCGCGAGGTGGCCTTCGCCGACCGCGGCATCACCGTGGTGGAGGGGGCCAACGAGGCAGGCAAGTCGACGATGGTCGAGGCGCTCGACATGTTGCTTCGCACGCAGGCCAGCAGCAAGTCGGGGGCGGTGCGCGCGGTGCAGCCCTCGGGCCGCGACGTCGGTTCCGAGGTCCAGGCCGAGATCACTTGCGGCGCATATCGGTTCACTTACTTCAAACGGTTCAACAAGCGTGCCGAGACGTCGCTGACCATCACCGAGCCGCGGCCCGAACAGCTGACCGGGCGGTCCGCGCACGAGCGGGTGGAGCAGATCCTCAACGAGTCGCTGGACCGGTCGCTGTACGACGCGCTCCGGCTGGTGCAGTCGGCCGACCCGGACCTCGGCAAGCTGGAAGACAGCGCGGCGCTCTCGCGGGCGCGGATGCCGGC
>JASGFV010000074.1:0-14583 GCA_047605365.1 Gordonia sp. (in: high G+C Gram-positive bacteria)
CCTGGTCTTCGACGCCCATGTGGTTCATCTGGTGGCGGACGGTGACGGGGCCGCGGCCGCGGACCGGCTGGTCGCGGCCGACGGGCTCGCGCAGCCCTTCGGCGCGCTGCTGCGGGGTCGCGGCCTGCTCGTCGCCCGGATTCTGGCCGAATCGGGCGCGGAAATCGTAGGACTGCGACGTCCGACCCGCGCGACGAGAGCGACGCGAGGGCCCCTCGGGGCGGTCCGGTTGCGAACCGGAATCGTCAGAATTCACAGGTTTCCTTGTCGATGGACTTCGAACATCCTAAGCGCTGTGACGCAGAACGATCGAACTCTACGGGGTGAGTCAGCCGCCCGAGTGCATGATCTCGGCGCCTTCGGGGACGATGTCCTCCTCGGGATCGTCGAGCCATCCTTCGGGCAGTGCGACCGAGGCCGGCGAGCCCTGGCGCCCGCGCGGTCCGCGGCCGTCGTCGGGGAACGGGGCGTCCGCGGGCAGGGTGTCGATGAGATTGCGCAGGTCGTCGAGTGTTTTCACGAGCGCGAGCTGCGTTCGCAGGTCGGAGCCGGCCGGGAAGCCGCGCAGGTACCAGGCGATGTGCTTGCGGATCTCCCGCATGCCTTTGTCTTCACCGTGGTGTGCGCTGAGCAGTTCGCCGTGCCGGAACATGATCTGGCCCACTTCGCCGAGGGTGGGCGGAGTGGGAGCGGGCAAACCTCGCAAGTGCGCCGAAAGCTCGGCGAATAGCCACGGGCGGCCCAGGCAGCCGCGACCGATCACGACACCGTCGCACCCCGTCTGCGCCATCATCTTCACCGCGTCGGCGGGTTCGAAGATGTCGCCGTTGCCGAGTACCGGCACGCTGGTGACGTGCTCTTTGAGGCGGGCGATCTGGTCCCAGTCGGCCTGCCCCGAGTAGCGCTGCGACGCGGTGCGCGCGTGCAGGGCCACCGCCGCGGCGCCTTCTTCGGCGGCGATCCGCCCGGCGTCGAGGTGGGTGTGGTGGTCGTCGTCGATCCCGATGCGGAATTTGACGGTCACCGGGATATCGGTGCCCTCGGTGGCCTTGACGGCTGCGGCCACGATGTTGCGGAACAGCCGGCGCTTGTACGGGATGGCCGATCCGCCGCCGCGGCGCGTCACCTTGGGCACCGGGCAGCCGAAGTTCATGTCGATGTGGTCGGCGAGGTTCTCGTCGACGATCATCTTGGCGGCCTTGTAGGTGTACTCCGGGTCGACGGTGTAGAGCTGCATCGACCGCGGCGTCTCCGTCGGATCGAAGGTCGTCATGTGCATGGTGACCGGGTGGCGCTCGACGAGCGCGCGGGCGGTCACCATTTCGCAGACGTACAGACCGGAGACGGTGCCGGTGCGGGCCAGCTCCTGCTCGCGGCATAGCACCCGGAAGGCGACGTTGGTGACGCCGGCCATCGGCGCGAGCACGACGGGGCTCGCCAGCTCGATCGAGCCGATGCGGAGCGCCGACGGCGCCGGGGCGAACACGCCACCGGCGTCCTCGGTGGTCGAGGACGCCGGTGACGGGAGGATCTCGGTACTGATGGTGGTGCTCTCCGGGGTCAGGAAGCCTGCTTGGCGGCGCGAGCGGCTTCGCGGGCGAGGGCGCGGTCGCGCATCTCCTCGAAGCGGACGGCGTCCTTCTCCAGCTGCTCCAGGAAGGCGGCCAGCTCTTCGCGGGTCTTCTCGCCTTCGGCGGTGAAGTCGGTGCGGCCGAAGACGTTCCACTTCTTCAGGACCGGCATGACGACCTCTTCGAGGTGCTGGCGCAGATCGTAGATGCCGTGCTTGGCCATCAGCACGCCGTGGCGACGGAAGTTCGGCATGCCGGCGCCGGGCATCTGGAAGTTGGTGACGATGTCGGTCACCGCGCGCAGCGTCTGGTCGGGAGCCAGGTCCATGCCGGCGCCGCAGATGTTGCGGTAGAAGGTCATGTGCAGGTTCTCGTCGGCGGCGATGCGCTGCAGCATGCGGTCGGCGATCGGGTCGTCACAGGCCTTACCGGTGTTGCGGTGGCTCACGCGGGTGGCCAGCTCCTGGAAGGTCACGTAGGCGACCGAGTGCAGCAGGCCGATCTCGTCGGCGTCGCCGTACTCGTTGACCAGGTCCTCCATGCGGTCGGCGGCGACCAGCACCGGGTCGTAGCCGTTGGTCATGTGGATCATGCGGGCCTCTTCGAGGGCGACCGGGTCCACGCCGCGGGTCACCACGAGGTAGTCGCGCATCACGATGCCGTGGCGGTTCTCCTCCGCGGTCCAGCGGCCGACCCAGTGGCCCCACGCGGAGTCCATCGAGAAGTTGTCGGCGATCACGCGGTGGTACGAGGGCAGGTTGTCCTCGGTCAGCAGGTTGGTGATCATCGCGGCCTTGGCGACGTCGCTCAGCTGACTCTGCTCGGGGTCGTAGTCGGTGCCGCCGAGCGCTGCGAAGTCTTCGCCGCTGTCCCACGGGACGTAGTCGTGCGGGTTCCAGTCGCGGGCGATCTTCAGGTGCCGGTTGACGTTGTCCTCAGCGACGGGCTCGAGCTCGCTGAGCAGCTCGAGCTGCGTAAGTGTACGTGCCATCGGTGATCCTCCGGTTGCGGTGTCGTCGGGTCGTGGCCCTGACGACGTAATTTCTCACGGTCCACGGTACGGCAAGAGCGGCAATGCCCCCAAGCTCTCGCGGGTCCCATGTCGCGCCGTATGACGCTTGTCGTTCAAGTTCATCGTTCGCCGCAGGGCGATACGTTAGCCAGAGTACGCGATGGGTTACGTCACCGTAAGTTGCTGTGAAGCTGTCTGAGGGCCTCGGGAGTCCAGTCGGGCCAGTCCACGTCGTCGGTGCGCTGGCTTGATCGATCGAAGGACACCACGAGCCGCATGTGCTCATCGGCATTGTCGTAGATGGCGATTCGGTCGGCCTTCTCGGCAGCCTGGGCGACGAGCGGCCAGAGGCGTCGATACCGTTCTCGGATCTTGTGCTCGGGCACGGAGTGGCCGCCCTTCTCCACGCGAGTCGCGACGCGCGCGACAGCGAGGTCCTCGGGAATCATCACCACGTGGAGATAGACGGAGAAACCCGCAGACGACGCTTCGTCCAGCAACTCGATCTTGGACGGATGTGAAAACACGGTCTCCGCGATGAACGATCGCCGCGAGGCGATCAGCGCCTGCCGGAGACTGGATGCGATCCGGGCTGCTTCGTAGGAGTTGCCCTCCGGATCGTCGGGCCATCGCTGTCGTGCGATGTCGTCGGCGTTGACCAGCAGTGTCTCGTAGATGATCTTGAGCAGCGTCGAATGGATCAATGTCGACTTTCCTGCCCCGTTGCATCCGACGACCAAATCGAGGCGGGGGCTCATCGGTTCGTCTGCTCGCTGAGTCGTGCGGTCGTGCCGTCGGGCCGGTGCTCGATGATCTCGCCGTCGGGTCCGAGCGTCACAGACCCGTAGCCCTGCAGGCGTGCTTCCTCGACGAAGTTGATGTCTGCCAGACGTGCAGAGACTCGATCGGCGAGCCGCTCGTTGTACTCGGAAGTCTCGCTGGGGGAGAGGTCCTCGATGCTGAGGATCCCTGCGAAGGCGGCTTCGACTCGGCTCTGAGAACTTTCGGCGCGTCGAGCCACCGCGCGTCCGAGTTTCATCCAGTACTCGACCTGCTGCCGCGTCGAGCGGCTCTCGCGTTCCGCCGCCTTCGCGGCGTCGTCGTAGATCTCGGCGGAGATGCGGACGACGCGGTCGGTGGACGTGCTCATTGGAGGACTCCCTGGGGTTGTAGCAATCTGCTACAACCGAATCTACGCCTTTCGGCCGGGTCTCGACAGGGCCCGACGACGCCCTGTGGACAAGTACTTTCGGCCCGGGTCAGGAGCGGGAGCCGGATTCTGGACGACGACGCGGCGCGAACATCGCGCCGGTGGTCTCCATCCAGCGGCGCGCGGCGTCGTCGAGGGTTCCGAGTTCGGCGGCCCGCCGGCACCAGCGCATGGCGGTGCGGCCGAATTCGAGCGGGTTGTAGACGTCTTCTTCGCGGCTCCAGAGGCCGTCGCCGGGGTCGCGCATCGGGTTGTCGACCTCGCAGATCACCCGCGACGTCGACGGGTCGCTGACATGCCAGAGCGCCGGGTACTCGGTCATGTGGCTGCCGGGGAAGGAGGTCATCGTGGTGGTGATCCAGGCGCGGATCTCTTCTCGGCCCCGGAAGGAGCCGTACGCGTGCTCGACGTATTCGGCGTCGACGGTGAACTGGTCGGCCCACCGGTCCCAGTCGCGACTGACCGCCACCTGGGCCACGGTGTGCTGGAACTGCGCGAACGCGTCGTCGAGCTCGGCAGCGGAGAAGGGAGCCATGTCCGCGAGGCTGGGCGCGTCGGCCGTCGGACTGAGCCGGATCGGCGGATTCGTCTCTTCGGGGTGGTGGCGAAGGTGGGTCGTCGCCCGCCCGAATGACCTGCGACAGCGGCTGCTGCGCCCCTGTCGGGGGCATGTGAGAGGCTGATCGGCGAAAACCGGCGGTCTCGCCGGAATAGTGCTGGATGCCCGGGCTCGGACCGGAAGTGGGGAGCAGAAGTGCGGAGCAAGATCGCGATCGGCGTGGGCGCCGTCGTCTTCATCGGACTGCTGGTGGCGGCGCTGCTCGGGGCGTTCACCCCGAAGGTCGACGGCACTGCGGCGCCGGACGAGTCCACACGGCTGCAGAAGAAGCTGGCCGACATCGCGCTGAGTCTGGCGCAGGCGCCGGGCGCCAAGTACACCGGCACCATCACAGGTACCGGCAGCTACCGGCTGCAGGTGACCGGTCTGACGGTGACCGCGTCGGGCGACTCGCGCGGCACGGTGGAACTGCGCGGCGAGACCGCGCAGGTGATGCAGATCGGTCCGTTGACCCTGGTGAAGGCCGGCAGCGGCTTCTGGGATCTGCAGCGCGAAGACAACCAGCCCAAGGGGATCAGGGTCGGCTCGGTGGCCGACAAGTGGACCATCGCGCCGGCCGGCGTGTTCGGCCTGGATCTGCGCGCGGCACTGCGTCCGCAGCGACTGGGTCTGTCGACCATCACCCAGGACACGCTTATCGGCGGCGGCGACGTGGTCGGCGACGCTACCGGCCGCGGCTCCGAGACGCCGGACCGTCGCGTGCCGCTGGGGCGCGATCTGACCGGCATCGCCGTCCTGGACAAGGACAAGAGCGAGGACGACAAGATCGACACCCGCGTGCGCGCGGGTGACATGACGGTCGGCGCGGACGCCGACGGCAACCTGGTCTCGTTGCGTGGCCCGCTGGGTTCGGGATTCGCCTCGGACCAGACGGACCTGTCGGCCGACCTGAAGGTGGAGATCCAGGACGCGGACAAGGTCAGCGCCTTCTACAGCTCCCTGTCCGGGGACGTGCGCAGTCGCTCGCCGTATGCGGCGTGGCAGATGACCGTGCCCGAGCCGGCCGGCGACCTGGACTGCGGCGGCGCGACGTGCACCCTGCACTACGACGTGGCGAACACGATTCCGGGCGCCACCGGCGGCACCGTCTCGATGTCTTTGACGGGCACCATGACCGGCGGCGCGACCGGCTTGTGCACGGGTTCGGGCACGATGCCGGTGAACGGGTCGGGCACGGTTCGCTGCACCACGCCGTACAGCGGCGGGGGCGACGTCAACTCGCGCTCGACGGTCAGCCTGACCGCGAATGCGACGATCGACCAGACGGCGGTCGACGACGCGGCGTCGCGCGGACGCTCGTACGGCGACGCAGGCCAGTGGACGGCCGTGGCGCCGAAGGCGGCCGACGCGGCGCGCAAGTTCAACGCGCAGATCACCGGCGGACCGTCGGGATACGTGCTGCGCATCGGCGACGTCGACTTCGACGGCCGCGAGTCCGACGGCACGCTGCTGCTGGTCGACGGCCCGGGCTACGACGCGCACGTGCTGGCGGACGGCAGCTTCGACGCGGGCTGGGCGGGCACCGCGCAGATCGTGTCGCAGGCCAAGGACGCGGCTCGCGCGGCCGGTGGCAAGCCGGTGCGGATGGTCTTCGCCGAGCAGCGTTCGGGCGACGCCGCCCGCGCTCTGCTCGCGGCGAACCAGGTGACCGGCGTCGACGTGGTGGTGGTCCCGGCCGTCCAGCCCGCGAGCTGAGCCGTCTCGCCGGCTGAGCCCGTCCCGCCGGCTGAGCTCTCTCCGCTGGTTGAGCGAGCGGAGCGAGTCGAAACCCCCTCCTCGGCGGGCGGTGTGTCGAGAACCTGCGCCGAGTGAGCGGTACCATTCGGCGCGTCGGATAGTGATTGGCGGAATATGTACAACATCGGCGACGAGATCGCGGGATACCGGGTCCTCGAGGTGCTGGGCACCGGTGGCATGGGCGAGGTCTATCGCGCCCAGCATCCGCGGCTGCCGCGGGCGGACGCCATCAAGATCCTGCGGTCGGCCCACGCGGGCGACCCGATCGTTCGCACCCGGTTCGAGCGCGAAGCCGACCTGCTGGCTCCGCTCTCGCATCCGAACCTGGTGCGCGTGTACGACCGCGGCGTCGTCGACGACCAGTTGTGGATCGCGATGGAGCTGGTCCCCGGCACCGACGCGTCCGACCTGGTCAAGGCGTCGCCGGGCGGCGTCGATCCGCGGCTGGCGGTGTCGATCGTCGAAGGCGTGGGCGCCGCGCTCGACGTCGCGCATCGCCACGGCATCCTGCACCGCGACATCAAGCCCGCCAACATCCTGATCACGCCGGGCGACGATCCGATCGTCCCGGAGGCGATCAAGGTGACCGACTTCGGCATCGCGCAGGCGCTGGGCGACGCGTCAGCCGGACTGACCGGCACCGGCACCACGGTCGGCACCATGCGCTACTGCTCACCGGAGCAGATCGAGGGCGTCGGCGTCGATGGCCGCAGCGACGTCTATTCGCTGGCTGCGACGGCGTTCGAGCTGCTCACCGGCGGTGCGCCGTTCGAGGCGGACACGATTCAGGGGTTGATGACCAACCACCTGTTCACTGATCCGCCGTATGCGTCGCAGCGGAATCGTGCGCTGCCGCGGGCCGTCGACGACGTGCTCCGCGCCGGCATGGCGAAGAACAAGGAGGCCCGTCCGCAGACGGCGCGCGGGTTCGCGCAGGCGCTGCGGGCGGCATTCGAGGGCCGTCCGGTCAACTTCAACGCGCCGCCGTCGGGGCCGCATCAGCGGCCGATGGGCGCGACGTTCGGGCAGACTCCCCAGCCGTTCATGCATCAGGGGCCGCAGGGCGGCCAGCCGACGGGGCCGGTGACCGGTCCGATGGGCGGCCCGGGACAGATGTCCGTGCCCATGTCGGGTCCGATGACCGGGCCGAACTTCAGTCAGCACGGGCCGTCGACAGGGCCGCCGCCGCGGCAGGCTCCCTGGTATCGCAGGCTGGGGGGCGTCGGCGTGATCGGCGTCGTCGTGGCGCTGCTGCTGGGCATCGGCGGCGGAATGATCTGGAACGCCGCGGATACGCTGCCCACTCCGGGCACGCCCGACGCCAAGTTCACCCCGAAGGGCGTCGAACTGTCATGGTCGGCGGTCGACGGCGCGGACGAGTACGTCGTGAAGCAGAACGACGACGTGATCTACAGCGGCTCAGACACGACGTTCGTCGCGATGCCGTTTCCTGGCACGTACCGCTACAGTGTGGCTGCTGCCGGCACTAAGGCACCGCAATCTGCGTACTCCGGTCAGACGGGCGATGTGAAAGTCACTCAGACCTGGCGGGATCTGTTCGACATCGCACAGATGTACCCGAACCTCATACCTACGACGCCTGTGAGCACTGACGGGTATGACGGAGTTGCGTGTCAGGGTACCGGACCGTACGGGGACCGTTCCGATCGCCGGTCGATCTTCTGCAATAAACGCAAAGGCGAAAGCCTTGTGCAAGACGTAGCTTATAGCATCGCGATATACGCCTACCCTGATCGCACGAAGGCGGGCGGCGACGCTATCAGGCAGGCGCCCACGGGCTCAAAGACGGACGACGACTTCAAGACCGCTCAAGGCCACGAGGGATGGTTGCGCAGCGGCACAGACTCAGATGGGAACGCCGTTGCGATATTCAACTACTTTTCATCGGATATTCCTCAAGCGCGAACCGTCGTAACCGTAACTATTCCTGGAAACAAGGATCCGCAGGCTGCGATTTCTCGTTTCGCAAAGTTGCCGATCTAGTGGCGAGCTTGAGTGAAGGAGGACCGCTGATGACCCGCAAAGCCTCGCGTTCCCAAGTCGGCGGAATCGCAGCAGTAGCAATCCTGCTCGCGGTTCTGCTGGCATTCGGTCTTCATGTGTTCTCGCCTGGCCGATCGTTGCCTGATGTTCCTACGGGACTGCAGGTATCTGTGACCTCGGGAGTGGTCCAGATTCATTGGAACAGCGTCGATGGCGCTGACGAGTATCGTCTGGTACGCGATGGCTCTGCAGTCGTCTATCAAGGCAGCGAGAGTTTGGCGCAGGACCCGCTCGTGCCGGCCGGTCGGCACAGCTATCAGTTGAGGGCGATCTCGGGAGGCCGTCAATCGCAGCCGAGCCAGCCGACTTCGGTGACTATCGACTCGGCGTGGGGAGCATACGCAACGTATGCCTCACAGTTCCCTGACCTCTTTCCTATCACCCCAGATGGAACAGGGTGGCAGGGTAGCAACTGTCTCTGGATGATTCGTCCTGACCGCAGCGAACTGGGGTCGGGTGAACGGGGTTCTGGCCGATCGGTCTTCAGCGCTCGGATCGCTTGTTCGTCAAATCAGGGACCGAGCGTTCAGGTGGCTTGGTTCGTGTCACCGGAAGCATCCGACAGCTACTTCGGAGAGGTGTCGACGCAGGACGGAGCCCAGGCTGTTTCCTGGCGGTACGGTAGTGGCTACACTATCGAAAAGGACGGGGAAATCTATCTGCGGCTGGACTCCCGGAAGGACGTGTTCTTCGGGATCAGTAAGAGTGGGGCTACGAAAGACCAGCTTATCAGCATTGCAAATTCGCTCCCGGTCGATCATTAGCGAATTCTGGCCGCCCTCAGATCGCAAGATCGGTGGGTATACGGCGAGGCAGCGCAGGATCGGTGTCAATGGTACGGACTCAAATACTGGCTTAACCCTTCGATCGTGACCATGAATAGACTATGCGAGTCGATGATTCGTCCTTGACTCCATCGTATATTTCGGTTTTCGACACTGTAATCTCATCGATATCGTCGAAGGTTAGGCGAGCCCATACGTCGTACGGGTCTATGCCGGATTCAACGCGAGGGTCACGCAGCAGCTCCGGAACTCGCGTCGGCCCTCCGCGGAGCTGGCATTCGATTGTCCGTGATTCACGAGAAATTCGAGGAACATACCACCAGTCATTTCGCCACACACACGACACACGTCTCGCGGAAGAATATCCGATCGATATCTGCTGCTTCGTAATGCCTACGCTGCCAGCCTGAAGGGGTTGTCTGGAATCCTCTTCCTGGAGGGGTCCGCCCAGGCTCGACTTGAATTGTCGCGCTACCATCGCGCCAAGTCATAGAAAGGTATTCCTGGTCGCCGATGGTGGAAAAGCGACCACCAGGGCGAAATAGATCTAGACGGATGTTCGCATCGTTGCTCATTTTGCTGTCCGCTGTCATGGTATGACCCATCCATCCGCAGTCAAATCCGTATTAAAGTTTGCGATCCGTCTTCGGCGATTCGATCTAGCCGTGCGCTGATATCCATTTCGCTACCGTCTAGTGCCTCGCGTCGTTGGTTTGTTTTCGGTCGGGCTTTATTCGGGATTTCCTTGGTGATCTTTGTCCAGATTAAAGGGGCGCGTAAACTCTGAGGAATGCCACTGCTTGGCAATTTTGCGGACACCTCCTTCTCATTGGTGGAAGGACTCGGACAAATGATGAGAGATCGCGATTCGGCATCTTGACGGGTAATTCTCGAGGCTCTACGTTTGCGAGGGCATCGTCCCATCATATGTAAGAGGCACCTTCTCTGGAGGGCCTTCCCTGGGGTCGACGCTGAGCCCCGGAAGCCAGCTTAAGCGCGTCATCTTCGCGATCGCGACCATGAATAGACTTCGCGTGTCGATGATTCGTCCTTGATGCCATGGTCTATTTCGGTTTCTGACACAATGATTTGATCGATGTCATCGAACGTCAGCTGCGCCCATATGTCGTATGGGTCGATGCCGGCTTCAACACGCGGGTCGCGCAATAGCTCCGGAACTCGCGTCGGACCATCGCTGAGCTGACATCTGATTGTACGTGATTCGATCGTAATTCGGGGAACGTACCACCAATCATTGCGCCACGAGATGGAGGTGTCACGGAAGAATGTTCAATCTAGTTTGTGAGCTTCGTAAAACCCTATCTGCCAGCCTGACGGATCGGTCTCAAATCCCGGCCCCGGCGTGGTTCGTCCAGGCTCGACTTGAATAGTTGCGCTACCATCGCGCCAGATCGTCGAGAGGTATTCCTGGCCGCCGACGGTGGCAAAGTGTCCGCCCGGGAGAAACAAAGTCGGACTGATGCTCTCGTCGTTATTTGTTGTATTCATCCGCAGTCACGGTCTACTTGATATTATACGCATCATTTGTTTTCCGGTGTCGTAGCCAGCTGGTCGGAGCCATGAATGCGTGCGCCGATTTGACGATTCATCCCTAGTTTCGAAAACTAGGTCAGCCTCATTTACGGTCATTTCGTCCGGATCGTCGATGGTTAGGTTTGCATAGAGTTCGTACTGGTCGGCTCCGCGCTCAACTCGAGAATCACGCATGAGCTCTGATACGTGGGCATTGCCGCCAACGAGTCTCCCGCAAAATCCGTGGTCGGAGTTTATATCTACGATTAGCCACCAGGCATCGTGCCACCTCACTGCGGATTTACGGTAGAAGGCCCGGTCCACTTCAGATGCGTCACAGACCTTTTGAAACCAGCCATCAGAGTCTTCCTTGAATCCGTGCAGTGGCGGGGTGCGACCGGGCTCGACCTGGACTGTCGCATCGCCGTCGGTCCATACCATTGCGAGATACTCTTGCCCGTCGATCAAGACGAAATAGCTACTCCGTAGAACGGTCGCCGGACGACGATCATTGTCCCTTGGGAAATTTCCGTTCATTGATGTCATGGCGCGACCCACCCGTTCTTGGTCAAGGTTCGGCTGGCTTTCTCTGAGCCTTGTATCGTCAAGACCTCATCAATTTTGCATCGACTTCGCAGCTGCAGTGTTTCCTGGTGACTGAACTAAAATTCCTGGACCGTGATCTTTGCTCACCGCTTAAACGCATCCCGGTGACCCGCCAGATGTCGGCCGCGTCCACGAGTACACAATTCGTGTCGATGACTCGTCCTTGAATCCATCGTGTAGCTCTGTTTCCGAAACTACAATCTTCTCGATATCGTCGAAGGTTAGCCGGGCTCGTACGTCGTACGGGTCGATCCCAGATTCAACACGAGGGTCACGTAAAAGCTCGGAGGCTAGCGTCGGTCCACTGCGGAGCTGACACTTGATTTCTCGGGTATCAACAGAAATCTTCGGGACGTACCACCAGTCACTGCACCACATAACACACGTGTCGCGGAAGAAGACTCGATTGAGGTCTGCTGCTTCGTAATGCCTTCGCTGCCAGCCTGATGGATCGGTCTTGAATCCGGGCCCGGGCGGGGTACGGCCAGGCTCAACCTGAACAGTCGCGCTACCATCGCGCCATGTCATCGAGAGATATTCCTGGTCGCCTATGGTGGCAAAATGGCCACCGGGGCGAAATTGGGCCGGACTGATCTCGATATCGTTGCCAGTCTTGTCCTGTTCTGTCATGGTATCACCCATCCATCTGTGGTTAGAATCCTTATCAAAGTCTGTGAGCCGTCTTGGGCGATTCGAACAAGCTGTGCTCCGATGTCCATTTCGGCGCCGTCTAGGACGTATTCTGGGATTATGTGATTCGGAGATGCTGTGAATCCGTGTCCTGTAAACGGATATCTCCATGGGGGCCGATTACCCCAGGGCTTCAGTCCTTCGCCATGGTGTAGCCCTCCTGGCGTGAGCAGTTCGTCAAGCGCTGGTCCATTCGGCACGCGCGCCAAGTCGCGAGTTGTAGATCGGAGGACGATACTTCTAGCGGATCGTATCCAAAGGGTTGAATTGCTAGTCCGTCAATTATTTCCTGCGGAGTCTTGAGCGCTAGGACGTCTTGTAGGGCAGTGACTGAACCGCCTACTCCGGTAAGAGGGTATTCCTGAATGTCGGGTGTGTGGTTCGCCAATATATTCTTGAGCTGGGGGCTGCTTGAAGGCAATGCCTTCTGAACTACGGTTTCGCTAGTAATCGGAGGGATGGCAGATCGGGCGGAGTCTACGACGGACATCTCGAACTTGTCGAGGGGCCGAGGCACTGGTGTGCCTTTGGGTAGGGCAGCAATGTCGTCGGGAGTCAATGCCTGGATCGGCCGAACCATTAGTTTCTGAAACTCGGGAACTGTATAGCCGTGGTCTGTCAGCGCAGGAGTAATTGCCTCCCTCACGGAGAGTCGCTCGGCGCGCTCGGTTCCGCGCAGCACGCCTCGGACGCCCTTTGCCACGATTCCCAAGCCGCCGGGCACGGCGTACGTCGCGCCGGTGACAAGTAGATTGCCGGCCGCATATCCAGGGCTGGTCCGGATGTATGCTGGATTCATTCCGGTCAGGGCCTGAAGTACCGCGCTCTCGCGGTCGGGATGTTTGTAGCCTGTGGGGTTCCCGGCATTTGCGGCTCCATGGATTGCATCTGACATGGAATAGGGAAGGTACATAGCGAGGGTCCACGCGGATTCGCCAAGGTTGGTTCCCAGTCCCTTCCATGTATCCCAAGTTCCATACGGGCCGGCCCCGAACAGAGAACCTACACCGTCAATCGCGTTGTCGACAGCCTCGACGTATGCTTCGCCTGGTTCGATTGGGCGACCATCTGCGTGAGTTATCTTCTCCGCTCCTGGGTCTTTCGGATTCGAGTACCGTGATCGGTCCTTCTTGAAATCCGTCAGAGTGGTGCTGCCGTCGGGGTGTGCTATTAACTGCTCGTCGCCCCGATTTATAATGATCGGCTGGTTGTTGCTGGCGTCGCCAAACTCCTGCGGGACTGACTGGGCGATCTGTTTAAAGTCATAGTCGGCATCCGGATTTATGAGAGTAGCCACGAGGGTGCCGCCAGGTTTGAGTAGGACATTTACGTCCTTGTCGGTATAGGCGCTGTTGTAAAGCTTGCCGTCCTTGTCGTAGTTGAGGATCGTCCGTTCTCCGGACTCGTAGTCCTCTCGACGAATCGTAGTGCCCGCTTCAGGATCATCCGGATTCGCATAGCTCTCTTCGTGAAGGATCTTCTTTCCGTCTTTGTCGAAGACATCGGCAACCTGAGATCCGTATTCTCCGATCGATAGGACAGTTTTCTTTCCTGACGTCGGATCCGTTGATTCGAGCACCGGGTTTCCGGCGTTTTCAGTATATCGGCGCGCGGTCATGAGCTGGCCGTCTTGACCACGGACCCAACCTGTGCCGTCTTCATTCCAGTAGGGTCCAGGGTCGTCGGCGGCCGCGACAGCTGGACCTTGCTTGATGTCTATGTGCCCCTTGCCATCACCAGTCTCTGTGTAGACCGCTCCGGTGTCCGGGTCGGTCTGCGTGACTGTGTATGGAAGCCCATGCTTCTTTTTGTATTCCCAGGTTCCGGGAGAATCGGACAGTTGCGGTCCGGCAGGCTCTGGGCCACCGAAAGTTTGGGGACCAGCGGGCAGGCCGGAGTCCGGATACGCTGGGGGTAGCTGTGTAGGCGTGGGTTCATTCTGTGCCTGGGCTGTCGCGGCTGCGGCAGCGGCGACAGCAGGTCCAGCGGGTGTCATCGAGGCTGCTAGCTGCGCGGCCGCGATCTCCTCGTCGGTAGGATCGGCGAGGATTGGAAACAGAGCGTTCGCCGTAGGCGATATGTGCTGAATCAGGTCACCGTTGTGACCGACTTCGTACCAAGTCTTTTGGGGTTTCCCTGTGCGGTCGTAGGCCCAGGGCCGGGCAACCCGTCTGAGCAGCTTTCCCTCCCCGTCGCACACCGTCGCCGATCCGTCGGGATTGACCTGGGTGTGGCCGCCCTGAGGCACGTTCATGGCGAAGCGGTATGTGCGGGGACTCGAGCTGTCGTGAATGAGTACCAAACGCGACGGTCCGATTTGTCCCTGCGTTGATCCTCCCAGACCCAGTAGCGAGCTGATGGTCGGGTTGCCGGCTACGGCTGGGGCCAAGTGTTTTCCGATTGGCAGCAGCGGGATGTCTCCTGCCGCTTGACCGGGGTGTTTCTTGGTTTGTGATCGGACGTCTGTGTAGGCGACGGCCGGCGTCGGGGCGGGATGCCAGGGAGAAGGGCCGCGCAGAGGGTGTGGAACTGGCAGCGAGGATTGATTCCGGTCGGCGATCGTCCTGTTCCTGTTCTCGAGTAGTTCCTAGTTTGGCGTCTCTGCTGTGGCTCCCGCTGGAGGCGCGGCGGTCGAATCACATTTTGAACGTGAGTTCCGCGAGATGTAGCGCGCGGGGAACGAAGGAGCCTTCGTTGAGGCCTAGCCTCGATGTTTCATCGGGGTGACCTGTCGGCCCGTGCCGTTTCGGATTGAT